>NZ_CAXRBQ010000110.1:0-6675 GCF_964228735.1 Pontibacterium sp. | reverse complement strand
TAAGATCGATGTTAGCGATGCCATGGCGCTTGACGATGGCGCGCGAGGTTTTGGCCAGGGAGGTCATTCTGTTGACACTGTGGCCAACCAGCGCCAGACCGCCGTGGGGTGTGATAATCTCGGTTTTGGACTGTTCCAGCTAGAAGGTACGCATACTCAGATATCACTGTCTGGGTGAATAGAGAATGGCGTCCATATTACCGCCGCAGGCCGCGTGGTTACAGGTGTGTGGAGATGCGAAGCTGAGTTTTAAGTCACGGAATCAGGTATGTTGTTAGAGCGAAGCTGCCCGTTCCTGCATCTGATGGAGAGGAACATTACTCACCAGAATACTTGTTGAATAGAATCAATAATATTCGGACTGAGCTATTAGAACCTCTGGATAAGCTTGAACAGCCGGATGAGAACCATTCTGAAATATCCGATGAAGAAAAGCAAAAAGTAGGATAATAGAATGAACACGGAACTATCTAACGCTATTGAGGAAATTTTACCCACGGTGATGCTAGAGGTTTTCGTGCTACTGGTTATCATTGTGGTGTGCAGTCTATCTGCGGGAGATGTGCAGTTTGACGATATTAAGAATGTTATTGGCTCACTGCAAGCTATATCAGCGGCAATATTTACTATCGTAGGCTTGTGGGTTGGTTTTTTATACCCTAATGCGATAGCAAGTATAGCAAAGGATGATGTTTCATATATTGCAAATACTGGTGACGCTAACCGGATAGAAAATTTAGTCGTGGTAATATCAGTATCGGCACTTGTTATGCTTTCGACGCTTTTTGTATATTTGCTTCGAGTATTATTACCGGTTATGCCTTTTTATGAGTCCATTTCGGGCGCCGTTAAAATTGGAGGCGTATCAGTGGTGATATATTTGTGCTGGATGCAAGCAAGGTGTGTTTGGTATGTGATAAAAAGTAATTTACGGTTTGTTTCTAATTTGCATCATAAGTTGTCTGCAGCGAAGCTTGAACATGAGTAGATGAATTAGAGCTATCGGAAAATAACCTAGTTAATGCTTCGACTTTGCTACATAAAAGGCCGCTGATTCCCACCAGCGGCCTTTTTAGTTTCAACACTTAGGAACCATCAATCCTCAGCGTACGCCTCTACCGGAATACAAGAACAAAACAAATTACGGTCGCCGTACACGTTGTCGATACGGTTAACCGTTGGCCAGATTTTGCTTTCTTTCAGTGCCGGTACCGGGAACGGACCCTGAGCACGGTCGTATTGACGATCCCACTCTGGATCGATCAGGTCTTCCAGGGTGTGAGGGGCGTGTTTCAGCGGGTTGCTGTTTGCGTCCATCAGACCTTCTTCAACCAGACGAATCTCTTCGCGGATCTTAACCATCGCTTCGATAAAGCGGTCCAGTTCAGCTTTGGACTCGGATTCGGTTGGTTCGATCATCAGGGTGCCCGCTACCGGGAAGGACATGGTCGGTGCGTGGAAGCCGAAGTCCATCAGGCGCTTGGCCACGTCTTCTTCGCTGATACCGGACGTTTCCTTCAGTGGGCGAATGTCGATGATGCACTCGTGCGCAACACGGTTGTTGCGGCCGGTGTACAGCACCGGGTAGTGCTCACTCAGTTTTGCGGTCAGGTAGTTGGCGTTCAGCAGGGCGTTTTCAGTTGCCAGACGTAGGCCGTTACCACCCATCAGTGCGATGTACACGTAGGTGATCGGCAGGATGGAAGCGCTGCCCCATGGTGCTGCAGATACGGCGCCGTTTTCTGCCTTAGGGCCGTCGATCTGCTGTACCGGGTGGTTGGCTACGAACGGTGCCAGGTGCGCTGCCACACCGATAGGACCCATGCCCGGACCGCCGCCACCGTGTGGGATACAGAAGGTTTTGTGCAGGGTCATGTGGGACACGTCTGCACCGATCGCCGCAGGTTGGGAGATCGCAACCTGTGCGTTCAGGTTCGCACCGTCCATGTATACCTGGCCGCCGTTGTCGTGCACGATCTGGCAGATCTCTTTGATCCCTTCCTCGTACACACCGTGGGTGGACGGGTAGGTGATCATCAGGCAGCTCAGGTCGTCTTTGTGCTCTGCCGCTTTTGCCTGCAGGTCAGCGATATCGACGTTACCTTTGTCGTCACAGCCAACCAGTACCACTTTCATATCCGCCAGTGCCGCAGACGCTGGGTTGGTGCCGTGGGCAGAGGTTGGGATCAGACAGATGTTACGGTGGCCTTCACCGATTGCCTGGTGGTATTTGCGGATCGCCAGCAGGCCCGCGTATTCACCCTGAGCACCGGAGTTTGGCTGCATGCAGATTGCGTCGAAGCCGGTGATGGCGCACAGCATCTCTTCCAGCTCGTCGATCATCTGCTTGTAACCCTGTGCCTGATCCATCGGCGCGAACGGGTGCAGGTTACCGAATTCCGGCCAGGTGACAGGAATCATCTCTGCGGTAGCATTCAGCTTCATGGTGCAGGAACCCAGCGCAATCATGCTGTGGGTCAGGGAGATATCCTTGTTCTCCAGCTTCTTCAGGTAACGCAGCATTTCGGTTTCGCTGTGGTAGCTGTTGAAGACCGGGTGGGTCAGGATAGCGGATTCACGGTTCAGGTTCGCCGGGATGGAGCTGCTGCCGTTGCCGGCCAGTTCAGCGTCGATCGCGTTGAGATCCAGACCGTGGTTGTCACCCAGGATCGCGGTCCACAGCGCTTCAACGGCTGCGCGGTCGGTACGCTCGTCACAGGTGATACCCAGCTTGTCGTTGCCGTTCTTGCGCAGATTGATACCTGCCGCCAGCGCGGCTTCGTAAGCGGCATCACGCTTGTCGCCCAGGTTCAGGGTCAGGGTGTCGAACCAGGTGTCATTCGCCAGTTCGATGCCTTTGCTCTGCAGACCTTTCGCCAGGATGTCGGCCATGCGGTGGATACGACCGGCGATGGTCTTCAGGCCTTCAGGGCCGTGGTAGATAGCGTAGAACGCCGCCATGTTGGCCAGCAGCACCTGTGCAGTACAGATGTTGGAGGTCGCCTTTTCACGACGGATGTGCTGCTCGCGGGTCTGCATCGCCATACGCAGGGCTTGCTTGCCGCGTGCGTCGACAGATACACCGATGATACGGCCCGGTACGGAACGTTTGTAGGCGTCACGGGTGGCAAAGAATGCCGCGTGTGGGCCACCAAAGCCCATCGGCACACCAAAACGCTGGGCAGAACCGAAGACTACATCGGCACCCAGCTCGCCAGGAGACTTCAGCAGGACCAGGCTCATGATGTCAGCGGCTGCACAGAACAGGGCTTTCTTAGCGTGAACCTTGTCGATCAGCGCTGCGTAGTCGTTGATCTCACCTTCAGTACCCGGGTACTGAGCCAGCACACCAAAGAATTCGTGCTGGTCGACCAGTTCGTTCAGGTCGCCGACGATCACTTCGTAACCCAGCGGCTCGGCGCGGGTTTCGATCACGCTGATGCTCTGTGGGTGTACGTTGCTGTCCACCAGGAAGGCGTTGGCTTTCTTGGCTTTCGCCATACGCTTACACAGGGTCATCGCTTCTGCGGCCGCAGTTGCTTCGTCCAGCAGGGAGGCGTTGGCCAGGTCCAGACCGGTCAGGTCCAAAACCATCTGCTGGTAGTTGAGCAGGGCTTCCAGACGACCCTGGGACACCTCTGGCTGGTAAGGGGTGTACGCGGTGTACCAGCCTGGGTTTTCCAGCACGTTACGCAGGATCACGTTCGGTACGATGGTATCGGTGTAGCCCATACCGATCATGGAACGGTTGATGACGTTCTTGCTCGCAACCTCTTTCAGGTAAGTCAGTACTTCCTCTTCGGTGCGGCTTTCGGCCAGGTTGATCGGTGCCGGTACGCGGATTGCCTCCGGTACCGTCTGGTCGATGAGCTCGTCCAGCGAGTTCACGTCCAAATACTGCAGCATCGCCTGTTGTTCGGCTGTGGATGGGCCAATATGGCGCGCGACGAAAGCGTCCTTCTGTTCCAGATCGGACAGGGTCAGCGGGCCATTTGAGTGGTTGGTTGCCTGCATTTTTAGTCCCCGAAAATAACGGTTAGGGGTTCCAGACGGCCAGGTGCAGTGACCGAACAGATCCCATGGTTAATACGTATTCTGTATTGGGTAAAAATTGGCCGCTATCATACCGTTTTATGAATCAAATGTGACCATCGTTATCCAAAAGTTTATTTTTGGAAACTTTGACGCATTTGTGGTTTTCCCTTACGCAAAAAGTCTTTGCTTTCATAGAGATGCGACAGGATGACGCGCGGCATCCTGCCGCGCGACGCCGTGTCACATCTGAAAACGGAATCCTTTTGATTAGACTCTGCCGCCATCAATTTAGAGAGTTCTAATAAAGGGGTTCGTTGTGAATAAACAAGCACTCACCGTTGCCGTCGCAATGGCGGTATCTACCATGGCGCAGGCGTCTGACTCGGAAGGGAATCTGATTATCGAGATCAACCGCGGTTTGCCCCAGCTGGAAACCACCGTGCGTGAAACCACGACCGGCGTGCAGGCCTCGCCGGTATCTGATGGCGGTGAGCTGCTGAAAAGTCTGACCGGCGTATCCGGTATTCGTATGGGCGGTCGCGCTATCGATCCGGTGATCCGTGGTCAGAAAGAGACCCAGCTGAATATCTTGCTGGATGGTGGCTACATCCACGGCGGTTGCCCCAACCGTATGGACCCGCCAACCGCGTATACCTCTGTTGAAAGCTACGACCGTGTGACCGTGATTAAAGGTAACCGCACCGTGGTGTATGGTGGCGGAGGTTCCGGCGGTACCGTGCTGTTTGAGCGTGACTGGCCGTTGATTGACGAGAAGGGTTATAACGTAGAGCTGGCGGGCAGTTACGAGGGCAACGGTGATAAAGGTGAAATCGGCTTCGATGCCGCGATGGGTGACGATGACGCCTACGTGCGTTTTATCGCGCATCACTCGGAAGCGCAGGATTACGAAGACGGCAACGGCAACAAGGTGGATGCGGAGTACGAAAGTGATTCCAACGCATTGCTGGCCGGTATCCGTCTGAGCGAAGACACCACACTGGAAGCAAGCTTTGAAAAATCCGGCGAGGAAGATGTAGAGTTCCCGGGGGCGATGATGGACAGCCCGTTTGCCGATTCTGAAAGTACCCGTCTGAAACTGACCCACGATTTCCGAAGCGGACCGATGCAATATTTGCGTGTGGACCTGTACCAGTCCGATGTGGAACACCTGATGGAAAACGCCACCATGGAAGCGCCGTCTAACTCGGATACCGAAGGTTTCCGTGTGCTGTTGGAAGCCAACGCTGCGGATATCGACTGGACCTTTGGTGTGGATATGCAGAACAACGACCGTAACGCCCAGGCGAATATGATCTCCAGCGGCGCGGCGGTATTCAGCCACTGGCCGGGTGTGGCGATCGACCAGACCGGTTTGTTTATTGAAGGTGAAAAAGCGCTGGGTGAAGATGATGTGCTGAAGGCGGGTCTGCGGTACGACCGTGTGGACGCCAGCGCCAGCCGTGCAAACGAAGCCTTTGGTATGGGCGGCGTGAATACCCCAACCAACCTCTACAACCAGAAATACGGCACCACCGATACGGATAGCACCGAAGATAATGTGGGTGGCCTGATCAGCTGGACACACCGTATCGATGATCAGTACAGCGTCGAAACCACCGTTTCCCGCAGTGTGCGCACTGCTGATGCGACCGAGCGTTATATCGCTAAGGCCAACATGATGGGCATGGGTTCCAAATGGGTGGGTAATCCACAGATCGAACCGGAGAAGCACCACCAGTTGGAAGTGGCACTGGCCAGCAACACGGATGACCTGAATTGGATGCTGAGTGGTTGGTACAACCGTGTGGATGACTACATCCTGCGCCAGACCGTCAGTGGCGGTGATATCTACCGCAATATCGACGCCGAACTGTACGGGGTGGAGTTTGAGGTGACCTACCAGTTGAACAGCAACATCATTCTGGGTAGCTCCCTGGCTTGGCTGCAGGGCAGTAATGAGGATGACGGTACGGATCTGTCGCGGATCTCTCCGCTGGAGCTGACCAACTCCCTGGATTACGTGCGTAACAACTGGAAGGCAGGTGTTGAGTGGAAATTGGTGGATGCGCAGAACGATGTATGTCTGAGCAGCTCAACCTGTGGTGGTCAGGATGTACGTGCAACGCCGGGGTATGGTCTGGTAAACCTGCATGGTGAGTACACACTGCCGATGGGGGTAACCGTAGCGATGGGCGTGGATAACCTGTTCGACAAGTTCTACACCCTGCACGAAAGCCGCGATTACCTGTTGGATAGCGATCCGGTGCAGGTGGCAGAACTAGGCCGTAATGTGTGGTTACGTTTGAGCGGTAGTTTCTGAGGTTAAGTCCCTTTCTCTTTTCCCATCCCAACGGGGCCGTTCCTTTCCCCCCTCATAGTTAGGGACGGCTCCGTTTTCTTTTATCTTCTTTGTATACCTGATGTGTTGGGCAACGCGTTGCGTTGGCCAACCTACAGGTATGCGTTCCCACGCAGAGCATGGGAACGAGCTTGATGCATCTTGTAGATACCATCTCTCGATTCTGGCTACAAACGCTTTTAGAGCGGGTGTAGCTGGAACTTTTCCTGGCTTTTCACCACGCCAAAGCACAGGTGGACCAGCTTTCTCATCGCTGCGCCCAGTGCCTGCATTTTGTTCTT
>NZ_CAXRBQ010000109.1:0-31715 GCF_964228735.1 Pontibacterium sp. | reverse complement strand
ACTGCTTGGCAGCCAGTTCCCACAGTGCCGGATCGCCGTGATCCAACTCGTAGCCGGACGCGGTCGCCTGCAATGCCACTTCACAGGTACGGATCAGGTAGTACATGTTCATGAAGCACTCACCGGCGGTTTCACCCACAGTTAGGAAGCCGTGGTTGCGCATGATCAGGCAGCTGTTTTCACCCATGTTTTCAGCGATACGGAAACGCTCTTCAGGATCTACAGACAGACCTTCCCAATCGTGGAAACCAACCTTGCCGTACAGCATGGAGGAGTCCTGTACCAGGAACGGCAGCTCTTTGAATGCTGTCGCGGCGGTGCAGGATTTCGGGTGCGCGTGGAATACAAACTTATTGTTGCGGTGGCTGTCGCTCAGGTGGATTGCGCCGTGGATGATGAAACCGGCGGTGTTCACATCACTTGGGCCTTCCAGCACGTTGCCTTCCTCGTCCACCTTGATCAGGTTGGAAGCGGTGACCTCTTCGTAGTTCAGACCGAAGCGGTGCATGTAGAAGTGGTGATCGGAACCCGGTACACGTGCGGTGATGTGGTTCCAGATGGTGTCATCCCAGCCAAACAGATGGGTCAGGCGGAACATCGCTGCCAGATCGATACGAACCTGTTCCTGCTGCTGTTCCAGTGTTAGCTCTTGTGTGGTTGTCATCTTTTCATCTCTCTATTGTTTTTATGATGTCCGGATTGGTTCGCTTATGCCGAGGCAGCGATCCGGGCAGGGTGTTGATGCAGCGGAAACGGTTCCTCACCGTTTTCGATGCGTAAGATGTTGTCTGCGATCAGTCGCGCCGCCGAGCGGGCGTAGGTCGCGCCCGACATGTGTGGCGTTACAGTCACGTTGGGGTGACGCCAGAAACGGGAATACTCGGGTAGCGGTTCAATGCTGAAGGCGTCCAGAACTGCATGACTCAGATGGCCACGGTCCAATGCCGCCAGCAGATCGACGTCGCGAATGACATCGCCACGGCTGATGTTGATCAGTGCGGCGGATTGCGGCAGTTGGCTCAGCAGTGTGCTGTCGATAAAACCGATGGTGTCGGGGGTGACTGGCAGGCAGTTCACCAGCACATCGGTTGCCTGCAGAGAGGTACCCAATTGATCAGGGCCTGCGTAACAGGTCACCCCATCCAGCTGTTGTTCAAAGCGATCCCAGCCAGACACGTTGAAGCCGTTCAGCTGCAGACGTTTCGCTACTTCTTTGCCCACGGCACCCAAACCCAGCACAGTAACGTTGTAATCCTGGGGTGCGCAGATGTCGTGACGTTGCCAGACGCGCTGGCTCTGCTGCTCGCGGTAGGTGTCGTATTGGCGATGCAGGTTCATCACCCAGTAGAGGGTGTAGAGCGCCATGTCTTTCAATACTTCAGGATCAACCAGCCGCACGATCGGCAGATCGGGCACGGTTGGGTCCTGATCGATATGTTCGGTACCTGCACCCAGCAGCAGGATGCCTTTCAGGTTGGGGTAACACTGCAGGTCTCCCGCAGGGTGGTTCCAGATCACCGCGTATTCGATCTCTTCTGCCACCACATCTACAGAGCTGAGCTGGTCATACCGGTAAACGGTTTTCTGCGGCAGCAGCATGGTGAGCTGTTCGTACCATGTCTGGTTGTCGTAGCCGTTATTGTTGAGAAGTATGGACATGCTCAGTCTCCGGTTGCTCAGGATTGCTTTCGTGGTGCAGACCCAGCACACCAACAAGGATCAGGACGATAAAACCGATGCGGCCAGGGCTGATGGCTTCCTGAAAGAACAGCACGCCCAATAGAGTGATCAGCACGATGCCAACACCCGACCACACCGCGTATACGATGCTTACGTCGAGGGTTTTCGCACTGAGGGTGATCAGGCTGAGTGCGACTGCAAAGAATGCGAAACAGAGCACTGATGCAGTGATGTTGCTGAAGCCGTTAGATAGCTTCAGGCAAAAGGTGCCCGCCACTTCAAACACGATGCCCAACATCAACAGAGACCAACCAGTCATGTCGAAACCCTCACTGTGTAAACCAACTGGCTTTCAATATCGAACTTCAGTGAAAAGCTGTAAAACGGAAAAAATTGGAGGGGGGTATCGGTTTTTTTGGTGGCTCTGAAGCGCCCGTGTAATAAGGCCTTCGGGCGATCGTGTAAGTGGTGAGGCGTATGGAGATTTGGGTATAAATATTTTTTAAGATCTTTCTAAAAACTATTAGTTTGAGTAAAGGTTTTGATCCGACTAGCGTTGGCTTTGTAGTGATTTCCTAAAAAGCCCAGTGCCTTTTGGGAGAACTACTCCATGGTATTTAAGACGTGGTGTCTTAAGTTTTGGCCCCAGCTCAGGGGCCTTTTTTCTTTACAGGACGTGGTGGCATGAACAGTCACACCCGGTTGGTAGGTTGGCCATCACGGAGTGATGCCCAACAGATCGACCTAGAGTTTTCCGTTAGCGTTGGGCTTCGCGTTGCGAAGGCCAACCTACGCTACTTATCAGGAAGGAGTGGCTGGATGAACAGTCAGAATCAGGCGGTCGCAAAGCAAACCCATACGCTCGGTATCAGCCTTTGCCTGGGATCGATGTTTATCTTTGCGGTGCAGGATTCCATCACCAAAGTGCTGGTGCAGGATATGGCGGTCGCCCAGTTCGTGATGGTGCGCTATTGGGTGTTTGCACTGTTTGCCGTTGGTTGGGTGGCCTGGCGTGGTGGTGTGCGTCGTGCGTTGTATACCCAGAAACCAGGTCTGCAGATAGCACGCTCTCTGCTATCCGTGGCAGAAATTGCCATTTTTAACCTGTCATTGCGTTACCTTGGTTTGGCCGAAGCCCATGCGTTACTTGCCGTATTCCCGCTGATTGCGATAGCGCTGGCGTCTCCCATGTTGGGTGAAAAGGTTGGGTTGCGTCGTTGGATGGCGGTGGCTGCAGGATTCGCCGGAACCTTGATTATCTTGCGGCCTGGTCTGGAGGTGTTCAAACCTGAGGCTTTCATCGCCTTGTCCGCCGCGGTGTGTTTTGCCTTCTACAACCTGATCACCCGTTTTGTCAGTGCTGCGGGGGATAGCTTCAATACCAATATGCTGTATATGGCGCTGGTGGGCTGCATTTCCGCCACGCTGTTTGGCATTCCTGAATGGCGTGAGCCCTCTCTAGATGAGTGGCTGATGATGGCGGTATTGTCAGTTACGGGCATATTCGGGCACCTGTTACTGGTTAAAGCGCTGGAGTATGCGCCAGCCTCAGTTTTACAACCTTTCAACTACAGTCTGCTGGTCTTTGCTACAGTATTTGGTGTGCTGTTGTTTGCTGAGATCCCTGATCTGCCGACGCTAATAGGTTCGGCAATCATCACCGGGAGTGGGCTTTATGTGATTATGCAGGGCCAAAACGGGCGTTAGAAAGACGTGCAAATGTGGCCAATCGGCAAACACGGGTTACAAGGAACTGAGATGCATCTATTAAGGTAGTCAGATTATCCATAGGTGCACGATCATACAAAGAGGGTAACGAACATGATTCAAGTGGGTGATTCCATTCCTGAAGTAACGGTCCAGACCATGGGTGAAAAGGGACCGGAAAATGTGAGTACCACCGTACTATTTTCTGATCAGAAAATAGTTTTGTTTGCGGTGCCAGGGGCGTTTACCCCAACCTGTTCAGCCGCACATCTGCCGGGCTACGTCGTTAAGGCCGATGAGATCCTGGCCAAAGGCGTTGACCGGATTGTCTGTATGGCAGTGAACGATGCCTTCGTAATGGATGCCTGGGGTAAGGCAAGCAATGCGGACCAGATCCTGATGGTTGCAGACGGTAACGGTGAGTTTGCGACAGCGTTAGGTTTGGAAGCTGATTTCCATAACTTCCATATGGGGCTGCGCTCCAAGCGATTTGCGATGGTGGTGGAAAACGGTGTTGTGAAAACGCTGGCTGTGGATGAGAAAGGCCTGGAAAAAACTGCTGCCGAAGCGATTCTGGCAGCGCTGTAATTCAGTCCATAACAGGCGGGGTAGTCGGATCGAAAAATCTGATCCCCGCCTGCGAAAAGTTGGTTTGGTCAATTGCTCCAGGAGGCAGACACTGGAACCACAATAACAATGGATTCAGATGTTCTGCTGTGAGGTGTAAACGATGTTAGACCGATGCCGAAACGCTGCCAAAGACCGGCTTTACCGGATTGTTGAAGAGGGGATGTGTACCGGTTGTGGCCTGTGCCAGTCCGTGGCTGGTGAAGATTCCATCCAGATACGTACGCAGCCAACCGGATACAAGCGTCCGGTTGTGGTTGGGGATCTGGACGACGAAACGGTCGATTCAATCTATGCGGTGTGTCCGGGAATCAATGTCAGCCAGGAATTTCCGCAAGACGATCAGGTTTCAGACGATCTGATCTGGGGACGCAATGTCCGCAATGTGATGGCTTGGGCCGCACAGCCTAATGTTCGTTTTAAAGCATCCACCGGTGGTGTGATGACCGGACTAGCGCAGTATCTGGTCGCCAGCGGCGAAGTCGATTTTATCCTGCACGTTAAAGCCTCCGACTCAGAACCTGCCTTTGGTGAACGTCACCTGAGTTTCACTGATGCCGATGTGATTGAAGCCTCCGGCTCCCGTTACGGACCTGCCGCGCCGCTGCTGGATATTGGTAGTCTGCTTGATCGTGGCCAACCTTTTGCTTTTATCGGCAAGCCTTGTGATGTATCCGCTCTCAACAACTACGCACGTATTGATCCCCGTGTAGACGAACTGGTGCGTTACAAGCTGGCGATTGTGTGTGGTGGTTATCTGACACCGGATAGCTTTAACGGCTTTCTCGAACAGGCGGGTGTGCCGCGTAAAGATCTGGCGCGTATCCGCTATCGGGGTAACGGTTGTCCGGGGCCGGTCGAAATGGAAAACCACAATGGTGAAGTGTTCTTCCGCAGCTACAACGATTTCTGGGGAGAGGGTGAAAGCAGCTGGTCGATCCCGTTCCGTTGCAAGATCTGCCCGAACGGTATCGGTGAAGGTGCAGATATCGCCGCTGCAGACAGCTGGCCAGATTGCCAGGTGGACTCTGCCACTGAAAAGGATGATCCGGGTAGCAATGCGGTCATTGTCCGCTCCAGCAAAGGCAATACTCTGCTGAGCGCAGCAGTGGAAGAGGGCTTTATCGAAACCGGCGACGAGATCACCCCGCGAGATCTGGATTTTTTCCAACCTCATCAGGTGGTCAAAAAGCAGGCCGGGATGGCACGTATCGAAGGGCTGGTGGAAGAGGGCGGTTTGGGCATACGTTGCAAAGGTCAGCGGCTGAATGAAATCGCTGACACGATGGAAAAAGACTTTCTGAATTTGCAGCGAGACGGAACGCGTCGTCGATTCCGTGCGGGTGACGGTGAAGAGCCAACGCCGGTATAAAGCGTGGGTATAAACGGAAACGCCCCGGATTTTCCGGGGCGTTGGTTTATCTTGCCGCTTAAGGAGCTGTCGATCTGTTCTTGGGCTGCCAACCCGGTGGTTTGAATAGATAGCCTGCAAATTCAGACATGCTGCGTGCTTTCAGCAGATCCTTGTACAACCGTGGGAATTCATAGAACTGCACCGTGATCGGATTCTTGCTGGTCATCGGTGTAGTCAGACCGTAGTTGGGTAGTTCTTCCTCTTTCTGGAAAGTTCCGAAGATGCGGTCCCAGATGATCAGAATCCCGCCGAAGTTTTTATCGATGTATTTCTTGTCTGAACCGTGGTGTACACGGTGATGTGATGGTGTATTGAATATCCATTCCAATGGACCGAGCTTGCCGATCATCTCGTTGTGAATCCAAAACTGATATGCCTGAACCAGTACCTCAGCGGCAAAGATCAGGATCGGGTTAAAGCCATTAGGACCAGTGGCAGGTGAAACAGTACCGACACAACCGGATCAAACAGGCTGAATCGGAACGCCGTCGCGGTGTTGTAGACGCCAGAGCTGTGGTGGACCGAGTGTGCCAGCCAGAACAGACGGATGCGGTGGATCGCGTAGTGTTCGATGTAGTACGTCAGGTCAGCGAGCATGAGCACTAACAGAGCGGTATACCCGTTGACCGGCTGCTTCCATGGAATGAATTCGTACACGGTGAAGTAGAGATACACTGCACCACCAAAAATCACGAACTCCGTAAAGTAATACGGCACCTGGGTAAGCATACTGGATAGCGTTTCCAGGAAACGCTCACCGCTGAAGCGCCGGGTGAATACCTCGTTTAACAACTCCAGACCCAGGAATAGGAACGCGAATACAAGTACCCAGTCGTAGATGCTGAATGACATAAACTCGATGTATTCAAGCCAGAGAGATTCGTTCATCGTTTCCTTCCCTTATCGCAAACCCAGATGAGCGGTAACACGCACCGGTTGGTAGTTCTTGTCCAATACCCAGCGTTCGTAATCGGTTTCGTAGCGCAGGGATTGGGCCGACAGATCCGGCTTTTGCCATGACTCGAGCACCGTTTTCCCTGATACCGGCAGATAGAGGCCGGTGTCGATGGTGGCAGTCACGGTACCTACTACCGAGCCTTGTTTGGCAAACCCCAAGGTGAGACTCACGGAGTTACGTTTGTTGTCGTAATCGCTGTAGACGGCGTATACCTCGCGGGATTGCGGAAGCGAGTTCGCCAACTTCGATTCAGCAAAGGCCAGCCAGTGTTGGTTGATCTGTGCTTCCACATCACCATCCAGGTTAAGAACGGTGCTTATGCCCTGCACCTTGAGTAGTTTGTTCTGCTTGATTGGCAGGGTATTAGGGGCTGTTGTTTCAGGTGCCACAGAGCGTGCTACGGGTTCTGCTGCCTTTGCTTTAGCTGGGGCTGGTGGCTCACTGGCGTAAGACACCGCTTCGTTACCCAGAAAAACAAACATGCCGATCATGCTCAGGCCGTACACCACACGAATCAGGCCGTTTCGTTTTGGTAAGCTCATCTGCTTAGATCTCCCAGCAGAAACATGAGATAGCTATCGCAAGCCAGAGCAGCATCGTGCTCCAGTACGCGAACGGTTCGCTGCTGCGTTCGAATTCGCGGTGTAACCACACTTTGCCGCTAAACAGGTCGTACACCACCCAAAGCAGCAGGAAAAATCCTAAATAGTATGTCCAGGGCATGGGTTAAGCTCCTTTGCCAGAAGATGCAGATTCCAGAGTTTGCAGCAGGTATTCCGCTGCCGTGCGGGCCGGTTGGCGATATTGCTGGTTCATGCCAAGCGGGGCGAGAGAATCCAGGTTGAAGTAGAGGGAGATCAGACCATACGAAACGGCAGCGATGCTTTCAGTTGTAGCGTCGGGGTAATCCTTCTGCAGAATGACGGCGACATCGTTGGTGAAACTTTGCATCCAGACCTGCATCCGTTTGCGCATATCGTCATCGCGACCTGCAGCGAAGATCAGGGATTCGATTACCATGACAAATTCCGGGTCGCTATGCTGATCGCTGAATAATCCGTCCAACAAAAAATGAGATCCGTTCTGTGCGGGTAGCATCGCCATAAACGCGCTCCACTGCTCATCGGATTGTTGCAGTACCCGATCAACCAGGAGGCCGGTCAGTTCTTCCCGATTACCCACAAAGTGTCGGACGAGGCTGCGTTTCAGTCCTGATTCTTCAGCAATACGCTCCAGCGTGCTGCCCTCAAGACCAAAGCGAGCCACGCAGCGGTAAAACGCATTGAGGATCTCCTCTGTGCGTTCCTCTTTTTTGCTTGGGCGTCCCATTTGTGAACCTCAGAATAAATTGTCAATGATGGCAGTTTATTCTAGGATTGGATTTATTGTCAAATATGACAATTTAATAAGATCACTTTAAAAGCACTGCTCAGTCGCCATACTGGGTACAAACAGAAAAGGGGAAACTCTGTGAGCCAATCTCTGATGACTGCCTATAAAGATGCCGTAGCGACACCAATTGGAGAGGCGCGTTGTCTGCCTTTCGCCCTGTACCACGATAGGTCCGTTTTTGCACCGGAGGCTGAGTCGCTGTTTCACAACGATTGGGTGTTTGCATGTGCTGAAGCAAAGCTTGCTGATGCAGGGGATTACTTTGCCCTTGAGATCGTGCGGGAGCAGGTAGTTATCATCCGGGGTAAAGACGGCGAACTCAGGGCGTTGTCGAATAACTGCCGCCATCGTGGTACGCCGCTGTTGGATCTGGGTTTTGGCAATGCAGGCAAGAACATTGTCTGCCCATATCACGCCTGGACCTTCGATGATAAGGGCTCATTCCGAGGAGCACCGTTTGCCGGAGAGGTGGCAATCGAAAAAGATGATCACTGTTTGCCGCAATACGCAGTGGCAGTGTGGAAAGGGCTGGTTTTTGTAAACCTGGCCGATGAGCCGCAGCCGTTTAGCGAACGTATTGAAGGCCTGGATGCATATCTGGAAGTGTTTGAGCTGGACCGCTTTCAGCATGCCTACCACTTGGAGGCTGAGTACTGGAACGCTAACTGGAAGCTGGCCGTTGAGAACGGGATCGAGAGCTACCATCTGTTCAAGGTGCACAAGGAAACACTGGAAACCATGACACCCACCAAGCAGGCCTATTACGTCGCAGGCAGCTCGGAGTGGACCTTGACGGGCGGGGCGATCAAAGACGAGCGCAGCACGCTGACCAAGTGGCTAACGGGCAGTCATCCGGAGGCGTACAGCCAATACGTGCTGCTGTTCCTACCTCCATCACTCATTGCCGTCATCGACTATGAGGGGATGCACTGGATTCAGATTCTGCCAACGGATGCCGAGCATTGCGAAGTGATTCCAGGGGGCCTATCGCAACAGCCGGTGAAGAACTTTGACTCACCCGAGTTCCAGTTCACCCATGCTTTCCTGGCAGAGGACAAAGAGATCTGCGAGCGGGTACAACGTGGCATGCACTCGCAGAAAGGAGAGGGCGGCAAGCTGGTGAGTCTGGAGCAGATCCTCGTGGATTTCCGTCACTATGTTGGAAACCGATTATTTGGAACCTGCCCCGAGCCATTCAGAGAAGGAGAACGTGCTGCGCTTTTTTTAGATCCTAAGTAAGCGCCTATCTAGTTCAAAAGATCCTGTTCAAACGGGTACGTAGAGAGTTTCTCGTACCCGTTTGCAGTAACCCGGACCATCTCTTCCAGTTTCACCCCATCCCGGCCACCTTTGACGCCGGAATAGCTTTCTACACAGATCACCATGTTCTCTTCAAGCACGCCATCGTAGCCGTTGCCGTGCCAGTCTTCGCCGTAGTAGATCTTTGGATGTTCATCGGACATGCCTGCACCGTGGAAGGCACACACATAACGTTGCTCCCGATATTCTTCCTTCCGTGCAAAGGCTATTTCAGACAATTCAGCAAAGCTTACGCCGGGACGGATCAGTTTCATGTTGTGGTGAATCTCATCGTAAGCATGCTGATAAGCATCTCGCTGATCTTGTGTACCGCGACCACCGCCACAGATCCATGAGCGGGAGATATCTGCCAGATACCCCTGCGGACCGATCATATCGGTATCAAACGCCACCATATCACCGGCTTCGATGACCTTCGAAGTTGCTTCCTGTAGCCAAGGGTTAGTGCGCTGACCTGAGGCGAGCATCTTGCCTTCGATCCAGTCCCCGCCGTGGGCAATATTCACTTGATGGATCACCGACCAGAGCTGGTTTTCGGTGATTCCCGGCTGCAGGGCGGTGTGCATTTTATGAATGCCGTACTCCGCAACCGCGATTGAGTGGCGAATGCAGTCAATTTCAGTGGGGTGTTTGATCAACTTTGCTTGTTCGATCAGGGCTTCGCCATCGGTCAGGCGGTAACCCTTGCTGACCAACTGCTGGCTGATCAGAGGGGAAAAACGCTCCAACGCGATTCGGCTGCCAGCGTTGTGGAGCCGGTGGTCGCGAATAAAGCGCTCGATATCTTCAACGATGCGCTGGGATTGTCGCGATAGATCCAGTCCGCCATCAAAAGGCGTTGCGAAACGGGAGCCTTGGTAGCTATCCACATTGGCGTGATGACGCTGGCTTGCACCGAACAGGGTTACAGGGCCTTCAAGTGGAATGAATAGGTGCGCCGTGGGAATGTGTGACTGGAACATCAGGTATTCATCGAAATTGACCGCATAACGCAGGTTGACCGGGCTGGTCAGAATACTCAGCGAGATGTTGTGTTCGGCCATCACGGCGCGGATACGCTCAAGCCGGTAGGTGTACATCGCATCAAGGCGTTGTTGGCTGATGCCTGCGTCTGGGATCAACTCAATCATGATGGCTCCTGTTTGTTCTTGTTGTGTGCGGTGATTGTTTGATGCGGAGAGTTTGCGCTTTGGGTAGAGCTGGCGACAAACGAAGATCTAAGAGGCAGCCATCGGGATCTTCGATTTAGAGGTGGGATGCTTCTGTGAGGCGGTGCATCCAGAGGGATTGCCCCTCTGGATATTGGTTAAGCTGCACTGGGCGTCAGGATACCGGTTCTGGTTGCGGCTCGTGGTACAGCGCTTCCAGCTGATCGGCAGGCACAGCCGGGGAGAAGTAGTACCCCTGCACCTTATCGCAGTCCAGCACGGTCAGAAACGCCATCTGTTCTTCATTTTCGACACCCTCTGCAACGACATCTAGATTCATGTTTTGGGCAACAGAGATAATTGAAGAGATGATGCTGGCATCCTCTGTATCGATCGGTAGGCCGTTTACAAAACTGCGGTCGATCTTCACTTCAGAGACAGGCATCTTTTTCAGCAGCGATAGACTTGAATAACCTGTTCCGAAGTCGTCCAGTGAGATCGGTACACCCAATGCAGAGATCGCATTCAGGTTTTCGATTACGTGTTCTTCATCGCCGATCAAGGCGGTTTCAGTCACCTCAAGGACAATCAAGTGAGGACTCAGGTTGTAACGCGCCAGGGCGCGTTTTACATCGGTGATAAATGATTTCGACTTAATCTGCACCGGGGAGACATTGATCGATACGGGCAACATTATGCCTTTTGATACCCATAATGCGGCCTGACGACAGGCTTCATCCAGCACCCATTTCCCGATCTCAATGATCTGACCGGTCTCTTCCGAAACCGGAATAAACTGGGCAGGGGAGACCAGAGTGCCGTCCTGATGTTGCCAGCGGATCAGTGCCTCAACACTCGCCATACGCAGGTCAGATGCGCGGTGCTGAGGTTGGTAATACAGCTCGAACTCGTGGTTGCTGATCGCGACGTTGAGCTGGTTCTCAAGCTGCATCCGCTGGACAACGTTTTCGTTCATCTCGCCGGTGAAAAACTGGAAGTTGTTTCGGCCGCATTTCTTCGCATGGTGCAGGGCGATGTCGGCATGTTTCATCAGTTCTTCGCTGCTCACGCCGTCTTGTGGTGCGATGGCGATACCGATGCTGGCAGTGAGCAGTACATCCGCTTCGGGCAGACTGATCTGCTGGGAGATCGCTTCGATTATTCGGAACGCGATCTGGGTGGCCACCATCGAAGATTTATATGTCGGCTCCAGCACAATGACGAACTCGTCGCCAGAGATGCGACCCAGCGTATCCACCTCACGGACAGAGCTTTTGATGCGCTGGGCGATCTCGATAATCACCCGATCACCGCATTCATGACCAAGGGAGTCGTTGATGCGCTTGAAATGGTCCAGATCGACAAACAGCAACGCTGTCTGTTCACCGTCGTGGCGCTCTATCCGTGCCAGCGATTGGTTCAGACGCTCAAGTATCACCCTTTTGTTAGGCAGGTCGGTGAGAGGGTCGTAATCCGACAGGTAGCTCAGCTTGGCCTGATCAGCTTTCTGTTCCGTGATGTCTCGGCAGGTGGCAATGTAATTGAGCACGTCTCCGTTTCGGTCATAAAACGTGTTGATCGACAGCCACTGCGGATACATCGAGCCATCTTTACGCCGATTGATGATCTCACCTTCCCAGTGTCCGCACTCGATCAGATTCTGCCATAGCTGGGCGTAGAATTTTTTCTCATGTACTTTGGATGCGAGTTTAGACGGGGTACTGCCCAGCATCTCATCACGGGTGTAGCCCGTAATCTCGGTAAATGCCCGGTTCACGTGGATAATCTGCGCGTGTTTGTCGGTAACAATGATCCCTTCGGACGCGCTTTCAACAATACGCTCATTAAGCTCCAGCAGCTCGGTGCGGCGCTTCAGCAATTGCTGGCGTTTCTTCATCATCGCATGGGTTGCGTTAAAGCGTTTGCTCAGCCAACTGGTAAAGAGATAGGTGGAGGTGGTACTTAATCCGCCAATGATCAGGAAGGCGATAGCAAGATTCATCAAACTGCTGCTCAGCTGATTATCCAGCTCCAGCCGCTTCTCGTTGGTGAGCTCGCTGAGAGTATTGCGGTATACACCCGCTACCAGCACCCAGTCGTTAAATGGCAGCGGTTTTACGTACGACAGTTTCTCTTCAATGCTGTTGCTGTCTGGCCTGAACCAGTTATAGGTAATGAACTGAGGACCCTCGGCCGCTGCGTTGGCAATCGTTCGGATCGCTTCGCCATTCACTGCTGGCATGTTGTCGTAATGTACGCCTTCAAGGTGACGGGCACTGGCGCTTTTAAGGATGGTTCCGTCGCCGCTTACGATTGCAATATAGCCGTCGCGGCCAAAACGGATGGCGTCGATCTCCCTCTGGATTTCGGTCTCAATGCTTTTGCGGAAGGTGTGAACGTAATCGCCGGTGCCAATAATCCAGTTCAACGGCTCGTACACCGCTATGTAGCTGATCTTGGTGTAGGTGCGCTGCTGGTCATCGGGTAGGTTCCACTCGTATTCGATGAAACCGCTGCGCTCCAGTGAGTTGGCCGCATCCAGAATCTTCATCATGATGCTGTAACTGTTGGATTGTTCATCCTCCAGGTAGGAGTTGCCTTCAAACTGAGGGGCCGCAGGTTGCAGTACAGCGGTGCCGTCGAATTCGTCGATAAACAGATAGCCACGGCCTTCGAAGAAACGGATCGGGCGTAGGCTCTCACGAATAAACGCTTTAAGCTCCGGTTCGCTCATCTGATCGCTATAGGTTTCATGCAAGTGGCGTATCTGCGCGATCGCCTTATCAACCTCTACACGGGATCGTTCTTTAAGCCGCTCTTTCGCGGAGATATAGGTGTTCTCCACGCGCAGAGCTGCATTTTCTGTCTCACGCTGAATGCGAATTTTCTGCTGGGAGACAATATCTTGTTCAAACTGATGCAGGTACTGTTCGAAACGTGTGCGCTCCGAGTAAACGGAGTAACCGTAAATGGCGATGACAATGCCTGATAAGAGGGCGATTACACCCCAGATCAGGTAGATGATAAGACGGTTGGCTTTGAGATCGCCCATTCAGCTGATTCCTTGGATAGATCAGAATTCGTATTAACAGTGGCTTAGGTGTCAGGAAGCAGAAGGCGTTGCGGTGATGATTGAACGCGATAGGCCACAATAGAACACTAAGCACCGAACGCCTCTGGATCACAAAGGCGTAAGGAATCACTGTGTATCAAACGCGTACAATTTGTTTTTGCCGGTTTGTTTTGCGATATACATCGCTTTATCGGCCGCTGTGAGCGCACCTTCAGCACTCTTCGTGCTCTGTGTGATCAACGATACGCCGATGCTTGCGGAAAGGCGCAGTTCCTTGTCGTCGATCCACACACTTTCACTGAGTCGGTCGATCAGTTTCTGGGCGACGACTTCGGCCTGACTGGCTTCGTCCAGCTCGCTTAAGACAACTACAAACTCATCGCCGCCAAGGCGTCCTGCCATATCCGAGCCGCGCACGTTGTCCTTGATCCGGTGCGCCAGCAACTTCAGGCAGCGGTCGCCCACCTCATGGCCATACTGGTCGTTAACCGGTTTGAAATTGTCCAGATCGATAAACAACACGGCCGCAACGCTGTTTTTACGCTGTACCGACGACATCACACGTTCGATCTGATGGGTGAGGTACACCCGGTTAGGCAGACTGGTCAGGTGATCGTGGGTGGCAAAATGCTGCAGTTCGGTATTTGCGGTTTCCAGTTGGCGGCGCTGTTTGGCGGAGGTGAAAATCACATAGCCAGCAAAAACAAAACCAGCGACAACGATGATGACCATGTAAAGCAGCACGCGACTGAAAAGCTTGGTTTGTGCATCGGAAGAGTATTCACGGAAACGTTCGTTCTGCGCACGTTGCATCTCGATCAGTTCATCCAGCAGGTTGGCAACAATGATCTGATCGGACAGCGCCATGTTGAGCATGGCGGTAGATCCGTGGTTACTGGTCATCAGTTTCTTAGCAAACGCTCTAAGCTCGGGGGCGCGGGAGTTGGTTTCGCGATTGAGTCTATCGATTACATCCAGTTCTTGTGGCGTGAGGTTGGTCCCCAGCAGCAGTGTGCGAGCGCTCAGAAAGTCGCTGCTATGCTGGTTGGAGCGTTGGTACAGCTCATTTCGCTTGAACAGATCGTCCAGCAGTGTCATCTGCCATAGCAGAATGGCACGTTCGCGAACCGCTACACGCATATCCATCGCGGCGTTCTGCTGGATGTAGTTATTGTGCATTGCCTGGGCAAAGGCATTTTGCAGCGTGAAAAAGCGCTGGTAGCCATATTCAAACACAAATATGAATGCGCCAAAGATGAAAACGAAGCCAAGAATGTAGATGTTTAGGCTGTTTCCCTGCACCTGTCGAGCCATGATCTCGTACTCACGATCCCTGAAGACTGTCAGTGGAGTATAGTTCTTGAATGATAATTTTCCTTATAAGTTGCTGCAATTTATTGATATTTTCTGCGTTCATTGCTGAAAAATGTTCAAGCAAAAAGATACGATAACGTGATATATGCGGGTGAGCAGAGCGCGAGAGTGAGTGCTGTTGGCGGTCGCGCGGGCTCTGTTCGGTACAGCGTGCTAAACAGAGAATTCAAACAAGACAGCGCTGTAGAACTGGGGCGTTTCTGCCTGTTTGCGACGATCTGAGTAAAGTAAATAGAAAAAAGGTCAAAAATTACTCTTTTAGGAAAAAGAGGGTCGTATTTAGATAATGCCGTGCAGGTGTGTTGGGATAATCTAACTTCAGTCGAAGTGAACACGATATTTAAGCGGGGACGCCCTGGCTTAATTGACGTTACCGGAAACTTTGACTGAATAATGGATTATTCGCGCTCAACCGTTGATGGCACTTGCATATTACTGCATTGCTTTGGCGACTACAGACTAAATCGTCCAATTAGTCTGCGGAGCTTGCCTCGCTCCAATCCCTCGTATATCACGGGTCTTTTTTGCCACCCTTCGCCATGGGTGGCTTTTTTTTGCCTGAAATAAGTTGAAGGTCGGTGAATACTGGCAACTTCTGGTTCCCATGCTCTGCGTGCGAACCCGCAGATGGCGGGGATTCTATGCATTCCCACGCAGAGCGTGGGAGCGAGGAGGAAAAAGTAGGGGCTTTAAAATCAGAGGTTTGCCTTGTCGTAAATAAAAACGCTGGCAGCGTATTTAGGAAACTAGGCCTTGAAAACAATCGCTAGTATTTAAATCGATCTATATCGATCCATCAGTGAAGGATGTGCTTGGCCACCCAATTAGGGTGGCCTTTTTTATTGCACGGATATTTAGAAGGGGGATTTTCTATTCAGGCGGCTTTAATATTAAATAGCCATTGTAAATGGCTGTTTATTTAGAGCGTGATAACAAAACCACCGACAGAATAACCATCCCACCACCAATCAAGGTTGCGGTGTTCAGCGGCTCACCAATCAAGAGCAGGGCGATCGCCACCGCGACTACCGGTTCCATGGTGGAGATGGTGGACGCGTTCGATGCGCCAATCTTAGGTGCACCAGCGATAAACGTTGCGATCGGGAAGATGGTTGCAAACAACGCCAGACCTACCACCGACAACCAGCCTGCATCCGTTTGTGGCCAATGCGTCGGTTGTATTGAGCTGACGACAAGCGCGCCCAGGAAACAACCGATCAGCACCATGCAAGCAGACTGTGCCGGATAAAGCGGGCTGGCTTTATGGGTGCCGTACAAAATAGCCGACCCGTACGCCAGCGCTGCAAACAACGCCCAAAGCACACCGGTGCTATCACCCTGAATATCCAGGCCGACCGCCACAACAACACCGCCAATCGCCAATGCCACGCTGACCAGCTTCAGTGGTGTGGCTTTCTCCTTGAGTACCCCAATGGAAAACAGCACTACAAATGCGGGGAAAGAGAACATCAGAATCACCGCCAGGCTGACCGACGTGCTGTGGCTGGCACTGTAGTAACCCAATGCTGCACCTGAGTATCCGAGGCCAACCAGCAGGTATTGCAGGTTGTGTTTTAGCGGTGGCATCTCAAAGCCCCGCAGCTTTAACCAGACAAACATCATCGAAGACGCTGCGAGGAAACGAAGCACCAATAAGCCCACAGGGCTGGCGCCGTCGCTGTAGGCAACGTGGGTAAATAACGGTTGCAGTCCGTAGCCGATGGCAGAAAGCAGAACCAGGGTGAATCCTTTCAGGTAGTCGTTATCAACGGTGGCTGTATTTGTGGTCATGGCGCTACAAGTAATTGGGTTGAAAAAAATCGACGCTACCGCTGCTTTTTATTGTGAGCAATGGATTGTTTTGCATATGTCGCATGGAGTGCGGAGTTGCGCAAAAAGATGACGCATACAGAAAACACCTTGGTATTGGAGTGCATATTTAATCTGTAGCGTCGCAATCGAGTAGTCATGTGTCGCTACACGCCAGAATTGGCGGTAGCAGCGGCGGTGCGGGGTGTAGCAGGGGCTGTGTCGCATACTAAATAGACCGCCTGTCGTAAATTGATATTACCAAGACGTATTCGAGCATAGCCGCCCCCCTGAGACCCGATAATATCGATTGCGTGGGAGTTGTTTAGCACGCCCGTGTAGGGCTCCTAGCCAGTAACACCGTTCAGCGTTTACCTCCCGGCCTGATTACTTTCCCTCTTAGTAGTCGAGAGAAAGCCAGGAAAAAAACAACTAAAAACCGATATTACGTAACTCACCGATTAGTCGGGTGAGGAGGTGCAAATGTTTAATAAGAATGATCAGATCCAAGGTTTCGATGATGCCCTGTGGGTGGTAATGGAGCAGGAAGCAAAGCGTCAGGAAGAGCACATCGAACTGATCGCCTCCGAAAACTACACCAGCCCGCGCGTTATGCAGGCGCAGGGTTCCGTGCTGACCAACAAATACGCTGAGGGTTACCCTGAAAAGCGATACTACGGCGGTTGTGAACATGTCGATGTAGCTGAGCAGCTGGCGATCGACCGCGCGAAAGAACTGTTTGGTGCTGAGTACGCTAACGTGCAGCCACACTCCGGCTCCCAGGCGAACGCAGCCGTATATATGTCTCTGTGTGAACCAGGCGACACTGTACTGGGTATGAGCCTGGCGCACGGTGGTCACCTGACTCACGGTTCTCACGTTAACTTCTCCGGCAAGATCTACAACGCGGTACAGTACGGTCTGAACGAAGAAACCGGTGAGATCGATTACGATCAGGTTGAAGCACTGGCTGTTGAGCACAAGCCAAAAATGATCGTGGCGGGCTTCTCTGCTTACTCCCAGATCGTTGACTGGGCGCGTTTCCGTGAGATCGCTGACAAAGTAGGCGCATATCTGTTCGTTGATATGGCACACGTTGCCGGTCTGGTCGCTGCGGGTCTGTACCCGAACCCGGTACCGTTCGCTGATGTTGTAACGACTACGACTCACAAGACCCTGCGTGGTCCACGTGGTGGTCTGATTATCTCCCGCGACAACGCGCTGGAGAAGAAGATCAACTCCGCAGTATTCCCTGGTGGTCAGGGCGGTCCTCTGATGCACGTGATCGCGGCAAAAGCGGTAGCGTTCAAAGAAGCACTGGATCCAGAATTCAAAGAGTACCAGGCGCAGGTTGTTAAGAACGCTAACGCGATGGCTGAAGTGCTGATCGAGCGTGGCTTCGAGATCGTTTCCGGCGGCACCAAGAACCACCTGTTCCTGCTGAGCCTGATCAAGCAGGGGCTGACCGGTAAAGATGCAGATGCTGCCCTGGGCCGCGCGAACATCACCGTGAACAAGAACGCGGTGCCTAACGATCCTCAGTCTCCATTCGTAACCTCTGGTCTGCGTATCGGTTCTCCGGTTGTAACCACCCGTGGTTTCAAAGAAGAGCAGTGCCGTACTCTGGCGGGCTGGATCGCTGACCTGCTGGACGTACTGAACCAGCCGGAAGCTCTGGAAGCGAAGATCGCTGAAGTTAAAGAGCAGGTTAAAGCGCTGTGCGCTGACTACCCTGTTTACCGCTAATTGAACAGAACTGAGGCGGTCGGCAGGACTGGCCGCCCATTTAACGGGAGCTGATACGATGCAGCATTATTCAGGTTTCGGACTGTTCAAGCACAGTCTTAGCCATCACGAAAACTGGCAGCGCGCCTGGCGTAACCCTACGCCGAAGAAGAAGTACGATGTAATCATCATCGGTGGCGGCGGTCATGGTCTGGCAACAGCCTACTACCTGGCGAAAGAATTTGGTGTGACCAACGTAGCGGTCATCGAAAAAGGGTACCTGGGTGGCGGTAACACCGCACGTAACACCACCATCGTACGTTCCAACTACCTGTGGGACGAAGCAGCTCACCTGTACGAGCACGCGATGAAGCTGTGGGAAGGCCTGTCTCAGGACCTGAACTACAACGTAATGTTCTCCCAGCGTGGCGTACTGAACCTGGGCCACACTCTGCAGGACATGCGTGACATCGAGCGTCGTGTAAACGCTAACCGTCTGAACGGCATCGACGGTGAAGTGCTGGATACAAAAGGTGTGCAGGAACTGGTTCCTCACATGGATTGCTCCGAGAACACCCGTTACCCAATTCTGGGCGCATCCTGGCAGCCTCGTGCCGGTGTTGCACGTCACGATGCGGTGGCCTGGGGCTTCGCACGTGGTGCCGACGCACACGGTGTAGACCTGATCCAGAAAACCGAAGTAACCGACCTGATCATCGAAGATGGCACCATTGTTGGCGTTAAAACCAATCGTTACGGTGACATCATGGCAGACCGCGTAGGTTCTGTCGTAGCGGGTAACTCCAGTGTGGTTGCGAAGATGGCCGGTTTCGAACTGCCGCTGGAATCTCACCCGCTGCAGGCACTGGTATCTGAGCCGATCAAACCGATTCTGGACACCGTTGTAATGTCCAACCACGTACACGGTTACGTGAGCCAGTCCGACAAGGGTGACCTGGTAATCGGTGCAGGTATCGACGGTTACACCGGTTACGGTCAGCGTGGTTCCTTCCCAACCATCGAGCACACTGTGCAGGCGATCGTTGAGATGTTCCCGATCTTCAGCCGTGTACGCATGAACCGTCAGTGGGGCGGTATCGTGGACACCTGTCCTGATGCATGTCCAATCATCAGTGAAACGCCAATCAAGAACCTGTTCTTCAACTGTGGTTGGGGTACCGGTGGCTTTAAGGCGACTCCAGGGTCTGGTCACGTCTTTGCAGCATCTCTGGCGAAAGGCCAGATGCATGATCTGGCGAAACCGTTCTCTATGTTCCGATTCCACAACGGCGCGCTGATCGACGAGCACGGCGCAGCTGGCGTAGCGCACTAAGGGGAGTTAATACCATGTACCATATCTACTGCCCGCACTGTGGCGAATACCGGGAAGAGGAAGAGTTCCACGCAGCAGGTCAGGCGCATATCGCGCGCCCGCTGGACCCGGATGCTTGCAGCGACAAGGAGTGGGGTGAATACCTCTACTTCCGTAAAAACCCGCGTGGTCTGCACCACGAAATGTGGGTGCACGCTGCCGGTTGTCGTAAGTTCTTCAACGTAACGCGCGACACCCAGACCTACGAAATCAAAGAAGTTTACCTGATTGGCGAACAGCCATCCGTGGTTGCTGAGTAAGAGGAGCGGAGCAATGACACAGAAAAACCGCCTCCAGAGCGGAGGTCGCATCGACCGTTCCAAGCCGTTGACCTTTACCTACAACGGCAAGAAATTTAAAGGTTTCCACGGTGATACCCTGGCATCTGCGATGCTGGCCAACGGTATTGACATCGTAAGCCGTAGTTTCAAATACAGCCGTCCACGCGGCATCGTAGCCGCAGGTGCGGAAGAGCCGAATGCGGTTCTGCAGCTGGGTGCAACCGAAGCGACTCAGGTACCAAACGTACGTGCAACTCAGCAGGAGCTGTTCGACGGTCTGGTAGCGGGCGCAACCAACGGTTGGCCAAACGTTGATAACGACCTGATGGGTTACGTGGGTAAAGTCGGTGGCAGCATGATGCCTCCTGGCTTCTACTACAAAACGTTCATGTACCCGCAGTCTCTGTGGCACACCTACGAAAACATGATCCGTAAGGCTGCTGGCCTTGGTCGTTCTCCGCTGGAAAACGATCCGGACATGTACGACAAGATCAACCAGCACTGTGACGTTCTGGTTGTAGGTGCGGGCCCTGCAGGTCTGGCGGCAGCACTGACTGCAGCACGCAGCGGTGCACGTGTAATCATCGCCGATGAACAGGCGGAGTTCGGTGGCAGCCTGCTGAGCAGCAAAGAGTCCCTGGACGGTAAAGCTGCATCTGCATGGGTAAGCGACGTGGTGAAAGAGCTGAGCGGCTACGAAGACGTAATGTTGCTGCCGCGTTCCACTGTGAACGGCTACCACGATCACAACTTCCTGACTATCCACGAGCGTCGTACCGACCACATCGCGGACAAGGCACCGGAAGGTATGGTGCGTCAGCGTCTGCACCGTGTACGTGCGAAATGGGTGATCCTGGCGACCGGCGCACACGAGCGTCCACTGGTTTACGCAAACAACGACGTACCGGGTTGCATGGTGGCAAACGCTGTTTCCACGTACATCAACCGTTACGGCGTGGTACCGGGTAACGAGCTGGTCCTGATGACCACCAACGACTCCGGTTACCAGGCGGCACTGGACTGGCACGATGCCGGTCGTAAAGTTGCGGCGATCGTTGATACCCGTCAGAACCCACAGGGTGACCGTGTATCTGCTGCGCGCCAGCGTGGCCTGAATGTGATCACCGGTTCTGCGGTAATCGAAGTCAGCGGTAGCAAGCGTGTGACCGGTGTGAGCATCGCTCCACTGAGTGCAGACGGTAGCCGTGTAAACGGTTCCGTAACCAAGATGAATGCAGACACCGTAGCGACCTCCGGTGGCTGGAGCCCGGTTATCCACCTGTCTTGCCACACTGGCGCGCGTCCGGTTTGGAACGAAGACGTGGTTGGCTTCCTGCCTGGGCCTACCGTACAGAAACAGCTGACTGCCGGCGCAATCAACGGTAGCTACAGCACCAGCACCGCACTGTTTGAAGGTCTGAATGCAGGTCTGAAAGCACTGGCTGAGCTGGGTATGACTGCGGCAGAAGTATCTCTGCCAAAAGCGGAAGAGGTGAAAGAGGGCAACCCAATGACCCTGTTCCACATTCCGCACCTGAAGCCAACGTCTAAAGCGCCAAAACAGTTCGTTGACTACCAGACCGACGTAACCGCAGCCGGTATCGAAGTTGCGTGTCGTGAAGGTTACGAGTCTATCGAGCACGTGAAGCGTTACACCGCCATGGGCTTCGGTACTGACCAGGGTAAGCTGGGTAACATCAACGGTATGGCGATCGCTGCGAAAGCACTGAATCAGACCATCCCTGAGACCGGTACTACCATCTTCCGTCCGAACTACACACCGGTAACCTTCGGTGCGATTGCAGGCCGTGACTGTGGCGAGCTGTTCGATCCGAAACGTTACACTGCGATGCACAAGTGGCACGTAGAAAACGGTGCGAAGTTTGAGGATGTAGGTCAGTGGAAACGTCCTTGGTACTTCCCGAAAGCGGGTGAGTCCATGCAGGACGCACTGAACCGTGAATGTCTGGCGACCCGTGAATCTGTAGGCATCCTGGATGCATCTACACTGGGTAAGATCGACATCCAGGGTAAAGACGCGCGTGAATTCCTCGGTCGTGTGTACACCAACGCATGGGCGAAGCTGCCAGTAGGCAAGTGTCGTTACGGCCTGATGTGTGGCGAAGACGGCATGGTATTCGATGACGGTGTTACATCTTGCCTGGGTGAGAACCACTTCGTGATGACCACCACCTCCGGCGGTGCGGCACGCGTATACGAATGGCTGGAACTGTACCATCAGACCGAATGGCCAGAGATGGAGGTGTACTTCAACACCGTAACCGATCACTGGGCAACCATGACCATCTCCGGTCCTAACAGCCGCAAGCTGCTGGCTGAGCTGACCGACTACGATGTGTCCAAAGAGAACTTCGGTTTCATGGACTGGCGCGAGATGAACGTTGCAAGTGTTCCGGCACGTGTATTCCGAATCTCCTTCACCGGCGAACTGTCCTTCGAGATCAACGTTCAGGCGAACTACGGTCTGCACGTTTGGGAGAAACTGTTCGAGCACGGCGAGAAGTACAACCTGACCCCATACGGTACTGAAACCATGCACATTCTGCGTGCAGAGAAAGGTTTCATCATCGCAGGTCAGGATACCGACGGCTCCGTACACCCATACGATCTGGGCATGGGCTGGTGTGTATCTCCGAAGAAACCGTTCAGCTTCATCGGTAAGCGCGGTATGGCACGTGAAGATTGTGTCCGTCCTGACCGTAAGCAGCTGGTGGGTCTGAAAACTGTAGATCCAAACGTGGTACTGCCGGAAGGCGCACAGGGTGTATTCGACCCTAAAGCGCCAATCCCGATGCCGATGGTAGGTCACATCACGTCCAGTTACTGGAGTGCGTGCCTCGGTCGCAGTATCGCCATGGGCTTCGTGAAAGGTGGTCTGGATAAGATGGGTGAGAAGGTTTACTACCCATTGGCAGATGGCCGTACTGTAGAAGCTGAAATTTGTAGCCCGATCTTCCTGGATCCAAAAGGGGAGCGTCAAAATGTCTGATCTGAACGTAGCTGTAGCTGAAGAAGAAGTAACAACGCCTAAAGCGGTTGTTATGAACCAGATTCCGGCAGCGGATGCAGGTGTACGTGGCGAATCGCCACTGCACCACGTCGAACTGGAATCTCTGGCGAAGCAGGGGCCACGTCAGGGTGGCATCCGCTTCAAAGAGAACAAACTGCTGGGTCACCTGACCCTGCGTTGCAACCCTAACAACGCTGAACTGATGGCATCTGCCGCGAACGTTCTGGGTGTTGAGCTGCCACAGACAAAGCTGACCGCTGTGGAAGCAGGCGACGTGTCTGTTCGTTGGATCGCTCCAGACGAGTGGCTGATCCTGGTGCCGGGTGAGAAAGCGTTCGAAATGGAAACCCGTTTCCGTGACGAGATGAACGGCCACCACTCTCTGGTGAACAGCAGCGGCGGTTCCACCGTGTACGAACTGTCCGGTGAAAACGTTGTTGAGATGCTGAAGAAGTGTACTCCGGTGGATCTGCATCCGAAGGAGTTCCCGGTAGGTAAAGTGGTTTCCACTGTATTTGCCAAGAGCTCTGCCGTGATCCGTCGTAAAGGCGACACTGAGTTCGAACTGGTTGTACGTCGCAGCTTTGCGGATTACATCTGGCTGTGGATTCAGGATGCCAGCCGTGAGTTTGGTCTGGTTGTAGACGCCTGATCTGAGAAGAGTCTTTTCTCAGAATTAAGGCTTCAAGATCGAGGGGCAGCGCCGTTGTCGGTGCTGCCCCTATTCTTAGAGAGGTTGCTATGAAATCCAAGACCAATTGGATCTTTACCGCGAGCTGTCCAAGTACGCTGGGTACCGTTGATGTGGTAACCCGCTACATGGCAGAAGCCGGTAACTATGTTGATGAGATTCACTCGTTCGACGACCGTGAAGCAGGCCGCTTCTTTATCCGTATCGAGTTCCGCCCACAGTCTGAAGAGTTCTCTGCAGAGCAGTTTGCAGAACAGTTCGCGCCGCGTGCTGACGAATTCCAGATGGAGTGGGAGCTGACTGCACCGGATCACCGTCCACGCGTGGCGATTCTGGTGTCCAAATACGATCACTGTCTGAACGACCTGCTGTACCGCCACCGTACCGGTCAGTTGGATATCGAAGTACCAGTGATCATCTCCAACCACCCGGACCTGGAACACCTGGCCGAGTGGCACGGAATCCCTTACTACCACCTGCCGATCACTCCGGATACCAAACCACAGCAGGAAGCGGAGATCGTTAAGCTGCTGGAAGAGTACGACATCGAGCTGGTGCTGTTGGCGCGTTACATGCAGGTACTGTCACCGGATCTGTGTGAATATCTGGATGGTAAAGCGATCAACATCCACCACTCTCTGCTGCCGGGCTTCAAGGGTGCACGTCCTTACCACCAAGCATGGGAGAAGGGTGTGAAGATGGTAGGTGCGACCGCACACTACGTTAACAACGACCTGGATGAAGGCCCGATCATTGCGCAGGGTATCCAGCAGGTTGACCACGCGCACTACCCGGAAGACCTGGTAGCGAAAGGGCAGGATATCGAGCGTATCACCCTGTTCAACGCAGTGCGTTACCACATCAACAAACGTGTGTTCCTGAATGGGCAGCGCACGGTTGTATTCACAGACTAAGATTCCGACTCAGTTCTTAGTTTGACCTTGTTTGCGTTCTGATAAGCGCGACCCTTTGAGGCTGGCCAACTGTACTTGTCTCGTTCGTACAGTGTCCCCCAAACTCGGGCCAGCCTCGCTCTTTTCTCTGTGTATAAGCCCACATCAATAGCGTTTGGTTACTGATCTTTCGGTAAACGCAGCTAAACCGCACACGGGCTTTCGATCAAGTTGTTTCTTTTGATTTTATATATCTGATATGTCGCTTGAGACAGCTCTAGTGTCTCTAGCTCTGAGAGCTCAGTGGTGGCTACATTGTGGTCACACAATGTGAAACTAAGAATCTCTGATATTAGGCTCAGATTTTCCAACATCCTGAAAGACTTGGGGAAAATATCTGACTCGAACTCAGGTAGTTTGCTTTTGAACAAGCTGCAAATGTATGCTGATAACTCAGTTCTCGTCTCCATGGTGTAGTTATTTACTACATGTTTCGTGATCTGAGAGATTGCAGATGCGCTAACCGGGTTTAGCCGCACATATTCTATGAGGGTGTAGATGTCCTTGATTCCATCTTTCTCCCCCGGGTTTTCGTTTTCAGTCGATATGTGGTTAACCAGCTCTACAAGGTTCTCTTTTAAGATGGTTAGGAACAGGTTGTCCTTCGTTCTGAAGTAATAGCTGATCGTCGCTACATTGTGATGTATGCTGCTGGTTACAGAGCGAACAGACACCGCGCCAATTCCTCGCTCAGAAATTTGCTTCTCAGTCTCTTTTATTAATAGCTGTCTGGTGTTCATTTTTTAAATTTCTGCTGTTTTAAAGGATTGGAAACCATAGCTTTACTGTCGTGCCGCTCTGCTCTTTGCTTGATATGGATATGTTTCCACCATGTAAATCCATTATTTCTTTAACGATAGACATGCCCAGACCGGTGCCCGGTATTTTTCCGGAGGTATCAGCTCTATAGAAACGCTCAAATACCCTGTCTAGCTGCGTGCTAGACATTCCAATGCCGCCATCCTTTATTTTTATTTGAGCACCGCTGATCCCCTCCATATATTCCATATATGCAGATATGTGAATGTCACCTCCGCGAGGGGAGTATTTAATCGCGTTGTCTATGATGTTGTTTAACACCTGGTGTACTTTGTTTTTGTCAAATCTTAGATGTGGTAGGGTAGGGTCAATAATTGTTTGTATTGTGTGCTTCTCACTTTTTGAGCGATGTGTGTCCGCAGACTTTATTAGTATCTCTTTTAAGTCTGACGTCTCTATATTCAGATCTCCTGCTGCCTGAGACTCTATTCTGGCTAAGTCCAGTAGATCATCGATAATGTAAACAAGGCGTTGGGTTTGGTCGTGTATTATGGAAATGAATTCCAGCTGCTGCGATTTTTTGAAATCTTTTTCTAGTAGTAGCTCAGAGTATCCGAAAATGTTTGCCATCGGGGAACGAAGCTCATGAGCAGTAGTTGATAAAAACTCACTTTTCATGATTTCAATTTTCTTTATTTCCGTTATATCTTTCAGGTAGATGAAGCCTCCGGTAAGGTTATTATCAGAGTCGAAAATAATGCTTCTCTCCAAATGAATGATACTGTTTTGTTTAATCTCAAAAGTATCAGTTAACTCTCTTCTCGTTCCATAAGTTATAGACTTTGTGATTTCACTTCTATAGTCGGTGAATTTAAAGCAAGAGCTATCTACCATAAGATGTATAAGAACATGATCAAGTGCTCGAAGACTGAGCCCTGCTACTTTTTGTTCATCGATACCAGTAAGATTGCAAAATGTACTGTTAGCACGCAGGATCACTCCGTTGATGTCGAAGTATGCGATACCGTCGGGACTTAGTTTAAATATTGATGCAAGCTCTTGGGCCGTTTTTTTACTGCTTTTTTCAGTGCTAATGATTTGTGTAATGTCTCTGAAATACCAGAGATGTTTCTTGGTATTTCCTTCAGCGACATAAATAGGGACGTAGTCGACCTCAATTGTTTTATCGTTAATTAGATCTACTTGATGATTTTTGACTGTACAGGACTTGGAAATGCTATCGTTAACAAACTGTAAAAAACCATCGGGGTTCTTTGTTTTTTGAAGGATAAGGGGGAGAAGGTTGCTGCAATCCTTTCCATCAACATCAAAGTCTTCGATGGAATTCCAATCGAAAATTTCTACCAAGTTCTGGTTGGAGAAGATGGCTACTCGATTTTCATCTCCTAAAAGAATGCCAGCAGGTATTGATTCCAGTAGTGTCCTTAAAATTACTTCTCTGTCGGTTATCTCTCGTTGCTGATCCTTACTCACACTTAAGAGCTGCTGAATTTTTTCAGCCATAATATTGAATGAGCGGGCAGCTGTTGCAAGCTCGTCTTTTCCAATTACTTCAATCTTATGACCAAAGTTTTCTTTTGTTAGCTCCGATGACGCACGCGTGATCACCTCGAACTGTCTGGTAAGTCGATCTCCGAGGAAGAACGAAAAAAGAGCTGAGGCGATGATTCCAATGATAGATATGGTAATCAGGTTATTTTTGGCATCATCAATACGACTGTATATTCTGGCTGCGTCTAAGCCGATCTCAAGACGACCATATTCATATCCATCCAGGCTTATAGGGGATGAAAATTCGTAGATGTCAGTGGCTACGTTTTGGCTTTCGGTATCGGTATACAGGGCCTTGCGAAGGTTGGTTAGAACACCAGACTCAGCCATTAATCGTTGTCTATCGAATACTCGAACGTAAATTACGTCTGGGTTTGCAGAGAATTCATCGGTCAGAACTTCAAGCGAGGCTAAGTCCGTTGCAAGTAAAGAGTTCATCGTCGCTGAGATCAACAGGTTTGAGGTGATCTTGGCTTCGCGATGTAAGTCCTCAGTACTAGCGCTTTTCAGCGCACTGATGCTTACGGCACAAACGATAGTGAGCAACACTACCTCGACGAGCATGATTCCGAGAATTGTCTTTGTTCGAATAGACATATTTTGGCTTAGGTGATTATCTTCTGTATTTCGTTTTCTGCCCAAATGGATAGATCTAGGTCGCTTTTGTTAATTGATGCTCCACTAGGAAGGCTAGCCATCAACACTAGGGATCCATCATCTGCTTTCTCTTGGAGTTGACCCTGGAAAGAAAGCCAAATATATCTAGCAACCAGGTCGGTGTCCTCAACATGTTTTTCGGCTTGCCATTCCCATATGATGCATTTTGAAGACTGGTAAACTGAAAGTGTGACGTCCCTGTCACCGGCTTCTCTCGCTAGAGAACTCGCTATCAACCCAGAAAGGGCGTTACAAATTGCATCAAATCCGCCATAGATCACACCGTAGCGTTTATTTAATAATCTGGTGTTGGTTCTGATACTATGCGCTGATAATTGCTGTTCAACACAACGTGTGATCATCTCTACTTCTGTTCTCTCATTACTGGTACAGCAACCTCTGAATGTACCGGTTGAAGATCTAATCTTTTTCCATTCCTGTTCAAGAATTTCAGCACTTTGGCTTAAACACTCCATCGCAAAGTCAATGTCATTGGCTGTTCTGATGGTTCTGTTTCTTATCTTCGTTTGTATTGCTTTAATTTGGTTTTTTAGCTTTTTTTGCTTTTGTATTAACGTTTGCTCTATGAGGCTTGTGAGTCCTTCTTTTTGCCTTTCTATGTCCTGGTTTATCAGGTGAGATGATATGTATATGTCGTAATCTTCGTCGTAAAACACAGAAAATGTTACAGGGATGCCAATCTTTGTGTTGAAAATCAGTTGATATGTTCTAGCTCCGTTTTCATAATTTTGAAGAAGAAAATTTCTGTGCTTTATGCTGTCTTCAATGATCTTTTTATCAAATATGTTTTCAGCAGCGTCGTTGCACCATATTAGGTTTTTTTGATTGCTGACTATGAATATAGGTTGTTCGACCTCATTGAATATATCCAGAGTCTTTTGGTTTTTTATGTTGTTAACCATAATAGTTATACAGGCTGTCTATGGGACCGTTTCGCTCTATGATTTCTCTTATATGCTTAAAATTCTCTGCATGCTTAAGAAAGACGTTCAGAATATGGGGATCAAACTTTGATTCCATATCACAAGTGATTATTTTTATTGCATCTGTATGTGTGTGTGCGGGCCGATAGCAGCGATCCATAGTTAATGCGTCGTAAACATCAATGATGGACACAATACGGGCTTCCAAAGGAATATCCTTTCCCTTTAAACCTTGAGGGTAGCCAGACCCATCGTAATTCTCATGGTGGTACAAGCTGACGTTATAGCAGGCCTTTGATATGTCTGAACCGGTTTCACCGAAGAAATCTGATCCTTTTTGGCTGTGCTGTCTCATGACACTCCACTCGGATGGTGTTAGTTGTCCTTTTTTCTTTAGCACACTATCAGGTATGGCTATCTTACCGACGTCATGCAATGCTGATGCGTAAAAGATTGGAAGCATTAATGAGTCGTCAACACCTACCAGGCGTGCCAGCTCTATAGACATAAAAGCCACACGTGACGTGTGCACACCAGTATCGTCATCTTTGAATAAAGATGCTTTCACTAAACGCGTAAGGCCCTCTACCTCTGTCCGCGAATCAGATAAACGTTCATTCGATCTTTCTACGGTCGTGAAAATCTTATTCATGACAAAGTTCTTTTGATGATTTCCTGAAGGGCAATAGGGCTAAAAGGTTTTGTAATATACTCATCACACCGCATGCTCTTTCCTAACGATTTATCGCTTTGTTGAGCTCTCGCTGTTAGCATCACGACCTTAATTTCCGGGTAATGCTGCTTTATAATTTCGCAAGTTTGATAACCGTCATACCGGCCTGGCATCATCGCATCGAGAACAACCAAGCTTGGTTTGACCACGTTTATACGGTTTAAACACTCTTCTCCGCTTTCTGATTCTTCAACCTGATACTCAAGCATCTCTAGTGTTAGTTTCACTAGCCTTCTCAGTTCATCTTGATCATCTACTACAAGAATTCTTGTCTTCATCGTGTGTTCTTATTCAAGGTGTGAATTGCGTTGAGTTAACTGCTTTCTGTTTGCATCTCTTGTGACGGGCGCTCCTGTCGGGAACGTAATTAGATAGCCTGATTCACTGTCTCTTTTACGTGTTCGTATTTCCCCGCCATTTCTCTCAATCGTTTTCTTAGCCAGCGCATAACTAACCGCCTTGGATCCTATTAATGAGTTGACGTCCTTGGAGCGAAGGCGCTTGTATCCATGAGTTTCTGCACTATCGATGTCTTCAATCCTGATCACGATTTCGGTACTTGACTGGTTGGCCGAGATTCGGATCTTGGTGTGACTGCTTTTTTTGAGCAGCTCCCTTATCAAAGACGTGATGGATGGAACTAACCACTCTTTACATCCGTAAATCACGCCAGAGCGCTCATCTACTTTTGTAAAGAAAGACGCCTTTTGCATGAGCGGGATGGTAGCGTCGACGATCATTTCGTCGATTTTTATTCTGTCTTTGCTGGGCAAGAGTTGCTCATCACAGGTCGCTAACTGAGACCAATAAATGGATGCTTCAACATTAAGTGCTCTTAGTTTGTTTCTTGTTGATCTAATAGCCTGTGACACAGAGCTATCAACGTTCGCATTCTTAACAAGTGGATTGACTAACTCGCATAACTCATTTGCGGCATCACTTAGGGGGATTATCAAGTCACGTCTCACAGACTCTCGTAGTCTCAACCCTTCTTTATTTTGCGTACACCTATCGCTAATCAGTAGGCGAAAGTCTTGGATGGAGTAGATCGTTGCACGGAAATCATTTCTATTAGTTAAATTTTGACAACGGACTCCTTTCGCTGTGCATTCTTCCGCGATAGCAATGTGGTCACCAATTGCAATTACATTTCTTTCCAGCAAGGTGCTACTTATCCAGCGTACGATGCCTTGCTGATTCAGCAGCGCTGCGCTCGCATTTAGTTCTTCCAGTAGGGAAAGTAACGACCGAACGTTCACTATGAGCGATTTCCTTTTCTTCGTATATGTCTAGATAGTCGTATATTTTCATTTTTTCCGAATTAAGTCTAGCAATACGAAAAATTTCGTATTTTGGATTGTAAGGTTCAAGCCTAAGGAGCTGTCGTCTCGGCGGTAACTGGCTGATCGGAAAGGGATGGGAGAGGAAGGATAAGCGGCTAAGGAAAAGCCGCTTTAAAAACAGTTAGTTAAGAATGTGGTGCTTTAGATCATCAAAAGGAACTGGTTTCTGCAGGAGAACAATTTCGTCCGTATCGGCAAGTTTTGTGCGAAGCTCTTCTTTACTCAACCCCGTGACGACTATGAGCTTCATCTCGTTGATCACGCCTGTTTTTTTCAGGGCTTCGATGATTCTGAATCCGTCGACGTTAGGAAGTTTGAGATCTAGGATCACGACATCTGGCTTGCTGGAGCCAATTTTTAACGTGCCTTCGAATCCGTCACTGGCGTAGTCTATTTTTGGTGACGGTTCCCATTCGCCTAGCCGAAGTCTGTATAAATCCTGTAGCTTCTCATCATCTTCGATGATGAGGATTGAAAGTTGATTGGATTGAGATGATGCCTCTGTCTCGGGTAAGTCTGTATCACTGAAGCTACGTTCTAGCTTTAAAAGCTCAGATAGGAGGTATCGGCGATGCCCACCTGGAGTTTTCCATGCACGTAAAATGCCTGAGTCAGTCCATAGTTGAACGGTACGGACAGTGACACCTAGGATTTCAGCGGCTTTCTTGGAGGTACATACTTCGGAATCGGAACTGCTACGTTGGGGCATACTAAGAGGTGAAAATCTAAACAAACGACTGTTATATATGGTACTAGGATTTTTATCTTTTACTAGGTGCGATTCGCATACGTAGTAAATGGTTATTATGCTTGGCCAGCTTTCATAGATAAGTAGCATGCGTGATTAAAGACTGTATAGCTCCGTAGCGTATCGTTCGTACAGTGTCCCCCAAACTCGGGCCAGCCTCGCTCTTTTCTGATGATTCCTACAAAGCTTTTGTAGGGTAGGCTTCAGCCTACCGGCAGCGTGAACGCTGCCCTACATTCGTGTTCATAACCAATGTCATAATCCTTGTAGATACCATCTCTCGATTCTGGCTACAAACGCTTTTAGAGCGGGTGTAGCTGGAACTTTTCCTGGCTTTTCACCACGCCAAAGCACAGGTGGACCAGCTTTCTCATCGCTGCGCCCAGTGCCTGCATTTTGTTCTT
>NZ_CAXRBQ010000108.1:0-2388 GCF_964228735.1 Pontibacterium sp. | reverse complement strand
TAAATGGCGGCCGCCCCGTCATCAATTCATACAGCGTAGCGCCAAGGCCGTAAAAATCGGTGCGATAGTCGATCGCGCGGTTTATGCGCCCGGTTTGCTCTGGCGCAATGTAGGGCAGGGTCTCTTCAGCCAGTTGGTTGTAGTTCCAGGTTGCCTGCTCCCGTTGCAGATGGGTGGCCTGGGTGAAGTCGATGATCTGAACACCCTCCGATGGATGTTCCGGATCAACGATAATGTTGTCTGGCGAGATCTGCTTATGAATGATCTGCGCCTTGTGAATGCGGCCCACCTGTTCCGCCAAAGCCACCGCTAATGACAACCAGTGATGCCAGGGGCGTGATTCCCAGTTCAGCAGCTGGCGCAATGATACACCGCCGCTATCGGCAAACACGGTAGCGATACTCTGTTCGGTATGGATTTGGGTCAGGGGGCGGATCACCCCGGGCACATCCAGCGTACTCAGCAGATCATATTCATGCTGAAACAACCCAATCTCTTCACTGGTTGCCTGATTGGCATTGAGCTGTTTGATTATTACCTGCGCATCATCCTGAGTACGGATAGCGCGGCTGACGTTGCTGCGCCGGCCCTTATGAAGATGTTTGATGATTCGGTAGCCGGGCAGGGTGGACATCATGTTTACTCCAGCTCACCGGCAAACATGTAACCCGCACCGTGGGCGGTAAGGATGAAGTGGGGATCAGACGGATTGTCGCGAAGTTTCCGACGCAGGCGGCCAACCAATACATCGACCGAGCGGTCGTTGGGTGTCCATTCCCGGTCGTGGATCGCATCCATCAGCTGATCGCGGGAGAGTACTTGTCCGGAGTTGGTAATCAATGCTTGCAGCAGCTTGAACTCACCCTCGGGCAGGCGTTCGGATGTTTCGTCAGGGGCAGTCAGCAAACGTTTGCTGCCATCCAATGACCAACCTTCAAAGTGCCACTGCTGCGCCTGTCGGCCATTCTCACGCTGCGGTTCTACGGTCTCACGCACACGCCAGAGTAGGTTTTTAGCACGCACCAACAGTTCACGCGGGTTGAACGGCTTGGTGACATAATCATCAGCGCCCAGCTCAAGACCTACAATTCGATCGATCTCATCACCTTTGCTCGTTACCAGAATGATGCCCACTCGGGATGCGGCACGCAGCTCGCGGGTTAGCGTAAGGCCATCTTTACCCGGTAGGTTGATATCCAGCAGAACAAGATCGATTTTGTGCTCTTCTACACGCTGTACCAAATCGTCAGCCTGTTCGGTCTCGCTGATCCGGTATCCCTCTTTTTCAAAGTAGCTGACCAGTAGGGAGCGTGAAGCAAAATCGTCTTCTACGATCAGGATATGGGGTGTTGCTGAGCTGTCTGGAACCATGGTGACGACCCAAGTTGAATATACGTTACAAAAATCAAAAGCAGCGTGTCGGTTTTGTGTCTAAGATACCGGCTAACGTTCTTATATTTACTCTGGGAATACAGGAATATCAAACAAAACAAGGGGTTATTTTACAATTTTGATCGCTTGTTACATTCTGATACATCTACCTACATCTTCGAACAAAAGCGCGGAATCTTATTTACACCACAAGGTTAGGTTAGATACACGCCAAATGGGTCTGCACAGCGGGTCAGGTCCAGCTATCGATATATGTCTGAAGACAAGGGGATGGCAGGCGCCAGATACCTCGCAAGGAGGTATCTCAACGGCAGTTTGTGTTGTATCGGGCCAGTTACTGGCTAACACAATCCGCCTGAATCACGAAAAATTAAGGAGTGATGGCCTTGAATAATAACAAGACAACGCGCGCACTTCTGGGAACCGGCGCACTGGCCCTCGCGGGATTGGTGACGTTACCGGCTCAGGCGGCGGATGCAGAACGCATCATTCGCGATCGCTGTTTGTCGTGTCATACCGAAACCGGCGAAGCGGCAACCCCGTTCTCCCGAATCAGCGAGCAGCGAAAAACACCTGAAGGCTGGATGATGACCATTAGCCGCATGCAGCAGCAACGCGGCCTGGTTATCTCACCGGAAGAGAAACGGACGCTGGTGAAATACCTGGCAGATAACCAGGGCTTGGCACCGTCCGAAACGGCAGGCTTGCGCTATCTGCTGGAGAAAGAACCCAATGTGGTTGAATCCTTCGACCAGCTCTTGCAGGAAACCTGTGTACGTTGTCACTCCGGTGCACGTATCGCCTTGCAGCGTCGCACCGAAGATGAGTGGAAACACCTGATCCACTTCCATATGGGACAGTTCCCAACGGCTGAGCTTCATGCCGGCGCACGTGACCGTGCCTGGTTTGATATCGCGCTGACCAATGTGGCGCCAAAACTTGCCAAGGACTACCCATTCAACAGCGATGCCTGGAACAGCTGGCAGAAAGTTACCA
>NZ_CAXRBQ010000107.1:0-24505 GCF_964228735.1 Pontibacterium sp. | reverse complement strand
GCAGATCGTTTCGGTGTGCGGTTGCGTTGCTATAGCCATCTGCCAGGTGGGTAAGCTGGTCCGTAAGCTGTTGGAACTGTTGCCTGCAGGCGTTAGCTTCAGATTGCAGGCTGGATTGGGGTTTCTGGCAGTCGTGTAGAGTGTTGATCATCTCCTGCCAGCGGGCAGCGGCCTGCTGGAGCTGGGCATTCCAGATCGCGATCTCTGATAGATCCGGCATGGTGCGGCCCACAGAGGTCAACTGGCTTTCCAGTGTTTGCTGCAGCTGATCGATCTGTTCTTTCTGTGAGGTCAGCTCCGATTCCAGCTGATTGAGCTGCTGGCCAACCGTATTCTGCTGCTGGGTGTTCAGCGCAAGTGCGTGGTTGGCTTTATGTAGTTCCTGCTCTGCCACATTCAGCTCGTTGCTGGTGGCTTGGAGGTGTTGGTCGATCGATCGCAGGTGCTCCAACTGATTTGCCAGCTGTTGCATACGACTATCACACTGGTGCAGATAGCTTTGCAGTGCTTCACGCTGGTTAAGGTCGAGAGTAACTGGGATCTGGCCAGTCAGTTGCTGCCAGTGTGTCTGCAGGTGGTTTAACTCGTCTGTAATCGCTTGCAGACGTTGGTTGTGCTGCTCAAGTTTGGCTTCCTCTTTGTTGAGGGCGTTCGAAAGCTCTTTCCCCTGCTGCTCGATCGCTTCGATCTCTGTTTTGAGGTTATCGCGGCGCTGTTCGGTTTCGCTGAGGTTAAGCGTCTGGTATTGGTCGATCAGCGGGTGTTCGGTGGAACCGCACAGTGGGCAGGCTTCGTCCGGCTGCAGTTTCGCGCGTTCTGCTGCGAGGTCTGTAATCCGCTTTTCCTGCTCAATCAGTTTCTCAATATCTTTCAGGTGCTGGTGGCTTTGTTTGTATCGTTCTCGTAGCTGCTGAACTTGTGTACGCAGGGCGTTGGCTGATGCGCCCAGCTCTGCCTGTTCTTTCTGCTGTGTTGTTTGCTCGGCGATGAGGCCCTGGCAGCGATCGCTGATGTTTTTAAGCTCCAGTCGCATGACCTGCTGGTTATGCAGGTGCTGGTGCTCAGCTTGCAGATGGGACTCGTCTGCCCCCGCCAGAGCCTGTTGTCGTTCAGCGTTGATCTGTTCGATAGCCACTTGGTGCTGCGCCACAGTATGCTGGCGTGCGCTTAGCTGTTGATTGAGCGTTTGTGCGTCCGTTTGCAGTTTGTGTTGCTGGCGGGACAGATCGGCTTGCTGAGATTGGCGGGTGGTTTGCTGGCGTTGTTGTTGCTCTAGTTGCTCCAGCAGTGTTTGCCAGCGTGGTAGTTGCGCCGCAAGATTTTCATCCTGCGCGTGTTCCACTTTGTAGTGTTCGCAGTGCTGCAGCTCGGCAGTCACCTGCTTAAGTCGCTGCTCGACGTTGGCGAGGTTGGAGCGTTGTGCTTCAGCCTGCTGCTCAGTGCGTGCTTTATCTGTTTCAAGGCGTTTCAGTTCTGCGTTGGCCTGTTGCAGCTGGTTATCCAGCGGAATCACCTGCTCGTTCAGCAGTTTTTCCTGTGCTTGCTGATCTTTGCGTGCACTTTCGAGGGAATTTTCCGCATTTGTAAGTGTATTGCGGGTGACTTCAGCTTGCTGCTGAGCGTTGCGGACTTCTATGGCCAGCTTCTGTGCTTGTGCGATGACCTGCTGGTGCTTTTCGGTGGTGTGTTGCAGCAGTGTGTAGGGTGCGCGCAGTTTTTCAGCAGGTTCCGCCTGAGCAAGGCGCTCCAGTCCGTCTTTTTCCAGCTGGTAGTGCTGTTCGGCGTGGGTCAGCCCTTCGGTGGCCACCGTGAGGGCCTGTTCCGCGGTTGTAGTTTTATCCCACCACTCTTTATGGCTGCGGATCTGCTGTCGTTTGGTATTGAGCTCTTTTTCCTGTTGCGACAGCTCGCCCAGTCTTTCTTTCAGCTCTTCCAACTGTTCGGGGCTTAAAAGCTCAACCCCTTCTGCGCGGGATTTCAGCTGGTCCAGTTAATTCTTACGCTGGGTAACATGTTCGTGCACTTTCTCAGAGATCAGGCCATAGATCTCGGTGCCGGTCAGCTCTTCCAGTAGCTCGGCGCGGTCGTTGGCATCGGCATTCAGGAATGCAGCAAACTGACCCTGTGACAGCATCATCGATTTGGTAAAGCGCGCAAAGTCGAGGCCGGTAATCTGCTCGATCATCTGGCTTTTGGCTTTGATCTGAGATGCCAGAATCTTGCCGTCGTCCATACTGGCCAATTCAACCTTGGCATCCTGCAGGTTGCCGTCCGCTTTATCGCGGGAGCGTCGCTGGCTCCAGAACGCTCGGTATGCCACGCCTTTTACATCAAACTCCACCTCGGCGAGCGCGTCTGCGGTACCCCGTGTCATCAGCTCGTTGCTGGTTTTGGAGATGGTATTCAGGCGCGGTGTACGGTGGTAGAGCGCCAGACAGATCGCATCCAGTATGGTGGTTTTGCCCGCACCGGTTGGCCCGGTAATGGCAAACAGGCCATTGTCGGAGAACGGTGTCTGGGTAAAGTCGATCTTCCACTCGCCTTTCAGGGAGTTGATGTTCTTGAGCCGCAAGCTGAGGATTCTCATGCGTTGATCTCCTCTGGCTGTGGCTGCTCGACTTCCGCGACGATCTCCCGGAACTGCTGCCGGATGCGTGTAAGGCGCGCCTGTTCCTCGTCGTTGTCGAACGATTCCAATGTCAGGCGGCGCTCGAAGACGTCTTCTGGTGTCAGTTCCGCCAGGGTTTCGGTGTCCTGACGCTCAATGCGGTCCTGGCGATCAGTGCGTGCGCGACGCAGCTGCAGTACTTCCACATTCAAATCAGCAGTCATTGCCTGAATACGCTGTTGCAGGTCGTTCAGGTAGTCCTGGGTTTCAACTTCAATGCAGAGCCAGGTTGGAAGCGCGTTGTCCGCTGTGGGCAGAGTTTTTAGGGCGGCTTCTATGGCTTTCAGGTCGCCTTTGATCACTTCCATCGGCTGGAATAGAGGTACTTCCAGAGGCTGGATCTCAGAGAGTTTGCCGTTGTTAAAATCAACCAGCAGCACCTGTTTCTGGGTGCCTAGCTCGTCAAAACTCAGTGGAATGGGAGAGCCGCAGTAGCGGATCTGCTCGGATTGGGCAACGATCTGTGGTCGGTGAATGTGGCCCAGAGCGATGTAGTCAGCGGGTGGAAATGCGCTGGACGGCACGGCTTCCAGACTGCCGATATAGATATCACGCACTGATTCCGAGCTTTTAACGCCCATCGCTGTCAGGTGGCCTGTGGCGATAATGGGTAGGCTTGTCTTTAACTCTTTTCTTTTATTATCAGCAAGTTGGAAGAGCTTTTTGTAGTGCTCTTTAATCGCTTCGCCCAATGCCTGTTGCTTCTCTACGCCCGATTCGTTGGCATTGCTGGTGATTACGTCGCGTGGCCGAATGTACGGTATGGCGCAGAGGATCGCGCCGGGCTCTCCAGCGTTGTCATTCAATACCAGCAACTGCTCTTCCAGGTCGTTCTGTACCTGTGCGATAACCTGAGCGTTCAGGTGTGCCAGCAGTCCACGGGATTCGTTCAGTGTGGCGACTGAGTCGTGATTGCCTCCAAGGATCACCAGTTGGCACTCCAGTTTATGCATCTCTACCACAAAGCGGTTGTAGATTTCGCGGGCATAGCTGGGCGGTGCGCCGGTATCAAACACGTCGCCGGCGATGATCACCGCATCAATCTGATGCGGAGTAACCTGCTCCAGTAACCAGTTGATCACGGCTTGGTGTTCCGCGGCGCGGCTTTTGGTAATGAAGTGCTGGCCCAGGTGCCAGTCGGAGGTGTGCAGAATGCGCATCAATCGTGCTCAGAAATCCGTTTTTCAGTTTCGGCAATAGTATCTTGTTCGCTCTGTCGGCTCCATCTCCGGGTGCCGTCAATCCAAATAAATCACCTGTGTTTGGTTGTTTAAGCGTTTGAATTGAATGATTTATTGTTTTTCTTCGTAAGAGATAGTCGCTTCACAGGCTAGGTGTGATGGGCGGTCTGACCATAATGCATCCTCGCTCGTGGAGAGTATGGCGAAAATTTAATGTTTTGAGCCCTATCTGATTTTTTGAGGCTGCCGATAGCCTCAAAACAGGCAGCAGGAATAAAAGGATTTGGATATGAAATTGGACTCTGCAGGCTTGCATCAAGCAGTTGCCAATCAGCTGTCCAGCAACAGGACCCAACCTGCCACGCCGCAGACTGCGGACGAGGCTCAGAAACATTCGGTCACACCGTCCACAGATACTGTGACGTTGTCTTCGGGCTCAGCGGTGTCAGATGTTACATCGGACTACACGGCGTTTCAGGGTAAAGAACGGATTCTGCTGGTTGAACACTCCGAGAAAGCACAGCGCATGGAGTCGGTACTGGACCGCTTGTCCGATGATCAGCAAGATACGCTGATTGATTCCGAGGTCATCGAAAGCGAAGCGTTTCTGGCACTTGCAGAGCAGTTAGGCGATCAACAGCTGGGACAGCTGGCCAATACGCTTGAGGGACTGCGTACTCTGCCAAGGCAAGGCGGGTTCTACGCTATTATTCAGGCCGGTCAGAGCCCGGATCGCCTGCTCTCTGCCCTATCGGAGTTGGATGGAAGCACGCGTGCCCGAGTGCTCGAAAAGACGGAACAGCTTGCCGCCCATATACCTCCACGTGATACCTCCGATACATACTCGCCAATTGCGCTGAACCTTCAGGCAACAGGCTCACCTGCTGCGTCTGATCTGCATAGCTTTGTACACGCGGTGGGCGAATCCGAAAATGTGTCGGAGATGCTCGACAGTCTGGACAGCTTCAGCGAGACACAGCAATCGGGTCTGCTGAATGTGTTGGGCAAAGATACCGCCTTGGGCGAGCGCCTGATGGATCAGCTGGCTGAACGCGGCAATGCAGCTAAGGATACCGCGATCAACTTTCTTGGCGACCTGGCTGCTTCTGTTGATCATCACTTCTCTCAAGCAATTGCTAAAACTCCCTCCCCGCTGGGTGATATCTATGCAGCTGCTGATCATGACAATCAGTCTGCCGATACCCTCTTGGGCATGCTTGAGAGCAGCGTAAGCCTGCTTGAAAACTTTGAGTTCAGCGACGAGCAGGTTGTGCAGATGAATAATCAGCTCAGCTCGATCGATCGTTCAGATCAACGTGCCTATCTGGCGATAACTGAAACCGGCCTAGATCAACTGGTAGGTGCTGATAGCGATAACCCGGCTGACCTGGAAGATAACGCTGAAGCTGTTTCTGTAATTGATGGGTTACGCAGTGACGCAACGGTTCGTGATGCGGTGTTTATGTCACGTATGGGTGAAGAGAAACGAGTGGATGGTAAGTCTTTCTTTGAGGTGAAGTCCGATGGGACGGGTGAGCGTGACCAGGAAGGCCTGATCAGCGTGCTTGCCACTGATGCCTGGGTGAACCGAAATAACGACGATGTAGACATCTCGGTGCGCGCGATGCATCTGAGCGAGAATCTGCAGGCGATGGGCGCAGAAGCGCGCGATCGGCAGGTGCACGATCTTAATCGCCTGACGCAGCAACAGGTCCCTCTGGCCGAGCTGTCCGATGAGTATCTTCAGGAAGATACACAGGACTTTATGAGCCACACCAACGCCCTGGCGAATACCCTGGATGTGGAAGCCCTACAGAACACCGCACTATCCTTTGGGCCTGATCTGAGCGATGCCTTTTGGCAAGCGGCGGGTATGGCCGGAGAAGAAGTTGATCAGTTTGTAGAGCTACTCGATGAGATCCCGGTTGATATGGGAGAGAAGATGCTGCATCACCTTTCCGAGCGCCACGAGCAGCTCACTATTGGAGAAGTTGCTGGCGAGGAAGGACGTGAAAGCGTCCACGAGTTGATTAACTTCTTTGAAAGCAATCTGCGGGATGAGGATCGCCAACGTTTCCTGGAGGGGCTATAGCCTGAACAGCCTCTCTCCTGCTTTATCTTTTAAATCGACATATTTAGTTAAATTGCAGACTTTTTCTTCATTGGTTACTTAGCAAAAAAGCGTTATAAATACGCCCCATGTAAAACAGTATTTCCGTGTGTGATACACCTGGACTTTATGGGTGTTTTAGCGCATAGCCTTGTTGCAATACGCGCCGGGTATACTGCAGATTTCCACTCCATACCAATATGTTATACGACTGAAGTAGCCATGAACTTTGACCTGCTGCAGGCGCGTTTTTACGCGCTGCGTTCCAACCGAATCTTCGAGTTTTTTGTTGTCGGCGTCATTATGTTTTCTGCACTGGTGATCGGTGCAAAAACCTACGACATCCCCGATAACGTACTGATGGTTATCAGCTGGCTGGACAGCGCGATCACGCTCTTCTTCCTGGTTGAGATCACAATCCGCTTCATCGGTGAGCCGGATAAGCGTAACTTCTTCAAAAATCCCTGGAACGTCTTCGATACGTTGATTGTTGTCGTAAGTCTCGTGCCGATTCAGGACAGTGAGATGGCGTTGGTTGGCCGTTTGATCCGTATCTTCCGTGTGCTGCGAATGGTATCCATCGTGCCGGAGCTGCGCCTGCTGCTGAACTCCCTGATCAAGGCCCTGCCACAGCTGGGATACGTGATCCTGCTGATGTTTATCATCTTCTACATCTATGCCGCAGTCGGTGCGTCGTTCTTCGCAGAGATTAATCCTGAGCTGTGGGGTGATATCTCCATTGCGATGCTGACGTTGTTCCGGGTAATGACCTTTGAGGACTGGACCGACGTGATGTACGAGACCATGGCGGTTTATCCGTTTAGCTGGTTGTTCTACCTGACCTTTATTTTCCTGACCACATTTGCATTCCTGAACATGGTAATCGGTATCGTGGTGAACGTGATGGAGAGTGAGCATGCGCAGGAAGAAAAAGAGAAAGCGATTGCGGAAGGACAGCTGACAATCGAAGATCTTTCTAATCAGATCAATGAGTTAAAGTTGATTATTGAGGCTCAGAATAAAGAAAAGGAAACCAGCTGATTCCTCATATTTAATCGACCAAATAACAAGCGTAGGTTGGCCTTCGCAATGCGAAGCCCAACAGTGAAGAAGTAGCTTTGAATTGATATGTTGGGCATCGCTTCGCGATGCCCAACCTACAGGGCTACCTTATGGTGAACATAAAAAAGCCCCGTCAGATTCAACTGACGGGGCTTTTTGTTTTGTTCGGAAGAGTTATTTCTCAAACGCTTTAACCATGGAGTTCAGCAAGTCCACCAGCTTATGAAGCTCCTGACTGGCCTCGCTGGTTTGGCGGGATGCTTCATTGTTCTCGCCTGACAACTCACGGATTGAGCAGACGCTACGGTGAATGTCGCTCACAACTGCTGTTTGCTCTTCCGATGCTGCCGCAATCTGGGAGCAGCGATCGGCTACCTCACCCATCATGCTCTGAACATTCACAAATGCCTCGTCGGTTTGCTGCGTGGCTTTGATTACGTTCTGCGTTTCAGTTTCGCTTTCCTGCATGATCTGGACGGTACGGTTTACCGCGTTCTGTACGTGCTCAATCACCGCGCGAATCTCCTGGGTGGAGTTCTGAGTGCGTGTTGCCAGTGTGCGTACTTCGTCAGATACCACCGCAAATCCGCGGCCGTGTTCACCCGCCCTCGCAGCCTCAATGGCGGCGTTAAGCGCCAACAGGTTGGTTTGATCAGCGATATCGTTGATGACCGCCAGCACATTGCCAATTTCGTCGGCCTGGGTTTGCAGCTCTGACGTTGTGTCCGCAGCATGTCTCACCTGCTCTGCCAAACGGGAGGTTTTGCTGATCACATCTCCCAGGGCGCGGCGTCCTTCATCTGTTACGTTAACGGCGTTCTGGCTCACGGTAGATGTATGCTGGGTGTTATTTGCAATCTCGTCGGTCGCGCTTGCCAGCTGGCTGACAGCACTGGCCACCTGGTCGGTTTCCAGATCCTGGCGGCTGATGCCTGAGTCGGTACGTTTAATGGCGCTGTCGGTGATCGAAACGGATTGTTCGATGGTTTTGTTGATATCCGCCAGGCGCCCTAAAACCGTGCGATTGCGGGCTTCTTGCATCTCCAGACCGAGCTGGATATCACCAGTTTCATCGGTGGAGTCACAGTAGACAAGTTTGATCAGGTCATTAGAGGAGACTGCGCGGGCTTTACTTTGTAGTCCGGTAACGCGGCGCACACGCCAGCTCCACGCCGCAGCAACGGAGATACCTGTCAGTATTGTGGCAGCGATGGATGCAATGCCTTGCGGCAGCAACAGGCTGGCCGCTGTACCTGCGGCGATAATGCCAGCAGAAACCAACAGCATAGATGTGTTGATTGAGCTGCTGCGCAACAGCTTATTCAGTTTGCCTTTTTTGATCTCGCCATAGATTGCTTCGGCTTTCTTTTTCTGTGCATCTGTCGGGCGCACACGGACTGACTGGTAGCCAATCTTGATGCCGTTGTCATAAAGCGGCGTCACGTAGGCATCAACCCAATAATGATCGCCGTTTTTGCAGCGGTTTTTTACGATGCCACGCCAGGCTTGGTCTTGCTTCAAGGAGTCCCAAAGATTCCCAAAAGCCTCTTTAGGCATATCGGCGTGCCGAACCAGATTGTGTGGTTTGTCTTTTAGCTCTTCCAGTGAGAAGCCAGAAACATCACAGAATGCTGGGTTAGCATAGAGGATTTTGCCCTTCAGGTCTGTGGTAGAAATCAGCTGAACATTCTCTGGGACAAGAACTTCCCGTTGTGTAGATGCCTGAATTTTCATCCAAACTCCTTTTATTAAATCCATTATTATTCAAGGGGTTATTGATTGAATCGGCAGCAGATTCAGTTACCCCGGAGGTCATTCCGCGCAAGACTAAACCAATTTTTGAACGCTTGCCATTCTAAATTAGAATGATTCGCAACTATATAAAGTTGTATTGCGTGTATGACGATATCAGGAAAGTACATAATACGTATTGCGTATTAAAAGTACTTTGTGCCCAGGGCGGTTTTCACGGCTGTATAATAAGTGACCGCTTGTTACGCTGCTGTTGCAGTGTAGCTAACTTTCAGTGTGGCAATTAAAAAATGGTAGGAGCATCATCAGGATGCCATTGGGGGTATTTGTGCATCACTTGTTTAAACAGCGATGAGGCCAGGAACTGATCCAGCCAGGCCTGTATGGCGGGCAACTCTTGCTGGTAAAACCAATCACGGTTCACATGAGCGCATTGGCGTACAAAAGGCAGCAGTGCTGCGTCCGCCAGACTCATCTTGCTACCCAGTAGGTATCCGCCCTGCTCTCGCAGTTGGGTATCGAGCATAGTGAACCAGTCCAGGCAGTACTGTTGATAGACGCTTTCAGGATGCTCTGGATATCGGTCTGCGTATTTGTAGCGGTCCAGCCAAGGCTTAAACTCGTTATCGTTGCGTTTTACCCAGGCATCACTCTCTGATTCATGCGCGCGCCAGCCACAATCACACGCCTCACTGATGGCCCAGCGCATAATATCGTAGCTTTCATCTATTACGTGTCCGTCCGGCAGGATGAGTACCGGAACCGTGCCCTTCGCGGATGCCTCCAGCAGTTGTGCAGGCTTGTCTCGCAGAACAACTTCCCTGAGCTCTACCTCAATACCAGCGTAAGCAATGGCGAGACGTGCACGCATTGCGTAGGGACAGCGACGAAAGCTGTATAGGATCGGGTGTTGGCTAGTGGACATGGTGAACCTGCGACATTAAGAACGTAGCGCATTATGGGCCGTTACCGAATTATCGCAAGTCCCGGGTTAGGGCAGGAAGGCTTCGATGCGATCGCCGTTAATACGGGTTGGGAAGTTGTCGATGTCTTCGGTTGCAGGTGGAGCCAGCACTTCGCCGGTTCTGAGACAAAAACGGGCACCGTGGCGCGGACAGATAATATCAGTACCTTCGATCGGCCCTTCATGCAGTTGGCCGTTGTCGTGGGGACACAGGTCTTCAACGGCAAGAATCTCTCCGTCGATATTTACCAGAAGCAGCTTCAGTCCACTTTGGGTCGAAATTACTTTGCGCTCGTTGGGAGGCAGCTCATCCAGCGCACACAGATCCTGCCATTGACTCATCTCTTACTCCAGTCGGTAGCTGATACTGCATTTAACTATAGCGTTGTTGTCGATTTTTGAGTGGGCACCATTAAGAGACAGGTGATAAGGTTCAAGTTTTACGGCGGGTGCGAAAAGCCCGATCTATAATTGTTTGACGACGGACTTATCTGTATTGGTTGCCACGGAATAACCTATGAGAGCACGGATTCGTACTGGCCCATGGATTTCGAGGGTTTTACGCCCTCCTCTGCTGACCGTTCTGCTGATGTGGTTCGTGCCGCTGTTCGCAGTTGCGGCAGAGAGCCCCGTCATTATTTCCCACCCTTCCGTTTCCACTCAATCGCTGAGTCGTGACGACGTGCTTGCGATGTTTGCGATGCACAGCCGGCGCTGGTCCAACGGGCAGCGCGTAAAAGTTTTTGTCTTGGAACAGAATCATCCGACCCACAAAATATTTGCGACCGAGGTCTTGGGGACCTACCCCTACCAGTTGGAGCGGATATGGCGGCGGCTGGTGTATTCCGGTACAGGTCGTGCCCCTCAGGTTGGTGCTGATGGACAAGAGATGTTGCGCAAGGTGATGAGTACACCCGGTGCGATTGGCTACGTAGGGACTGTCGAGGAGGGAGATCTGAATGTCATCCGTATTGAGTAAGAAGATGAGATTTAAAGCATTGTCCTTGCAGGTCACCTTGGCAACGCTGCTCTCTATACCGGCGTATGCCATAGAGCTGACCGATGAGCTGACTGTACATGGCTTTGTTAGTCAGGCGTACATAGACACCAGCGGTAACAACTTTTTTGGGCGTTCAGACGGCGGAAGTTTCGATTTTCGCGAGATCGGCGTTAACGGTTACTGGCAGCCCCTCCGCAATGTGAATTTTGCTGCACAGCTTATCTCTCGTAATGCTGGCCGAGAGAGCGATTCCGACCCGCGTGTCGACTTTGCACTCGCTGATCTGCATGCATACAGCGATTTCGACTCCCGTTATGGCGTGCGGCTTGGCCGGATCAAAATCCCTTTTGGTTTCTACAACACAACACGAGATGCGCCTTCTGCCCGAAACGGCATCTTTACACCGGCCAGTGTTTACTTCGAACAGTTCCGCAATGCTCTGGTATCCACGGACGGGGGGAGTGTTTATGGCAACCTCAATCGTCCCTGGGGGGATCTGACCTTTGAACTCTTTGCCGGTTCCAGCGATCCTGGTGATGAGGAGATGGAGTATTACGTCTTCAAACAAGCAACCCCCGGCCACTTTGAGGATGCGTCTATGCATGGCGGCCAGGTGATGTACGAGGCCCTGGACAGTGGCTTACGCTTTGCACTGAGCTACACCCGTCCAAGCCTAGATTACCAGCGTCAGACGCCACTTAATCCACTTCTGGGTGGCCATGTGATCTCCGACATGCTGCTCTACTCTGGACAGTACAACACTGAATTCTGGACCTTTACGGCCGAATACCTGCTGATGATTAATAACGTCAAAGGCTTTGGGCCAGCATTCGAGGATTTCCGGGCCAAGGGTGAAAGTTACTACGCGCAGGTGGATTATCGTTATCGGCCGGATCTCACCTTCTCGCTGCGGTACGGCGAACAGATCGTTAACGATAAAGACCGGGATGGCGACACAAAGTTTAATCCGCCCCATGTAGGCTTTGGTAAAAACTGGATGCTGGGTATGCAGTGGGATGTGGCGCCAGACTGGATTGTTCGCGCGGAATACCACCGTACGGATGGTACCGCCTGGTTGTCGGGCGTGGACAACCCCGTGCTGGCCGATAACAGGCGTAAATGGGAAACCTACGCGGTGCAGGTGGTATATAGCTTTTGACTTATGTTTCTGACGCACAAGGGTGAAGGTTGATGCAGCAGACAAAATTCAGCATACGCTGGAAGGCGGTTCTCTTCCTGAGTTTGGTTCTGGTTGCCATCAGTCTATCGATGGTTACATTGTATGCATTCACTCTGCTATCTGAATCTGAGCGGGACGCGCAACGATCAGTGACACAGCAGGACCAGGCGCTCATCTCGTTGCTGGAGGACACGCGTGACCAGCAGATTCAGTTGGCGATGCTGCTGCCGGATCTCGATAATGTGTCAGATGCCATGCGTCTGCGTGATGAAGCGCGGCTGCAGGAGGCATTGGGTCCTCACTGGCTCAATCTGACGTATAACCTCAATCTCAACTATCTGGGTATGTTTGACCAGAACGGTCGTACATTGGGTGTGCTGCACCACCAGGATCAGGTTGCGGCGGCTGAGCGAGATCAGATTGCTGAGATTGCTCGCAGTGTTGCCCAAGATATGCACCCCCACTCGCTGCTTAGCTGTACCACGCAGTGTACCTACTTTGTAATCGAGCCGTTTATTACCAGCCGGGACATGCGCGGAGTTGTGGTGATAGGACGGAATATTTCCGAACTTGTGGTCTCTTTCGAGCGTCTGTTGGGCATTGATCTGGGTATCTTACTAGCGCCACCAGAGAGTGCTGATATCGATCCGGAGCGATTGCTGCCTAATTGGAGGCTTGATCTGTGGGCGCTGAGCAATTTCAATGAGCAGTCCGTGCTGCTGTCTCAAATACAAAGTCAGTCCAGCGTGCCAGGAGATAGTCAGTACGACGGTGTCGTACAAAATCGTCACCTGCGCAGTCACGTACTGCCCATCGGCAATCTTGATTTGATTAATAGCACGCCTGTGTTGATTGCACTGGAGGACATTACCGACAGCCAACATCTTCTATACAAAACGATTAGAGAGGGCGTGTTGGTTGGTGTTGTTGGTTGGGTTATGGCAGAGATTCTTCTGATTCTGCTAATACTGAATCCAACCGAAAGACTGGCCAGAATAACCCGTGCCCTACCCCTACTGGCTGAAAGTGACTTTGCCAGGGCGAGAGCCCAGATACCACAACGTAATCGCTACTGGATGCGTGATGAATTGGATGTGCTTGAGCACACCGCGTTACGGGTGTGTGATGAACTGGAAGCGCTAAACCAGACGGTGGAACAGAATACTCTTACCCTGCGCGATCAGATGGCTGAGCAGACCCGCGCACGTCGGTTTGTATCAAATCTTCTGGATACCGCACCGCTGATCATCCTCACTCAGACTCCAGACGGAGATATTCAACTGATGAACCGTTGGGGACGTGAGCTAATCGGTTCCGATTTGGATGAATCTGAGGCTTTGAAAAATTTTGCTGATCTGCATGTGCCCGATACGATGCCAGACAATTGGCAGCAGCATATAGCTGAACTGATAGCTATTGAACCACAGCAATATCAGCACGAAGGACAACTAATCGACGGTGAGGGGCAACTGCGTTACGTCACCTGGCTGCACTCTCTGGTTGAATGGGAAGTGGGCCAGCCCGCTATCCTGTCAGTGGGTATGGATCTGACTCAGCGTGTTGAAGCTGAAAACAAACTCAGTTGGTTGGCATCGCACGATACGCTGACCGGGCTGCATAACCGTCACGCCTTTCAAAAGCGGCTTGCCACCGCATTGGCCCGTGGTGCCCGTGGCGCCTTGTTGTTTATCGATGCGGACCGATTCAAGTACATCAATGATACGGCGGGCCACAATGTGGGCGATTCGGTGTTGGTGCATATCTCCCAGTTGCTGGAGAAACATACCCGCGATACCGATATCGTGGCGAGACTTGGTGGAGATGAGTTTGTGGTGCTTCTGCCGAGGGCGACCGCTGCAACCGCGCGTGCCGTTATGGCAAAGCTGTCCACCCTGCTGAATACCCACATGTGCCTGCCCAACGGTACCTTGCAGCACTTCAGCTGCAGCCTGGGTGGTGCGATGTATCCGGATCATGGTGACAGTGATGAAGAGCTGTTGGCAGCGGCGGATATGGCGATGTATACCGCGAAGCAACAGGGTCAGGGGCGCTGGCACCTGTACGACGCTAGTCGTGCCATGAAAGACCGTATGCAGGCGGATCTCAACTGGCAGGATCGTATCCGCAAAGCAATGGTTGAGGACCTGTTCTGCCTGTACTTTCAGCCAATACTCAATGTGACCGATAACAGCATCAGCCACTACGAAGTACTGCTGCGTATGAAGGATGAAAATGGTGGTGTGATACCACCGGGAGAATTTATCCCGGTGGCAGAGCGTACCGGCTTAATCAGCCAGATCGATACCTGGGTACTGGCGGAATCGATGCGTTTCCTGGCGGAATACAATGATAAATCCTCGAATAAACCGATCAGCTTGGCGGTGAATGTATCGGCGCCGAGTATCCAGTCACCTACCTTTGACCGCACCTTCTTCCGTCTGTGTGACCGTCATGGGATAAAGCCTGACCAGATTATTATCGAGATTACTGAAACCGCCTTCCTTTCCGAATTCCAGTCTGCCCTACTGACCCTGGAGAAACTGGCAGCGGTGGGCTGTCGTATCGCGCTGGATGACTTTGGTGTGGGATTCTCCTCCTTCAGTTACCTGAAGCAGATGCCCCTCTCCTACGTGAAGATGGACGGTTCCTATGTGCGTGAGTTGGAACGCAGCCCACAGGAACAGGTGTTTGTGAAATGCCTGACTGAGATGGTGAGCGGTTTTGAGATGTGTACGGTAGCGGAGTTTGTGGAGTCAGAAGCGATTCTGCAGGTGCTGAAGGTATTGGGTGTGAAATATGCGCAGGGTTATCTGATTGGTAAGCCGTCTCCAAGCATTGAAACGGCCGAAGATCTTAACCTCAAGCGTTTGGGCGCTGTATCTGCTGCACTTGAAGAGATCAGGGAATAGAGAGCCTCCTGGGCGTTCGGGAGGCTCTCAACGAGACACTCAGTTAGAGTGGCAAGCTAAATAGGTAGAACACCCAGGCGGAAGACAATCCCAGTGCGATTGTTGTACGTACCACACTGACGTTGCGGGCGGATACTGCACCGCCCATATCCGGCTTTTTACCGTGGATCATGGCCGGGACCAGCGGGTCGTTGTACTTGAAACGATGGAAGATGATCGCAGCCACATGCAGCATTACCAGCAATTGCAGCAGACCCTGGATGGTCTCATGCAGTTCTCCACCGATCTCTGCAACCTGGTCACTTACAGCGCTGTAGAACGGTCCATCCCAGATCACATCGTCAGTGGTGACCAGACCCGTTGCGACCTGCAGGGCCAGCAATACCAGCAGCGCAATCACCATCATGCCGCCAGCCGGATTGTGGCCGTAGTGATGCTCTGCATTGCCGTTAAACATCCCTTTCAGGTATGTGATCGTGGTTTTTGGGTGGCGGACAAACGACGTGAAGCGTGAATGTTTGGAGCCAATTACACCCCAAATAACGCGAAACAGGATCAGGCCGGATAGCAGATAACCCGCGTAAAAATGCCATTCGATCAGATCATCTCCCATATCACCTGAGATAATCAGAAAGACAAACAATCCAACCAGGGTCCAGTGAAAGATACGTGTGGGCAGATCCCAGACGTTGATCATACGCCGCGCAGCGACTTGTATCATGTGAAATTCCTTTCGGAGGTGCTCAGTTGAGGGCTGTATTTTAACATCCGCCCTATATGTGAAAAATCTAATGTGGGGTTAACTTTTGTAAAGTTAAAGAGTATGTGTCAGTCAGGTCAGGCAAATGTTTATGGGTGCCGCTATTGGATCGGGACGAATCGTTAGCTCAACAGCGGTTAGTTTGTGATGTGGTGAGCCTAGGCACTCCAGATCCTGACCGGTCAGGGGATTGTTGAGTCGTTTTAAATAGTACTGCCCACCGTGGCTGTAAATCTTATCGCCGATGAGCGGATGTCCCAGCCAGGCAAGGTGTGCACGGATCTGATGTTTGCGGCCGGTAAACAGTTCGCACTCGATGACGGCACTGTCACTATCGGCATTTTGAGCGATTACACGAAACGCCGTTTTGCTCCATTTGGGCTTGATATAACCGCCCTCTTCGCTGCCATCCACCACATAGACCTGACTGCGAATGGCGCTGTGTTCTTTGGTGGCCAGTTCACACTCCACAATCCTGCTTTTCCAGGCGGGCATACCTTGCACTTCTGCGTGGTAGATTTTTCGTTCGATGAGCGTATTGAGCTGTTTCTTCCACTTTAGATCAGCGGCTTTATCTTTGGCGATCAGAATCAGCCCGGCAGTTTCTGTATCCAGGCGATGCAGAAGATGCGCGTCGTAATACGGTGTTTGGCGACGAATCAGTTGGATCAGCGTGTTGTAGAGATTGCGTGTGGTGCGACTGACGGGTAGCTGATGGGGTTTGTAGACCGCCATAATTTCATCGTTTTGCCATACGATACGCCAGTTACAGTCAGCTGGTTCCTCAATATGACCGGGAAAAGATAGTGTGATCTGGTCGTTGGGGGATAAAACATGATCGACTGTTGTGAGCCGGTTGTTTAGCCGAATACGACCTTGTTCTATCCAGCGTACGAGTTCATCCGCGCCATGGTTGGCAAAACGTGGGGCGATAAACGCCATCACGGTATGGGTATCGTCGTTCAGGCATTCGGTGAAAACTGGGTATGTGATCTCAAAGGGAGGATGGTGGTGTGGCAAGGCAGTGTGGCTCTGTTGTCGAGTTAAGGCATGATACCTCAATCTGGTAGGAATGATAGAAATAGCTGTGAGACCAGAGCCAGAAAGGGCTCACAGCTGGGGGAGCTATCAAAAAGAACTACTTCGCTTTGTATGCTTTGTGGCAGCTCTTGCAGGATTTGCCCAGAGGCCCCATCGCATTCTTCAGGCTATCCAGGCCCTGACCCGCAGCAGAGACCATCTGCTCGGAGGCTTTAACCCATGCTTCGTGTTTTTCACCCACTTCAGAGTCGGCGGCCCACATTTCAGGTTTGGACTTGGTCAGGTCTTCCAGACCCGCTACGCTGTTATCAGAACCCAGTGGCCACATGGTCATGTTGTTCATGGATGCCGCTGCGTACAGGTTGTTCGCTACCGCTTCAGCCAGCTCCGCATTATATTCACGCTTGCCCTTCGCCATCGCACCCAGAATGCCCATGTTGTATTTCACAACCTGCATGTGTGCTTTACGCGCTTCAATCTCTTTTTCAAATGGCTGCTCTGCCGCCACAGGCATCGCTACCAGTGCTGCCAGTGAAACTGCAGAAACTACTTTCACGAGAGATTTCATGTGTTCGACTCCTGTCAAATGGTCATTGGATAGTACTCACGTAGCGCAATCCTACCACCAACCTTATATTCAAGAAATCTAATGTTGAGTTAATTTTTGTAAAGCGTGTAAGTGCTTCGTATGGAGCGATTATTATTTTTATTCAATGATCTTAACTTTTAATGAATAATTTTCGTATGATGATTTTTAAAGTCAAACAACCGTTTGCCGAAGATGTATTCATATGAGGTTCGCGTCCATCAACCAACAGTGGGTCGGAATCATTATGAATTACAAGGAACGTCAGTTTGGCAAAGCGTTCGTCGAGTTTTTTCTGGCCAGCTTGCTGTTAGCGACGGTGGTGATTACCGGTTTTTCCATTGTAGGAAAGAACGTTAGTGATCATGTTGATGAGATATCGACGACCATGCTCCAAGACACGGAGCGAACGGCAGATGGGAAGATTGTTATAACGGATGCTTTTCTTACCCAGTTTGGTCCCACCGCCGCAGGGCCTAACGAAACCCCTCCCAAACCCTTTTTAAGCGTTACCCCTGACAGATCCATCAAAGTTACTATCACTACAGAGACCATGCTCTGGTTCGCGGCGGCGTTAGTCTGTCTGGTGCTGTCGGTGTTTCTAATCCGATTGGCATTCAGGCGTTAACGCAAGCTTAGATGCTCCCCAGGCCCCTGAGCCAGCTTAAAACGGCTCTCTCGTGTATCGGTTCAAGATTCAGCTGTGAAACTGCTGCCTGAACCGATTCTCCTGGCTGTCGATCCTTAACTGCTCTTACGACCGGTGCCAGCTCAATGCCGCCGAGGTGCCAGATACCCAGCGGCTGGTCCGGTGTGACGACGACTTCAGCAGCCACAATCTCACCACCCTGCACGACAGGCATGGTTTTCACTTCAAACTGATCAAAGGTTGTCGCCACGTGCATAGGTTGGTCATCAGGCCAGTGGTGCCGGGTTTGCCAGAACGAGCGATCCTGCCACTGCTCTTCCATGCGGTAGAAATCCCGACCGATGCGGGCAAAGCGGTAGAACAGTGCCTTCACCCGTGACTGATGGAACTGTTTGGCGATCTCTGCATTTTCAGGTGACTTCAGTAAGGTGTTGATTACCGCCGGTGCCTGCAGCGCGGAGGACATCGCCTGGAAGATCCCGTTACCTGAGAGCGGATCAACCGCCATCGCTGCATCCCCTACCCGAATCCAACGCTCACCGACTGCTTCTTCACACAGAATCGGCGTGCTGGTACGGGCGTGGGGTTCGCCAACCGGTTTGGCATCCACCATAAACGGTTCTGCCTGCGGGATCTGAAGCAGGCGTTCGGTACAGAAGTGGCCCAATTCCGCTTTGGGCGGCAGGTTGGCTGTTGCAACGTCGAAGGTAAGCTGCAGGTAGCGTTTGCCCTGCTCTGTCATCGCAAACCAGGCCCAGCCGTCTTCAAAGCTGACCGCTGCTGATTGTGCGGTTGCAGGTGGACCTTGCCAGTACTGCAACAAGGAGACGGTCTCGGCGCCACGGAAGCGCTTTAAGCCAGCGGATGGTGCTGCCCGGCCTCGGGCTTCCACCAGAAACGTACCTTGAACTGATTCGGTTGGCCCGTCAGCCAGGTGCTTAATTGAAACCTCTACACCTGTGTCGCTGTGGTTAACCTTGCTGATGCGAGCATTGATACAAGTAACGCCAGCATCGATAAGATCCTGCCAGATACCGGCATCCAGATCTCTGCGATTGATCAGTCGCTCGGTGTTGGCGCTGTTGCTGGCACCGTTCCAGGTGGCATTGCGGGCCGACGGTTCACGAATCGCTTCCAACGCTCGCTTAAAACCTGCGCCTTTCAGGCCCTCAACCACCCGTTCGGAGATCCCTTCTACCGCATCAAATGGACGTGATTGACCGACTACGATCACCTTGTACCCCAGGCGAATCAGTCCCAAGGCTACTGCACCGCCCGCAGGGCCCGCACCAAGTATGATGATTTGCTCTGACATCTGGTGTCTCCTCAAGGCCCTGTCCAGACCTCGTCCGGACCACGCCGCTCGGCGCCAAAGTAGCTGGCGTTGGATTTCAGGTGACGGCCCAGATCAGCCCGGCTGGCATCTGGGTGTTCACCCAAAAAGTGCGCGATATGACCGCAAATGTATGCTGTGCCGATGCTAGCACCTGCGATACTGCCCTCCAGGCAACGCACGTGCGCACCGAAATCTGCGTATTGGGTGTTGAGCAGTGACCACTCTGTTTGGTCGCAGCGCGCATCACCGGTGGTACGCAACACACCGGGGTACGCTGATGGATAGACAGGATTTCCTTTGGCTGGAGACGATGCGCAGATCAGGATGCCCTCCTCAACGGCTGCGGCGATCGCTTCGCGTAGTTCCTCCCGATCTGTGCGCAGACCAAGACTCAAGTTGATCACGTCGACCTGCTGTTCCGTCAGCCACTCTATGGCCGCAGCGACCTGTAGCGCGGTTGTTGTAAACCGTTCATTGAATACTTGCGCTAGCAGTATTTCGGCTGTTGGCGCACAGTGGTGGATCACGTCGATGATCTTGGTACCGTGGGCCAACTGATCTGGTTCTGAGTCGCTTTGCCAAAGGGCATTGTCCTGCAGGATAAAAGCGGCAGAATCAGAGACCCAATCCGTTTGGTGTGGGGCAAAACCGCTGTCAACGATACCTACCTTGATTGCTTTCATCCTAACGGGCCTCCGCGGTAGCTTCGATCAACTGGCCGTCAATCAACTCGAACCAGCGATCGACATTCTGCAGTGTTGAAGCGCGGTGGCTGATCAGGATGCGGGTGCGATCGGCAAAAAGCTGGTCGACAGCAGTGATAATCTCCCGTTCAGTGGCTTCATCCACTGCAGAGGTGGCTTCATCCATCACCAATACACTCGGTTGCTGCAGCAATGCGCGGGCGATGGCAATGCGCTGGCGTTGTCCGCCGGAGAGTTGCTGGCCGCGCTCACCTAGCGGTGTGTCCAGCCCTTGTGGCATCTGTTCGATCAGTTCGCCCAATTGGGCCTGGATAACGGCGGCTTTCACCTGCTCGTCGGTGGCATCGGGGGCCGCGTAGAGGATGTTGTCGGCCACGCTGCCGCGGAACAGCACGATCTCCTGGCTCACAACTGCGATATGGCGACGTAGGTCTGAAAGCGCGCAGTGTTTCAGATCAATCCCATCCAGGGTAATACTCCCCTGCTGCGGGTCGTAGTGGCGTTGCAGCAGGTCGATCAGGGTGGATTTGCCTGTCCCTGACGGGCCGGTAATGGCGATTTTACTGCCGGATGGGATTCGCAGGTTGGCATTACTCAGGATCGATACAGATCGGTGTTCGGCCGTATGGGCAAAGCTCACGTTGTGTAACTGTAGGTCGCCACCTTTCGCTGGCAGTGCTGTATTTTCTGCACTATCCACCAGCACAGGCTCACGACGCAGCTCCATTACACGGCCCAGGCTGACCGTCATACGCTGGATGGCCACATAGAGGCCTAACAAGCTTTGTACCGGGCCAACCGCCATACCCAGATAGGTCGAGAACGCGATCAGCGCCCCTAGCTGCCACTGCCCTTCGATCACCCAGTAGCCGCCAATCAGAAACGCACCGGCGCGGGACAGAGAGGTCAATGTACCTGGCACCGCTTGGGTAAAGAATTCCGTAACCTGAAGTTTCAGCAGATCACCCAGATAATGCTCGTTAAGACCGCTGAGGCGTTTAGCTTCTCGCTTCTCCTGTCCCACAGACTGGATAAACTTCATCGCTGGTAGGGTTTCCACCAGGAATGATGAGAGGTCTGCTGAGCGTTCGCGCAAGCGACGGGTTCGTACTTCTACCTTGCGCCGCATCCAGCGTAACCACAGCACCTCGATGGGAATCAGCAGCGCTACGATCAGGGAGAGCTGCCAGGAGAGCGTCACCATCAAAATTACCGCACCGATCAGGCCGATGATGCTGGATACCGCAGAGAACAGGGAGTCCACGGCAAAGCGCTGAATCTGCGCCACATCCCCGTCCAGGCGGGAGAGAATATCGCCGATGCGGCGTTGGGCAAAGAAGGATGGTGCCAGCTTCTGTAGGTGGCCATAGACGTCATCACGCAGGCTAAATAGGATACGTGCGGAGAGTTTGGTATGCAGGTAACGGTTAATGCCCGACAGCGCAGTACCCAAGATGCCCACCAGGATCATCGCTACGGCGATCTGCACCAGCGTGCCGTAATCCTTGGCGATCAAGCCGTCGTCGATCAGCATCTTGGTCAGCCACGGCTGCATCAACACCAGCATGGAGGCAAACAGCGACAGGCCCAACACACGCAAGATTGCTGCACGTTGTGGTGTTACAAAGCCAAACAGCCAGCGGAACGCTTGTTCCAACGCGTGGGGATCGGTGGTTTCAACGGCGCGGGAGAGCCATCTGATCATAAAAATGCGGTTCTCGGTAAAGTAAATAAATGGTTCTGATTCCACTGTAACCGGATGTAACAAGGGGCATTACAGTAGTTTGTTCGAATATGTAACAGCTTGTAACGATCCAGGCTGTCAGGAAGGTTACCCCTCCTGCTCCAGTTCCTGCAAACGGCGATACAGTGTGGCACGACTGATACCCAGGGCTTTAGCCGTTGCGCTGATATTGCCGTTGTTCTCATCCAGTGCTTTGCGGATGGTTTGCTGTTCGCTCTGTTTTAGTATGCCGCCATTGCCCTGCCCGTCAGATTCACCGTTGAGCTGCTCCAGAAAGTCATCGGTCAGGTGCTCTTCGGTGATCAGCGTTTCATCATCATCCAGAAATGCCAAGGCGGCCCGCAGCACTGTTTCCATCTGACGGATGTTGCCGGGCCAGCTGTAACTGGCCAGTTTATCAAGCAGGCAGTTATCAAACTCCACTGCTCGGGTGAAATCCATTCGCTGCTCTGTTGTTCTCAGCAGTGAAGTGAGGAATTCCCGCAGATCTGTCCGGTCGCGCAGGGCGGGCAGTTTTACCCCGACGCCATTCAGGCGGTAAAACAGATCTTCTCGGAAGTCGCCTTCAGCAACCAAGGCACGCATATCGCGGTGTGTGGCGCAGATCAGGCGGATATCGAGGGAGACTTCCTCTCCGCCGCCCAACGGGGCCACCCGGCGTTCCTGCAACACGCGCAGAAGACGGGCTTGCAAGGCCAGTGGCATATCGCCGATCTCATCCAAAAACAGCGTACCGCCATCGGCCTGTTGGAAGCGCCCCACCATGCCGCCGCGACGGGAACCGGTAAACGCACCTTCACGGTAACCAAACAGCTCTGATTCGATCAGGCCTTCAGGGATTGCCGCACAGTTTACGGCCACAAACGGTTTCTTGGCGCGAGGACCTGCGTCATGCAGTGCGCGGGCAACCACTTCCTTACCGGTACCGGTTTCACCGTTCAGCAGTACCGGCAGATCATGGGACATCCCTTTGAGGGCCATCTTCAGGCTGCGGTTGAGGCGTGGGTTCCTGCCCGCCACTTCAGTGAGATCCGGGCGTTTATCTTCGGTACCACGCTTTACCTGTTGCTTTGTTGTAAACGGGACGCTGATACGTGGCTTCGGTAGCTGGACCAGCCGACAGTACAGGTTACCGGCCCGGGTTTGCAGGGTGTAGGTTTTGCCCTGCATCAGATGCCCAATCAGCTGATTGGAGCTGATTCCCAGAATCTCTTCCAGTTGGCGTTGTTTGAGCGAACCGTCGCGGATATTAAGAAGCTGGTGAGCGTGCTGATTGGCGCCGAGCAATCCGCCATCGGGATCAACGGCGAGCAGCCCCTGCCAGACGGAATCCAGATACTGTTGTCGGGTATGAATGGCGATAACGGCATTGTCAGAGAAACTGGCTGAGAACAGACGGTTCTCGATGGAGCGTGCCGCCATCTGAACCACTTCCAACGGTTGCTGTACACGACCACGCAGATGGGTCATGTCCAGCACACCCAAGGTATTGCCGTTGGGATCGAAGATCGGTGAAGAGGTACAGCTGAACTGGGTCAGGCGATCAAGAAAGTGTTCGTTACCTTCGATCTTGATGGGTTGACCATCAACGAGTGCGGTTCCGAGGGCGTTAGTGCCACGGCTACCTTCGCTCCAGCACACGCCGGGGTTCAATGCGTAGCGCGCGGCTTTGTCGAGCGCTTCACTGTTGCCTTGTACCGCCAGTAGACGTGCATCACGGTCGGCTAGCATCACCAGGGCACGGTCGGCGGAATACTGGCGCGTTAACATCTCTACTTCCGGTGCGGCACAGTCCAGGAGCAACTTGTTTTGCTCCTTTAGATCCTGCATATCGCCACGGCTGAGGTTTTCCACCTCGGCCATATTTTGTGTATCCAGGCCTGCGTCGAAACTGCGCAACCATGACGCTTCGATTGATTCACGCAGCTGACCACCGGGCAGTTCACGCTGCAGAATCAGTTGCCGTGTTACGTCGGTGCGTAACAGGTTATGGGGTTCGGTATTGATCGCCATTGTCCACTCCACCTTTATTTTTATTGTTGGGACTTGTGGTTGATCGATTCGGTTACCTTTACGTAACCAACGAGTAATTCAAAAAATACTAGCAGAAAGCGTTATCCGATTCTGCGATGCCCTTCCCTCTGCATCCTGGCTTTCGGGGTGGGTAGCCTGGCTAAAGCAACCAGTCAGCCAAGCTACCCGGCCATCCTTGGCGAAGGGGTTGAGTCGAGCTTTGTTTGTTGTCGCCCTCAGAGCGGGCTGCTACGAGCCGTGGATGTAGCAGCCCGCTCCGAGGGCGACATAGGCGTTTCATAGATCAATAGACATACATCAGCACCGCCTGCAGATACAGGTTGTCGTCGCTGTTGCCCTGCGCCGCGATGTTGGAGCTGCCTTCCGGTTCATACAATCCGATCATTGGGCTGAACACCCAGTTGTCGTTGATGGTCCAGAGTGCGTACAGGTCGATCTCAGTGGCTGAGTTGTCTGCCGCGTTGTCCTGCGGACCGAAGTCCCAGTACTGCAGGCCGACCAACAGGTCTTCACGCGGCGATACGGTTAGTTCGATGCGATCAACATCGTTGCCACTGTTGAACGGGCCACCATAGTTGGATGCCACCTCACCCTGGAACCAGGTACCGAATCCGCGGGTGAAACCGAAGAACAGCGGATCGAAGGTTTCGTCGTCGGTGGTGGAGGTATCGTCCCCAGAGAACTCTGCGTGGCGGTAGTTGAGGTTTGGTGTCCACGGTAGATCGGCAAAGGTCCAGCCACCTTCCACGTACCAGGCGTTGGCATCTTTCTCGACCTGATCACCGCCGGTTTCGGACACGTATTCAAAGGACAGGAACAGGTTCT
>NZ_CAXRBQ010000106.1:0-72952 GCF_964228735.1 Pontibacterium sp. | reverse complement strand
ACCTGTCAGGACACGGGCCGTGATCAGGGATTCGTACCCCGGCGCAAGCCACGCCATCAGGTTCCCCGCCACAAACAGGGCCATCAATGCCAGCAGCACCACTTTTCGATTCCAGCGACCGGTCAGGGCGGTGAGCACCGGTGCACCCACCGCGACGCCCAGGGCATACAGACTCACTAACAATCCTGCCGATGGCAGGGATACACCCAGATCCTGGGCGATGGTAGGCACCAGACCGACAATAACAAATTCGGTGGTGCCGATAGCGAATGCACTCAGTGTGAGTGCAAACAACGCAATAGGCATGTATTCGCTCCCGCAAGATTACTTTGACGGGGCCATTGTCGCGATCCAGACTACCTGCAAAAACCGCATTAATAACAAATTATTTTTGATGAAAATGTAATGATAAGCCGATCTGATGACCTAGAGCTGCTGCTCGCCGTGGTGGACTGCGGTGGTTTTTCGCCCGCCGCCAATCAGCTCAATGTGCCGGTGGCCAAGGTATCACGGGCGATTCAGCGTCTGGAGAAGCAGCTTGGTGTCACCCTGCTGCAACGGACGACACGCCGCATCTCCCTCACCGAAGAGGGTGAGCTGTTTGTGACGAATATCCGGCAAGGTCTGCAACAGCTGGAATCGGCAGAAGAACAACTCAGGCTGCGCATGGACCACCCCAAGGGACGGCTGCGCGTGGATGCCGCAACGCCGTTTATGTTGCATCAATTGGTCCCGCTGCTTGAGGAATTTCGTGAGCAGTATCCAGAGATTCATCTCGAGCTGAGTACCAGCGAAGGCATTATCGACCTGTTGGAAAAGCGCACCGATGTGGCAATCCGTATCGGCCAGCTTGAAGACTCCTCGTTGCACGCCTCGTTACTGGGGCGATCTCGCCTGCACATACTGGCCAGTCCGCTTTATCTGGAACGCAAAGGCCAACCACAAACGGCGGATCAGCTGACAGAGCACCGGCTATTGGGCTTTATTCCCCCAACCCGCCTCAACCGCTGGCCCGTGGGTGAAGGCCTGGAGATCAAACCCGATCTGGCAGCAAGTAGCGGTGAAGTCTTACGACAGGCCTGTTTGGTCGGGGAAGGGATCGGCTGTTTCTCCGGATTTATGGTGCAGCAGGATATCGCCGACGGACGATTAATCAGGGTTCTGGAAAACGAAATGCAATCGCCAAACCCAAGGGAACAGGTGCAGGCGGTTTACTACCGAAACACCGCCCTGTCGTCACGCATCAACGCATTTATCGAGTTCATCCGACCTCGGTTGAAGCTGAACTAAGATCACCAAATTAGGAATTAATCCTAGGGAAGGACGGAGCGACACCGGCTAGGCTTCAACATACAACCAGCCTGACCGGTATCGATATGAAGGCAAAGATCTCCCGCTGCTTCATCACGCTGCTCATCACGATGACAAGCTCATCAGGATTGGCAGAAACCTATCGCTGGCAGGATGAAGACGGCATCATGCATATCAGCGAACAACCTCCTGCCAACAAACCCTATGAAGGCGGAACCATCACCAGCTATGAGGATCCGGCCTATCTCAACAACCCGCTCGGTGCACAGGGCTCGGGAGAAGTGATCATGTACAGCACTCAGTGGTGCCCCTATTGCCAGAAAGCGCGCCGCTACTTCAAGCGTAATAAAATTCCCTTCCGCGAATACGATGTGGAAACCACCTCAAAAGGCCGTCGAGATTTCAAAACACTGCGCGCACGCGGTGTGCCGGTGATTCTGATCGGCCACAAACGGATGAATGGCTTCAGCGAGAAGAGCTTCGAGCAGCTGTATAAGCGCTGATTCTCAGATGTATTTGCTCAGCACTGAGCGCTGGATGACCCACTGCATGTTTCTGCTTTCCATGGACAGTTCACCACATCACACAACAGCGCATTCGGCACTTTATGCTGGTGTAACTCGACAAGGCTGTCGCGCAACAGCGGGTCATCCGGATTAATCCGCACCGCACAGTGAATCGCCGCCCGGGATGCTTCACCACACTCCACCGAGCGCAACGCGTATGCATAATTGTTCCATAACAATTCGTTGTCCGGATGAATCTGGAGCGCTTTACGATAGGTTCTCACCGAGTCCAGATACTGCTGCTGGTTATACAACGCATTGCCAAGTGCCAACCAGAGCAGCGCGTTGTCTTGCCAGCGCTCTACCCCATGCTGGTATGCCGTAATCGCTATGTCGGGATGCAGCTTTTCCACAGCGTTCACTACACGGACATAACTATCCACATCGATCGTCACCGGTATGCGATCAGGCGATGCGGCCACCATTGCCCAACGTTGTGCCCGTTCCCAGGTTTTATCGAAGGTATAGATCGGCACCACATACCGCTCCTCTTCAGCCGATCGTAGCGTGACGGTCTCCTGATCCAGGTCGTATCCAACCACCACCGCATAGTGCCATTGTGGTAACCAACTGAGTCCGAGGTTTTGCATCACCAAAACCGGATGGTTATTCGCCACTTCGGCAAAGAGTGCATCCAAGCCACCCTTGAGCTCGTAGGGTAAGCGTTTGTAACGCCGGGTTGTTGCAACAAGATCGATCTGCAAACTGCCCTGTCGCTCAGGGAGGTAGACATAAGGCGTCAGTTCATCGGGAGTGGTGTCGACACCGCTCGCACCCAGCACCGTGGCCAACGCTGCGGGACCGCAGTGGTATTCGGTTTGAGGGAAAAACGGTGTGTCAGCCAGCTCAACGCGAACAGGCAATTGCTGCAGGTTATCAACCTGCTCGCGCCAAACACCCTGATGACTGCACCCTGCAAGAAACAGGCTTCCTACTATCAGCCATATACTGAGTTTCTGCGCATTCAGGAGCGCGGAAAGCCTGATCATCGGATTGGCTTAACAAAAGTGAAGATATCCGTCGCACCCAATGCATCCGTGATAATGAATACGATAAAGAACAGAGCAACCAATCCTAAAATCCCTTCACCCGCTGGCATCTCGTCCAGCTTGGCATTGAGCATCGCCACCTCGGCATCACTCATGCTCTGAATCCTTTCAGCGGCTACCGCAGCATCCACGCCGTATGCGGTAAGCTGTTGCTGCAACTCCTCTTTCTCCAGTAGAGAGAGCAAGCGTGTGCGATCGATGTCACCCTGCTGCGCCTGAATCGCCTGATCGGTGGTGATGACCGCTGCGTGCGCCACCGGCAGCTGGATAAGAGCCAACATCATGACAAGAACTGAAGCCACAAACCGTTTTGCTTTATTCATTTCTGTTCCCCCACTTTTTGACCAATTATTGACCAGTATAGAAAAAGAGGCCCGATTGTCAGTCGGGCCTCTTTTTTTTTGCACGGTCAAAATGGCGTTTAATCCTGCCGGACGATCACCACCGAACAGCCAGCATGGCGCACCACCCGCTCAGCGTTGGAGCCGATAAAGTAACTGCTGATACCCGGCTTACGCGCCATCATCACAATCACATTTACCCCCAGCTCTTCTGCGGTTTCGAGGATCTGATCATGGGCTGTGCCTTCGCGGCAGTGGCTGAATCCGGCCAAGCCCTCAGGTAGCTCCATCAGGAGACGATCCATGGTCGCTTTTGCATCACGGCGATGATCTGCGAGGCGTTGCTCATCCAGGTGTGGATAACCTGCCGTGTGGATCAGGCTCTGATCCACATAGAGCATATGTACTTCTGGTGAGTCACCTTCCGCTATTTTGGCCGCTACCCGCATCAATTCACGGATATGGTCTTCATGGGATAGATCTACCGGCAAAAGTATCTTGGTAAACATCATGCTAACCCTCCCCCATCACAGCATTTGGCAGCCAGAGCACAATCTCCGGGAAGATCATGCACAGCACCAGCACAGTCATATTCAATAGAATAAACGGCGTGACCGACTTGTAGATCTCGGACATGCCGATACCTGCCGGCGCAATACCTTTCAGGTAGAACAGTGCAAACCCATAAGGCGGCGTCTGTACCGCGATCAGGATGTTGATGATCATCAGCACACCAAACCAGATCGGGTCATACCCCATGGACACCGCGATTGGCGTGAACAGTGGCGCACACATCAACACAATGATGAACTCATCGATGATGAACCCTAGCAGCAACATGATCAGCTGGAACATGATGATGATCATGATCGGCGGTAGATCGAGGCTTTCGGTAAAACCCGCCACCATATTCTGCACGCCCATCAGCAGATGGAAGTTACTGAACACGGAGGCGCCGAAGATGATCCACATCGCCACACTGACCAGGGTGCCTGTCTGGAAACCCGCATGCAGGAACATGTCCGCTTTGAATCGCTTGAAGAGGATCGCCAGCAGAATCGCCCCCACCACACCGATCGCACCGGATTCGGTAGGTGTTGCGATACCCGTCACGATGCTGCCCAGCACGGCCACAATCAGCAGCATGGAGAACAGGCCATCACGGGCGATACGGAACTTCTCGGAACCCGCCAATACCGGCTGATCCGCCTCTTTATCCAGCGGTGCACGCTCCGGTTTCAGCCAGCAGCTCAGCATCACGTAGATCACCATCAGCGCAACGGTCAGTAGCGCTGGCATCATCGCCCCCAGGAACATACGCCCCACGGAATTCTGAGTGGATGCGGCAAACATGATCATCGGGATACTGGGTGGAATCAGGATCCCCAAACCACCACCGGCCATAATCACACCCAGGGCCAAGCGTTTGTTGTAACCACGATCCAGCATCGGTCGCAGGGCGATACTGCCGGAGGTCATAATACCTGCACCGATGATGCCCACCATGGCGCCGATCATTGAGCAGACACCGATCACACTGATCGCCAGCGAGCCTCGCACGCGACCGATCAGCATCTGGCTGAAGTTGAACATCGCATCACCGATGCCAGACTTGGTCAGCAGCTGCCCCATGTAGATATAGAGCGGGATTGCCAGCAGGATAAAGCTGAAGTAAGTCGCTTCCAGCGTGGTTGGAATCACGTTGAAGATGCCGTCTCCCCAGGTCATATAGCCAATAGCCATGGCGATACCACCCAGGGCCAACCCTACCTGTGCACCCAGTGCAAAGAAGATCAGAATGCAGACCAGCAGCACCGCCGTTAACATCTCAATTCCCATCGCCACTCTCCTCGGTGTTAGCCTCATCTTTCACTTCCTCAATCAGCGGGTGTCCGGTAAACAGGAAGCAGGCTTCTGCCAGCATGTCGCGGCCCAGCTGGGCGATAAACAGGACGGATGCCACACACATCATGATCCAGAAATGGAACATCGGCGGCGCCCACTCACTCTGACGGCGGTAGTCGAATTCGATCGACTCCTCGTATTTGCCCAGACAGGTTTTGAAAATCAGGATCAGGAAGAAGATCGCCAGCGCAAACGTGACCAAGTTGAAGAGACTGCGGGTACGGTGTGAAACCTGAAGGTAGAGAATATCGACGTTGATATGCGCCCGTTTCTGCTGGGCATAAGCGCCCCCCAAGGCGGCGATATAACCAAACATAAACAGTGACAAGTCGAACGCCCAGATGGTTGGAGCGTTCAGCACGTAACGGGAAAACACCTCATACGCCACCACCAGCGCCAGCAATGGCATCAGCAGCGCAGCAAGCTTTCCGCATCCCTTAACCAAGGCATCTACGCCGAGGCAGAGACCTCTCAGCAACGATAAAACCATAGATATACCTAAAACGGAGAAGGGCCCACGTGGAGGCTGTATAAAAACTATTGCGACTTGGCTATAGGGTGTTAAAAAGCCTCTCAAAATGCTCATTTACTTCAGTAATACCCAAAGGGCACACTGACATGCGCTTTTTCGTGACTTTTTGCCTACTCTAGCCTGCGCTCATGACGTTTTTATACGGCCTCACATCGGAGCCCTGATAGAGAAAGCGTGTGACTTACTGAGTCTTACGCAGGACGTCGATCAGCTGTTTGCTGTAGCGATCCTTGGACGCGTATTCGTCCCACAGACCGGCACCGGCTTCGGCCCATGCTTTGCGATCGGCATCGCTTGGCTCAGGACTCCACTGCAGGCCCTTCGCTTCCATCTCAGCAACTGCTTCAGACTCCCACTGACGGGACAGGCGCAGCTGGTCTTCCGCGTGGATTTCGGTGGCTTTACGCACGGCCGCTTTCAGGTCATCCGTCAGTTTGTTCCAAGAACCACGGTGCACAACAATTGGCAGTACCTGCGCACCCGCCAGTGGCAGACGGTACATGTACTTCGCCACTTCGACGTGGTTACCGTCACGGTGGTCGATCATGTTACTGCCGATAGAGCCGTCGATAACGCCGGTTGCCAGGCTGGTGTAGATCTCGCTCCACGCCAGGGATACCGGAGACGCACCCAGGTTACGCAGGAACTTACCGTAAGCACCCGGCGCACGGATCTTCAGGCCTTTGAAGTCTTCAATGGAATTGATCGGTTTCTTGGTCAGGATGTAAACCGGTGGCTGAATGTAAGGCTCCAGCCACACCATGCCCTGGGAACCGTACGCCTTGGTCAGGATCTCGCCCCAGCCCTTATCGTGAAACAGGGATTTCAGCTCAGCCGGATCATCGGTACCACCCGGCAGGCCGATCTCGACCACACCCGCAGGCAATTCACCGGCGTGCATGGACTGGAACGGTGCACCCATGGTGATCAGGCCACTTTTCACCGCGCCCAACAGACCGCTGGTACCCACACCTTCACCGGAGTACAGAACCTGTACCTTGATACGGCCATCCGACATGGTTTCGATGTTCTTGGCCATGCTCTCATACACATCACCAAATGCGGTGCCGCGGCTGTAGAGGTTACTAAAACGCCAGTTATGCTCAGCGGCGGATACATCCGCAGCCAAAGTGGACAGACCCAGTGTCAGGGCCAGTGCAGAAGTTGATAGTTTCTTTTTTATCTTTGTAAACATATCGCACCCTTACGTTGCTTCTCTGTTGGATCAAGCGTGTTTGCTTAAGCGATACCTTCCCAAATCCTCCTGGTTGGTTAAATCTTGTGCGCTCGACGTAAAGGTTTGTCAAATTTTACGTAATGAGACATTAGATACATATTTTCAAACATAAACCGTTATACTTTCAGCACGATAGGGTCGATACGAGGTCGGAGCGATGGCTGCACATGCACTGGGTCAGTTAGGCGATTTTGAGATAAAACAACTGAAGGTTTTTAAAACCGTGGTGGAGTGCGAGGGCTTTTCCGCGGCGGAAACCGAGCTGAACATCAGCCGCCCCACCATCAGCAACCACATCGCCAATCTTGAATCCCGACTGGATATGAAACTGTGCCGCCGCGGCCGAGGTGGGTTTGCCCTTACCGAAGAGGGAGAGGTGATCTACGAGCAGACCAAGCAGCTGTTAGGACAGCTTGAGCAGTTCCGCAACACCATCAACAATCTGAGTGCCAGCCCGTCCGGCCAGCTCAAGATCGCCGTCAGCGATACCTTGAGTCAGGATCAGCGTTGTCAGATGCCTGATATCTTTCGTGTCTTCCATCAGAAAGCACCCAACGTCGAGATGCATGTGGATGTGGAACACATGAAATCGATGGAAAAACTGGTAATGACCGGTCAGCTGGATGTGGCGATTATCCCCTACCATCGTCGCCTGGAGGGCCTTAACTACGTCCACTTGTTCACCGACATAAACTACCTTTACTGCGGTGAGGGACACCCGCTGTTTAACATGAAAGAGGACGAAGTAAGCGAGGACCTGGTAAACGCACAAAAACTGATTCACGCAGGCTTAAAACCCCATGAAGAGATCTACCAACAGATCTCGCAGATGAACCTGGCGGGCACATCCTACTTCTATGAAAGCCGTATCGCGATGATACTCTCTGGCTGCTATATCGGCTTTCTGCCAGAGGAGATCGCCAAGCCTTATGTGGAAAACGGTGAGCTGAAAGCGATAGCCACAGAGACTAAACAGTTCCTGTTGGGCGTTGCAGTGATCTACAAAAAATCCTCCCAGCCCAACCGGGCAAAGGAACTGTTTCTGCAAACCATTCAGGAGATCCATCACGACGCTGAGGAAGCACCGCCGTATTAGGATCAGTGCTCCGCTTGCGCAGCCGCAATCAGCGCTTGTCCAAACGCAATACATCCATCGTTGGCGGGTAAACGCTGGTGAGTGAGAACATAGAGCCCCTGTGCGCTCAGCTGATTTTCCAATGCGCTAAACAGCAAACTGTTCTGCATCACACCACCACTCAGGGCTACGGTGCTGAAGCCGTGGGCTTTCTGCAACGCTAACGCCTGCGCCACCACGACTTGTGCAATGCCTTTATGGAACGCCATCGCCATATCTGCGCGATTTCGCTGTTGTTGCAGATCATCAATAAGCTGCTGCCAGAATGGTGCGGGATCAATCTGGTTATCCACGATCGCCAGCGAATAAGGCGGCGTTTCCGGATCGCCCTGCCGCGCCAGGGTTTCCAGCTCGATCGCTGCCTGCCCCTCGTAGGTGATACCCTCGGCATGACACCCTAGCGCAGCCGCCACGGCATCAAACAGACGACCGGCAGAGCTGGTGATCGGGCAGTTCAGCTCCTTCTCGACCATCTTATCCAGCGTGGCGCAGGGTTTGGTTGCCAACAGTGGGAACAGAACCTCCAGGTCCGATTGTCCACACACTCCAGCTTGCTTCAGTTGCGCATACAAACAACGCCAGGGTTCGCGGATCGCCTGTACACCTCCCACCAGCGGGAACGGTTTGATATGGGCCAGACGCTCAATCTGTTGATAACCACCCAGCAGAAACTCACCGCCCCACAAGGTATTGTCCAACCCAAAGCCGGTACCATCGAGGCAGATCCCCAATACCGGCTCGCCCTCCAGTGGATAACCGTTTTCCCCCAGGCACGCAGCCAGGTGAGCATGGTGATGCTGTACGCGGATCAGCGTTTTTCCCTCCTCCGCCAACTGTTCGCCAAACTTACTGGAGAGATATTCAGGGTGCTTATCACACACGTAGAGGTCACTCTGGTGCTGGTAGAGATTCTGATAGAGCGACAACGTATGCTGGTACTGCTCGTAGGTGCGGGCATCTTCCAGATCCCCAAGATGCTGGGTGAGGATCGCCCTGCCCGACTGGATCAGGCAGAGAGTATTTTTCAGTTCGGCTCCCAGGGCAATCAGATCAGGGGACAGGTCAAAGCCCGGTGGCAATGGCAGTGACGTCGGCGCATATCCTCGCGCACGTCGCAGATAGTGGCTGCGTCCGTCAACCTGGCGAACCACCGAATCGTCCACCCGGTTCTGGATCGGGCGGTCATGCATCAGGAACAGATCGGCAATCTCTGAAAGCTGATCGCGTGCATCCTCATTGCTGATCGCCTGCGGTGCACCCGAACGGTTACCGCTGGTCATCACCAGGGGTACATCCAGGGTTTCCATCAGCAACAGATGCAGCGGAGTATAAGGCAGCATAAAGCCCAGCTGAAACTGCCCCGGTGCCACATTGTCAGCTAGCGGGCATCCGCTGTTTTCCACCGCATCCAGCAGCACCACCGGTGCTTCCGAGCCAGTCAGCAGATTCGCAGCGTTATTATCCAGATGAGCATAAGAGCGCAATACATCCAGATCCCGCACCATCAGAGCAAAGGCCTTATCCGGTCGATGTTTACGCAGACGTAACTCGGCCACAGCTTCTGGATTCGTCGCATCACAGGCCAGGTGGAAGCCCCCCAGACCTTTGAACGCAACAATCTTTCCTGCGCGCAAGGCGGCCGCCAACAGAGAAAAGAGGTCGTCTACAGTCTGTTTTTGCCCCTGATTATCTTCCAACCAGACCTGCGGTCCGCAGGTTGCACAGGCGTTGGGCTGGGCGTGAAAGCGTCGATCCGCCGGATCTTCATATTCCGTCCGACACTCAGGGCATTGGGTAAACTGCGCCATGGTGGTGGTCGCACGGTCATAGGGGATCTGGCGAATAATGCTAAGACGTGGCCCGCAGTGGGTGCAGTTGATAAAGGGATAACGAAAACGGCGATTGAACGGATCAAACAGCTCCGACCGGCATTGAGGACACGTGGCAGCATCGGGCGCACAACCAGTGGTCACGCTGCCCTGTTGGGTTTCAGAGATAACAAATGCACCGGGATCGGTCACAACAGCCCCGGTAAATTCCAGCGTATCGATACGCGCCAGTGGCGGGCACTGGGCCTGCAACTCGGCGATAAACCTGTCTCGCAGTGACACATCTGCCACCAATTCCACCACAACACCACCGGCATCGTTCAACACCGATCCATGCAACCCTAAATCATTGGCGATACGCCAAACGGTGGGGCGAAAACCGACCCCTTGAACAAGGCCGTTGATGGTCAGGCGAAATCCGTTGTGTGCTGTCATACTGCTATCTGGTTGCTCAGAACTGCTGTGTTGAATCGTACTATCAGACCACGAAACCCTGTTAGGAGGGAACATTTTCAAGGCACACCGGACAAAAGCACCATGTTCGTATTCACCTCGCCCAGCGCTAACCCTGTAGTACACTACAGCTTATTGCCACATTTCAAAGGACGTCCCATGGCCCGGTTTTGTGCACTGCTATTCACGCTGTGTTTTATCGTTCTGACCTTCTCAGGGGTCACCCGCGCCGATATCAAAACGGATATTGAGCAGCTGCAGGAGCAGATTGAGCAGATCGGTGAAAGCGAAAATCCCACCGATAAAACCCGCAAACAACTGCTGCAAAAAATACTGACCGCCAAACAGAGCCAGGTTCAGCTGCGCACCCAGATTACCGATCTGCAGACAGAGATCGACAACCAGCCGGCCACCATCAAAGCGCTTCAGACCGCGGTTGAACAAGGCTTAAAGCCGGTTGATATCCAATCGCCAGAAAGCCTCAACGACGAGGATCTGGATCAGCAACTGACCTCGGTAAACACCCGCCTGCTGGAGCTGGAGCGCGACATGGCCTTGCAAAAGCAAGCCCAGTCCCAGGCGGAGCAGCGCCAGCAAACCATTCGCGAACAGCTTACAGGACTGAAGCTTGATCTGGAGGTCAAGGAGAGCGGCGAGCAGAGCGATTTCAATGAACTGCGTCAGCAACTTGAAAGCGCTACCTTCACCGAACGTCAGCTACGTGTACAGGCGCTGGAGTTGGAACTCTTGGTGCTACCCCGCCGCGCCGAGATCGCACAACTCACCTGGCAACAGCTGGACAGCGAGCGCCAGCAACAAACAGCGTTGCGCGATCAGCTCACCGAGTTCAAGCAAATGCGCCAGCGCACTGAAGCGGAAAAAACCCTGCAGGAGCTGGATGAGGACCTGACCGAGACCGGGGTGCACCCGTTTCTCGCCAACGCATATACCGAAAACCAGCAGCTTTCAGGCGAGTTGCGCTCCCTGCTGAGCCGTATCGAAAAAACCGACCGCAAACGCCTTGCGCTACAACAACGGCTGACGACCCTGAGCAGCACCTTCCGCTCCATCGCCCAGCAGCTGGAACTGGAAGTGAGCCACGTTAGCCCCGAACAGCGTCGCTTCATCTTCAGCAACCGCGACCCGATAGATACGCGGCAAACAGCCAATGCCATCAATCTACTGCGTCTGGAAAGCAGTCTGCTCGAGCAGAAAAAAAGCGAGGCCAAAGGGCATCGCAATCAACTGCCCGAATCGATCCTGGCAACGCTTAACGAAAACGAGCAGGCGATCTACCGCGATATTCTGGAAGACCGCCTGCGTCTGATCAACCGTCTGAGCGACGCCAATGAGCAGCAGGTTGGCGTGCTGAACCAGATCCTCAGCATTGAAAAACAGCTGAACCAGCAGATCGAAACCAACAGCGAACTGCTCACCAAGCAACTGCTCTGGAACCCCGTGTCCAATCCCATTAATCTGCAGTGGCCCAAGCAAATATTTGTGGGCATCGGCCAAGTACTGGACCACTGGAACCAGGAACAACCCGACCCACTGCTGAAAGCCGATGACTCCACCGCACTGCGGGTCATCATGCTGTTTTTCATGGTCAGCTTCCTGACCTGGTTAAGCCACTACCATCGCCGTGAGCGTGAACAGTGGAGTCAGCATATCGGCAACGTGATCCACGACCGCTTCCACCATTCGGTACAAACCATGGTGCTGTCGGTCCTCACCGCCCTGCCACTGCCGCTCACTTTGTGGACCGCGAGCCGTTCGTTGATCAATCCCGCCCACCCGGACGCCGAAACCTGGTCGGTCATGCTGCTCACCGCTGCGTTTGCGACCTGGGTAGTGCACAGCTTGCGCAACTGGCTGAAAACACCGCACGGTCTGTTTGCCACCCACTTCGACATGAGTGAAATCCTGGTGCGGGCACTGCGGCAACGGTTGGGTGTGCTCTACGTTACCTGCCTGCCGCTTCTGTTAGCGCAGATCTACCTGTGGAACATCGATTCGGACGAGATCCGATCCGGTCTGGTGCGCGTTGTGATGCTGGCGTTGATCACTATTATTGTCATGCTCTGGGCCAGCCTCTGGCGGGTAAAAACGCAGCTCAACCAGCTCACTGAATCGATCAGTTGGTGGTCCCGCGCGGAGCTCTGGCTGTCGGCTCTGGTGCTGTTCAATGTTGCCATGCTGGCGATGACCGCGACCGGTTACACCTTCACCGTGAACTTCATGGTGTACGCCGTGTTGCAAACCCTGATGGTGCTGCTGGCGGCCATTGTGTTCTACAAGCTGGGGATGCGACTGGTCCTGATCTCCGAACGTCGCCTGGAATTTGACCGGGCCAAGGAACGTCGGGCGGAGATTCTGGCAGCCCGTGAAAACCCGGAAGAGGAACAGCCGCTCAAGACCAACTACTTGGATCTGCAGACGGTATCGGACCATTCCCGTACCCTGCTCAAGACCGCTACCCTGGTTGCGTTGGTGGCAATGTTGTGGGGTTTCCTAGGAGGTTTCCTGCCATTTTTCGGCGCACTGGACAACGTGGAGCTGTGGAGCACCGTATCCGCCGACGGCGAAACCGTACGCCAAATTACGCTGAAGTCCCTGCTGTTTGGCGTGGTGATTCTCGGCTTGAGCCTATTAGCTGCATATAACCTGCCGGGCCTGCTGGAGCTGCTGATCCTGCGTAACCTGGATCTCACACCGGGCACCGGTTATGCGGTCAGCTCGCTGATCAAGTATGTGCTGATCATGGTGGGTATTCTGGGTGCCTTTGGCAGCTTTGGTCTGGAGTGGAGCAAGCTGCAGTGGCTGGTTGCGGCACTGGGTGTGGGCCTGGGCTTTGGTTTGCAGGAGATCGTGGCGAACTTTGTGTCCGGCCTGATCATCCTGTTCGAGAAGCCGGTGCGGATTGGTGACACCGTCACCATCGACAACCTGACCGGCACCGTTACCAAGATCCAGATCCGCGCCACCACCATTGTGGACTGGGACCGCAAAGAGGTAATCATCCCCAATAAGGCCTTTATCACCCAGCAATTGATCAACTGGTCACTGACCGATTCCATTACCCGCATCGTAATCCCAGTAGGGGTAGCGTATGGCTCAGATACCGAGTTGGCACGTAAACTTCTGGTTGAAGCGGCATCTGAGGAGGAAAGGATTCTCAAAGATCCTAAACCGGAGGCTTTCTTTACACTGTTTGCCGATAGCACGCTAAACATGGAGTTACGTATTCATGTCAGTGCGATGGCGGATCGCCTGGAGATGACCCACCGGGTGAACACCAAGATCGCGCAGAAGTTTAAGGACGCCGGATTGGAGATCGCCTTCCCGCAGTTGGATGTGCATCTGCATAAGGTGGAGAAGCCGGGAAGCTGATTGGCAGAAAATGGAAAGAAAAGGAGGGGCGGATTCTACAACTCGGTGAGACCATCGAACCAAATGAATCCGCCCCTGAAGTGATTCCGGTCACCCCTTCAAATGTTCCGGAATCGAGACCGTGCTGATTAAGAAATCAACAAGTGAGCTGATAGAGCAAATAGAGCGTTATACAAAATTCAGAATGTGTAACCGATACCTACAGCTGCAATCCAAGTTTTGATAAGTGTATTCTGGCCTCAAGTCCGCGCTGACAGTATCTGCAGTCTGTAAGGGTTTGTCAGAAAAGCTCCTTACAATTGCTTACAAAGCGGTCTTAGGCTGACGAAGTCATCGGCAGGACAATACAAACACGTGCGCCCCCCATCGGAGCACTGTCGATGGTCAATTCACCCTGGTGGTAGGCGACGATCTCCCGCACGATAGTCAGGCCAAGGCCATAACCACCGGTCTTGCGGGCACGGGCACTGTCGAGACGTTCAAACGGTTCCAGTACCCGTTCACGCTCAGACGGGGGGATGCCCGGGCCGTCGTCATCCACGCAGAGCATCACCCGGTTATATTCCTTATGCACGTTAATCTGAATCGCCGAGGTAGCGTGTTTATCCGCATTGCTGACCAGGTTGGTGATCGCCCGCTGCAACAATTTAGTATCAACTGGAGCTTCTATCGCAGCACCTGCATTTAACGATACCGGTAACTTAGCACTACGACTCAGCGTGGACATTTGCTGATTCAACCACTCCCCCAGATCGGTTGGCACCAGATCGACCTCTAGATCTGAGCGCTCCATACGGGCGAAGGTGAGCAGTTCATCCACCATGGTTTCCAGCTCTTCCAGATCGGCTTCCATACCTTCAACAAACTGGTCATGCTCGGCGGGATCACAACCGTGTTCGAGCAGTTCAAGCTGGCAACGCAGACGAAAGATTGGCGTGCGCAGTTCATGGGCAACCGCGTTGGTCAGGCGTTTATGGCTGGCGATCAGTTGCTCAACCCGCTCAGCCATACCGTTAAAGGCATGGTTCAGCCCACCGACACGGCTGCGGGCGTCTTCGCCGACACGGGCGCTGAAGTCCCCGGCAGCAATGCGACCAGAGGCGATCTCCAGCCGTTTTAGCTTACGGTGCAGGTAGATCATCCAGGCGCCAACGATCAGCGCGATGACAATCAGCACGCCCCACAGGGAGATCCGATCCAGCAGGCGTTCCTTGGCCCAAAGTTCCGCATCAGGATCGTCCGCCACCCGGAATACGCGACTATCCCCGGCAAGGCGGAAGTAGGCCGGATCATTCCCGTCCCGGCCAATATCCGCCATGATTCCGCCCGGACTTGGCAGGGCCTGGATCTTGGGATGATTCAGGATCTCTGGGTCAGTGACTTCGGCCGCGATCATCTCGTTCATTCGGGCCACGCTATGCATCGCCCGCTGCATCGCTTCCTCGCCCGCGTGCTGCCGCACCTCCGACAACAACGCAACGTAGCCCATTAATGTATTGCGCTTGTCCTGCCGTTCAACGTCATAGGAAAGTGAGATGGCGACCAGTTCAACGGACACCAGAAACATAAAAAGGGAGACAATAATGCCTGCGTAGAGGGTGACAAATAAGCGCGCCATGAAGATACCTGATTACGAACCGGTAAAGGTGATAGTAAACCCGACATTGCTCAATCTGAAATCTATTGTGGCAGCAGGCTGTGCCAGGGTCATGGGAAGAAATGTATGGGTTTGTAAGTGGCCACTTAGCTGAACGGTCAGTCTCAGTGCCAGCTGTCCGCCACAAACAGGTAGCCCTTGCCACGCACGGTGATGATTCGCTGCGGTTGGGAGGCGTTATCCTGCAGTTTTTTCCGCAGGGTCACGATACGGTTATCGATGGTCCGGTCGACGCCGTCGTACTCGATACCACGGGTTTCACGCACCAGCTCTTCACGGGACAGGGGTGTATCCGGGTTCTGCGCCAGTAACCAGAGCAGGTCAAATTCAGCCGGCGTTAGGTTGACTGTTTCACCCGCCAACAGCGCCCGTTTGGTGGTACCGTTCAATGCCAACTGCCCAAAGCTCAGAGTTTGGGTGTCGGTTGCAGTCTGATTGTTTGAGGTGTCTGCACTCTCAGGCTGCTCTTCATCCTGTCGACGCAACAGCATACGGATACGGGCCAATAGCACGCGCGGATGCAGCGGTTTACACACGTAGTCGTCTGCGCCCATCTCCAGTGCGGCCACCTGGTCCATATCGTCATCGCTGGCGGTCAGGATCAGGATCTTACCGTGGTAAGAAGCACGCACCGCACGGCAGATGCTCAAGCCATCCATGCCCGGCAACATCAGGTCCAGGATCAGCAGGTCGGGATTCACCGCTTCGATCAAGCGCTGCGCATCATTTCCGGAATGCCCGATCGCCACCTGATAGCCGTTGCGGCTCAGATAAAGATCAAGCAGTTCGGTCAGTTTGACATCGTCTTCGATAAGAAGGATCTGAACGCCGGTTTCTGTGCTCACGCTTATCGCCTGTTTGCTGTTGCTCTGGCAGAGATCATAACCAACCGAGAACGCTAGGCAAACCGCTTGTTTACACCTCGCAGGCGTATTCGGCTCCTTCCGCGGCATACACCACGATACCTTTCTCCCCGCGTTTGGCAGCATACATGGCGAAATCGGAGTTGCGCAGCAGGGCTTCGATGGAGTCACCGTCATCCGGGAACATCGCCACACCGATACTGGCACCCACCCTGACACGTGTTTCCTCGTCCACCTGGTAAGGGGCGGAGATCTGTTCGAGAACATCATGCGCAATACGGTTGATCGGGCCGCGATCATGCAAACCGGACAGCAACACTACAAACTCATCCCCACCAAAGCGGGCCACACTATCTTGCTCACGTACGGCGGATCGGATACGGATTGCAACATCGCGCAGCACCTTGTCGCCCGCTTCATGACCGAGGGTATCGTTGACCGGTTTGAATTTATTCAGGTCCACAAACATCAACGCGACGTGTTCCTCCTTGAGCCGCGCCTCGTCCAGCATCAGGCGACAGCGTTCAAGAAAGGCACTACGGTTCAGAAGACCGGTGAGGGCATCATAACGCGCCTGGTATTTGATTAGCTCATCCCGCTGTTTACGCAGGCTGATATCCTGGTGGGTACCGGACATACGCAGCGGTTTGCGACTATCGCTCCACTCCACTACATTGCCACGCTCCATGACCCACACCCAATGTCCGGCTTTGTGGAGCAAGCGCACTTCACATTCGTAGTGGTCAATCTCACTCCGGAACAGCTCACTGATCATCGCATCAGAGCGAGCACGATCCTCCGGATGGATCAGCTCAAGCCGGGTATCGATGTTGAGTGGTTGCAGCTCGTTCAGTTTATAGCCCAGCACCTCTGCCCAGCGATCATTTAGCACAATCTCGCCGGTATCAATGCGCCACTCCCAAGTACCCACGTTGGTGCCACGGATGATCTCATCCAGACGCTTGCGCTCCAGATCCAGCGCCGCCTCAGCCTGCTTGCGTTTTATCAGCAAACGGATCAGTACCAGTACCGCCAGCAGCAATGCCAGCGAACCTGCCAACAACAGCGTAATCAGTTGCTCATCACCTTTACGCAGGGCTTCGGTTTGGCGATCGACCATATCCTCCAGCTGGGACTGGTAATGCCACAGCGCTTCCTGGGTTTCACGCAGCTCCGACACATCATTCACAATGGAGAACAGGAGTTTTTTGTCGTCAAAGATAAAAGGTACGGAGGAGACCTCAACCGTACGCACTTCACCACTGGCCAGACGGTGGCGGAAGATAAAGAAGTTTCGATTCTGTTCGGCGGCCCGTTGTCGCTCGGCAGCCACCTCTTGCGGGGTCAGCGTATTGATCTGCTGGATCTTCATTTTTCGCAGCTGATCCTGTGAATAACCGTAGAAACGCGCCGCTGCGGGGTTAGCATCAATCAATCCGCCGCTGGCGGGATCAATCAACAGCATGATAGCGCTGTGCTGATTGAAGACTTTCTGAATGGAAGGCAAGGCGGCGTTACCGGGTTGGGCAATCGCGAATGCCGCCAGTACGAGCACACCGAGGATAAAGGCTCTTAATAACCAGTTGAAGGCGGTATCAAGACGTTGGAGCGGTCTGGTCATCATACTACTTCTACTTCATTTTCCAGACTTTCAGGCACAGAGCATAGAAGCCATCAAAGTACAGTCATTGGTAGGCGATCCCGTCAGAGTCGATCCATGACGATAACGCTCGTTTTTATTATTGCCCTAAGCATGCACATCCGTGCCTACGCACAAAAGGGCCGTGACAGCTTTTCTTGACAATGATCAGGTCAAATCATGAAAAGCCGATACATCTTACATGCGATCTGATACACAAACGATCATTAAAGAACCTACAGTGTAGCAAAGCCTCACACGACCACAGGGATATATGGAGAGCGTTCTTGAGCTACGTCAAGTTCAGGCGGCCTTATGATGCCGCGGCAATAACGCAACAGTTCCTGCCCAACGCTTTTGCCTGATAGAGCGCATTGTCTGCACAATGATAGACCGCGGCAAAGTCAGCACCATGCATCGGTGCTGCCGCTACCCCCACAGATATCGAACTGCCAACAACCTCGGGACAGCTTTCCCCAACTAACATCGCGTAGCGTTGTCGAATCCACTCGGCTTTCTGATACGCAGTTGGGGCGTCGCTGCCGGGCAGCACAATCAAAAACTCTTCGCCGCCGTAGCGACACACAAGGTCATCGGCACGGCATTCCTCTTCCAACAGCTTCGCCAACAATTGCAGTATCTGATCGCCCTTCTTGTGTCCCAACTTATCGTTAACCTGCTTGAAGTGGTCCACATCGATCATCAGCAGGGAGCAGTGACTCTGACGGCGATCGCTAAACAGCTCCTCGACCCGGTCTTCCAGATAACGGCGGTTGTATAGCCCGGTCAGGGCATCCCGAACCGCCTGCTCGTGCAATTTATCCTTGAGCTGGCTGATCTCTTCGATCTTGTCGTTAAGTGCCTTATTAGCCTCGCGTACCTGATATTCGAGTTGCTTCTGCTCGGTGATATCCATCGACATACCGATGTACTGATCGATCTCACCGTTTGCGCTCGCCAGTGGGATTTTTACCGACCAGTAATAATAGGTGTCCTCCCCCGCATGAAAGGATTCAATGCAGGTGAGACGTTGCTTGGTTTCAAAAACGAGGCGGTCGGTACGATCAAATTCTTCCCCTTGTACCTCTCCCAGCAGTTCATAATTGTTCATACCGAGGATTTCATCGCTACCGCGACCAAACAACTCCTCGGTTTTTTTGTTGATGTAGCGGAAACGGCGCTCGGCATCTTTGATGTAAATGTAAGCCCCAACGTTATCCAGTATGGTACTGAGCTTGGTCTCGCTATCGCGCAGCTTCTTTTCAGCAAGGCGCATCTCGGTGATGTCTGTGGATATGCCAAACAAACCAACAATCTCACCCAACTCGTTGTGCAGCGGCTTCTTCACAGTGATGTAGTGGCGGTATTCATCAAACTCCGGCACATAGTTCACCTCCTCACGCTCCACCACCTGCCCCTCTTCCACTACATAGCGGTCGCTCTCCTCCACCAGACGCTGAGCGGTCTCCTCTCCGAAGAAGCGCACATCGCTGTGGCCAATGACCTCATCCAGTGGATAACCAAAAAGCTGGCACACCTGCTGATTGACATAGGTGTAGCGGAAATTCACATCCTTGCAGTACACGTACGCACCCAGATTATCCAGCAGGGCAAATACATCCTGCTGCTGGCTAGAGGTGGACAGAAAAGGCACCACACTGACCGCAAGATAGGCGCCATTATCGGTTTCGATTTGAGAACAGCGCGCCTGAAATAATGACTGACCGCAGTGAAATACCAGATCACCCTCCTGTCCGCGTTCCTGCAACAACGGTTTAAGGGTTTTATTCCATAAAGCACCCTGTTCAAGAGTATCAGCATTCAGCCGAAGCATACGAGATGCACTTTCGTTGACGACAACCAGTGACCAGTCAGAAAGTGAAATAAGAAGATAGGCCTGATTTAACTGAGAGAATACTGATGCGATGGTCATTCAATTACTTCTCAAGGGTGCGGCATGTGCTAAGAACATAGCCAATATTGATCAGGAGTTCTACCGCAGTTCACCGTAACAACGTTTTATATGATTAAAGCCACGAAAGTGATTTGTCTTTAATACAACAAATTTTACTTTTTGGAATTTGAACCTATAAATTGTTTCTGGGCTCAGAGGATTAGAACCTGCAATTTAATTGTGTTTCCCTGGGATAAGGGCTGAAGTACACCGCAGAGGATTAACCGCCATCATGCAGTCGATTACCAAGCGCACCACGCTCCATTATTTGACAGCAATGCTACTGTTCGCACTTTATGGCGTTCAGGTATGCCCTTTTCTTGATTCACTGACCACAGCACAGCTTCTGGTCCCCATACTGATCGCATTCTGCGTGCAATGGGCTATACGTATGAAGCTTGAAGCAGGGCTGGAACAACGCGCCTACAAACAGCAAGTCAAACAGCAGTTCAAAATAGACTTGGGGCTGTTTCTAACCTTTGGCGCCGGCCTCGGACTTTATAACTGGCTTAACTACGGCTTTCCGATGGAAAGTGCCGGTAAGGTGATTGTAGGGATGTCCGTACTTGGCTTCCTGATCGCCTGTGAACTGGCCCTGTTTCGCGAATATCTGCTGGCCCAAAAACTCACCGCATCTGACGAACAACTACAGCCGGACGACAATCCCTATCCACTTACCCAGAAATTCGTATGGTTTGCAGCGGTCTGCGCCGTCTCCGTGATTGGCGTGGTATTCCTGGTGATCAACAAGGATTTGGAGTGGCTGATCCACACCGGCGACAGCATCCCTTTGCAAACCTCTCAGCGTTACATCCTGGGTGAGATCGTCTTCGTGATTGGCGCCATGATGGTGTACATACTGGCGATAATTGTCGGTTACTCCCGCAATCTGAAGCTATTCATAGGCGCCGAAAACGCCACCCTCGCCCGTGTCAGCAACGGTGAACTGGACATACAGGTACCGGTGACCAGTAATGACGAATTTGGTCTGATGGCGGTGCACACCAATCAGATGATCAAGGCCCTGGCAGCCCGTACGCAAGAGCTGAGCATCACCCGTGATGCCAGTATTCTCGGCCTGGCGAGCCTGGCGGAAACCCGTGACAACGAGACTGGCGGGCATATCCTGCGCACCCAGAACTACGTGCGCGTACTGGCTGAAGAGTTAGCCAGACAGGACAAGTACCGCGATCAGCTGGATCCCGAGACCATTGACCTGCTCTACAAGTCCGCGCCGCTGCACGATGTGGGCAAGGTGGGTATCCCCGATAATATCCTGCTCAAGCCGGGCAAACTCACCGACGAAGAGTTCGAGATCATGAAAGGCCATGCCCAGATCGGTGCCGATGCACTGGCGGTTGCAGAAGAACAATTGGGCAGCAACTCCTTCCTGCAGATCGCCCGGGAGATCAGCCTGACCCATCATGAAAAGTGGGATGGCCGTGGCTATCCAAAGGGGCTCAAGGGTGAAGAAATTCCGATCTCTGGTCGCCTGATGGCGCTGGCAGATGTCTATGACGCGCTGACCTCAAAGCGTGTCTACAAACCGGCCTTCCCACACGAAAAAGCCCGCGACATTATCGTTGAGGGTCGTGGTAGCCACTTTGACCCCATGGTGGTTGATGCTTTCCTGGCGTTGGAACAAACCTTTATCGATATCGCCGCCACTTATGTCGACCAGGAATCGGCTGCGGCATAAAATAATTAAACAGATTTGGAAGTACGTAGTAACGGAAAGGAGCTGTATTTACGGGAGGGGTATCAACCCACTAAGGCAAAATCCAAACAAAGTGTGAGCGGTGTCAATTTATGAACAGATTCAGCCCACAACCATGGAAAAATTTGTAGTCCGGGGCTAGGTTTATCGCGTCGAAGGAATGTCGTAGAACCACTACCCCGGTATCAGGATGAGTCTGTTCAGCTCCCACCAGCCCAATAACCGCCGTTCGCTGTTTATCGCGATCTGCATTTTCCTTGTTCTGGACTTTGCAATCCTGGGTATCAACGTAAAGATCACCCAGGAAGTCGAGTCGGACGCCCTCGCGATCAACATAGCCGGTCGCCAACGTATGTTGTCGCAGCAGCTGACCAAGTCCGCTCTGCAACTACACCACACGCAGCCTGGCACAGATGAATTTAAGCGATACAGCCAAGAGTTCACCAGCGTATTTCTGCTGTTCTCCTCAACCTTGGATAGCTTTAATCATGGTGGCGATGTCATAGACAGCCGTGGAGAAGTGGTCAGATTCTCTGTACGTCACGACTTACAGCTTGCAGAGATACTGTCGATTACAGAGCTGGAACTTTCTCCCCTGATCCCGCTCGCTCGGCGCTTTATTCAGGGGGACCACTCTATGGCAACGGTTGAATCACTGAAGCAGGTGCTGGAGGCGCGAAACAACTCGCTACTGAAGCTGATGAACCGTCTGACAACCCGCATCGAGGAGATGTCCCGGGAAAAGACCGAACGTCTGCGCATTGCGCAGCTTTTAACTTTTCTACTGGCGCTGTTCAACTTCGCTCATATAATCCAGCTCTTCCGCCACAGCAGCCTCGCCTCGTCACAACTAATCAGCCACCTCTCCGAGCTACTGGACAACACCTCTTCCTGCCTGTTGATCAGCGACCGACGTGGCAGAATCCGTATGGCGAATGCCCTGGCACGAGAAACCTTTGGTTATGAAAATGCAGATATCACGTCACTAACCCGCCAGGCACTCTTTAAACTGTCTGAAAGTGGCTGGTTTGGTCTGCAAGCCGATGGAAAACGCTTTGCCGTAGAGCTGCATGACAAACAATTTCAGCTGGATGGCCAGGTACTGCATCTGACGACCGTCATCGATATCAGTCATCACCGCGACAAAGAGCGGCAGCTGGCAGAGCTTGCCAATCACGATGCCTTGACCGGCCTGGTCAACCGGCGAGTCTTCTATGACCGCCTGGAGCTGGAGGTCGCCCATGCAGACCGCAACGGTACCCCACTTGCTCTGTTCTTTATTGACCTGAACGGCTTTAAACCGGTGAATGATACCCATGGCCATGAGGTCGGCGACAAGTTGCTGGTCACCCTGGCCGCACGATTAAGAGATGGCATGCGTTCTACCGACACCATCGCGCGTTATGGCGGAGACGAATTTGTGATAATCGCCCCTGCTGTCAACGGGGCAACCGACATTGGCAAAATCGTTACCCACCTGCAGAAGCTGATCCAAAAACCGGTCGTCATTAATGATCTGGGGATTAACGTAAGCGCCAGCATCGGAATTGCGGTCTATCCAAATCCATGCAGCAGTTCTGAAGAGCTCATTACCGAAGCCGATGCGGCCATGTATCGAGCCAAGCAGTCCGGCACATCTTATTGTTACGCAATGAACAGTGCGACGGAAAAAAAACCAAAACAGGTAATAACTGAAACGATTTAGAGCACTCCAGTATCCCACTGCAAAGATAAAAAGTTTTAATACTGAAATATCTTACAGCCTTTCACCTGGCCCAATACAGCATCAAAAATTGGCACTAATGAGCCGACATATCTGCTTATATTTTAGGCAAACTGTTCGACCGGTTAATACTTTGGCTAATTTGATTACTGACTGGGATGTAGTAATGGACCAGATAAATACCCGCACCGACTGTAATACCCACCCTATATCTTTTCAGAGAATTAAATTTAGTCTCCGAAAAAACGCGGCCTGAATTAATTAGACAGCGGCCTGAAAACAAAAATAAAAACTGAAACCACCGACACCTCGGACTGGTTTCCGATAAAGGCATACCACCGTGAAAATCTCACACAAAGTACCACTGGCAACCTCTGCCGTGATCGTCCTTGCGTTCTCGCTTTTCGCCTGGACCCAATACCACACTGTGCAAAACGCCCTGTACGAACGTACCGAAAACCGCATTAACGAAGCCACGGTTGCCCTCTCACACCAAATCACCAACTGGCTGAACGGCAAACTGGCAATCATCGATATGATGGCGCAAACCATCTCCGACGATTTCAGCGAAGAAGCGATCCAGACCACCATGGATCGCCCCCTGCTTGAGCAGGAATTCATCCTGATGTTTGGCGGCCTGGATCATAACGGCCAGCCAATCTCCAATAACCCGGACTGGAACCCAGGCGAAGGCTGGGACGCCCGTGTGCGTCCCTGGTACGACCGCGCCCGCAACCATAACCGGGCGATCCTGACCGATCCTTACGCCGACTCCGCCACCAACGATATCCTTATCTCCGCCGTTGCCAGTATCTACGATGGCCGTGAATTTAAAGGTGCCTTTGGTGGTGACCTGAGCCTGAAGACCGTGTCTGATGCCGTAAACACACTGAACTTCAACGGTACCGGATACGCCTTCCTGCTGAACTCCAAGGGCGAGATCATCAGCCATCCGGACACCCACTTTAACGGCAAACCGATCAGCGCTCTGTTTACCGGCAAGCAGCCACGCCTGAGTTCTGAACTGCAGGAGCTAGAGCTTGATGGCACCACGGTAATGACCAGCTACCGCCGTCTGCGAGGCCTGTTTGGCAGTAACTGGATGATCGGCGTTGTTCTGGAGAAAGAGAAAGTGATGGCCGAGGCCTACACCCTGAGCCGCAACGCCATTCTCGGTGCCATCGCCAGCGCCATTGTCGCCTCGTTGGTGCTGTACATCATGATGGGGCATCTGGTGTTGAATCCGGTTGCTCGCCTGACCGGGATTGCAGAAGGGATCAGCCGCGGGCAGACCGACGCCGAAATCGAGGGCACCGATCGTAAAGATGAGATCGGCGCACTGGCCAAAGCGATCAAGCGGATGGATACCAGTTTGCAGATCACCATTGATCGCCTGCGCGAGAGGTAAACCACGATGTCCGGAAACTATCTGCCGTTTGCGCAGGTTGTAGAAGAGATCAGACAGCTCTGTCGCAAGGAGGCGACGGGCAGCCTGTTTATCTCCACCGACTGCAACCGGTCTGCGCATATGATCCTCACCGAAGGCGAAATTGTATTTATCTACTACTTCAACCTGCACGGCATTGAAGCACTTGATGCTATGGGTGAGATCGCCAACGCCCGTCATCATTTTCAGGAGGGCATGATCACCGATCAGCGCACCCCGCTACCGCCCACCGGAGAGATTCTGAACACCCTGGCGGAGATCAAAACACAAACCGCTAGTCAGGATGATGATTGTGTACCGGCACCGGTGTTCGAATGCTCAGATGAGCAACGTAGCGTCATTGAGACATGCCTGGCGGAGTACATCGGCCCGGTCGCCCCCATCATCTGCGATGACATCTTAAAATCAGCACTCAACCTGGATGCTGCCCTGAGCAAGCTGGCAGAAGAGATTCCCTCTGAAGAGGAAGCCCGCCAGTTTCTAAAAGAGGTTCAGGCACAGCTGGGATAATTGTGTATTGGTCAGCGGCTGGTCTGTAGGAAGATCCCAACGCCCAAACTGGCCAACACTGCTCCGGCTCCGCGCTCAACCAGATGAATACGCTGGTTGAGCGCCTCTCTGATCCGCGACAAACCGATCAAGCGGGCGACCAACAGATCCCACAGCAGTACTGCCAGCATCATCCAAATCCCACAACTGACCTGCTGTATCAGGGTTACATCCGACCCCAAAATCACCGCCATCAGGCTCATATAAAACAGCGCATTCTTGGGATTGAGCAAGGCGGAATTGAAGCCAAGCAACAGCTGTTTCAGCACTCCAGGGGCCTCAATTTCCCCCTGCCCTTCTGCCATTGCCTGAGGTTTACTGCGCAGCAGCTGCAGCCCTATCCACAATAGATAAAGCGCTCCGGCAAATTCAATCACGGTAAAAATCACAGGATTGTCGCGGATACCGGTCCAACCCAGAATCGCCACGGCGATATAAACCGCATTGCCCAGGGCGACACCAACACAGATAAATCGACTGCCACGCAAGCCATGACGGATCGCGTTAGCGGTAATCAGAAAGAAGTCCTGACCCGGACTCAACAACGCGATAAAGTGCGCTAAAACCAGCGCAGGAAAGGCGGTAGGAAACAATAACTCCAGCGACATCACAAACTCCTTCGTACGGATAACATCAACCACGAGGAGCTTACGCCTGAGAGATTAGCCGTTATTGTCGGAAATTGATCCTGCCTGCTGATACTGGCGAGGGGTGGAGGCGGTGTAGTTCACGAAGGTACGGTGAAACTGGCTCTGATCGGCAAAACCAATGTCCTGCGCGACATCCACAATGGCTCTACCCTGCCGCAGCAATAACTTGGCATGCTCGATGCGGGCATTGTTTGCAAAAGCGATGGGTGTAATGCCGTAATGACGTTTAAACAAGCGGATCAATGCTTCCCGAGTGCAACCTTCGGCCTCAGCGAGCTGCTCCAAGGCCGGAGGATTGCTCAATTCACTTAACAGCTGCTGTTTGACTCTGACCGCGCGTTCATCTGATATGCCGGCAGTATCTATCGGTGCACAATAAGGCGCCAGCAACGCAACAGCCAGATGATCCAGCTTTGCCGAAGCCTCACTTACATGACCCCGTTGCAGCAGATCCACCAGCGTCAGAAACGGCTCGGTCACCTTTGGATCACGAATAACCGTCTGCTCACAACAGAATTTAGAGACCGACTTTTCATAAAGGGTAGATAACCATTCCAGACACCACAGCGCATCGATATAGAGCATATGGTAACCACGAGATCCGCCGTCGATCGGATTACAGGCGTGCACTTTGCCCGGCTCAATGATTACCAGATCACCTTGCGTGATCTGCTGCTCCCTTCCATCACTGGTCAGGCAGGTGCTACCTGAATGCAGGTAGCCAATGGAAAACTCTGCATGGCTATGTGATTTGTAACCCTGTGTACTGCAGCGGGTTGAACGCAACTCTACTTGCGGCAAATCCGCGACTCGCAGAAACTGCTGTTCGATCTCTTTAATCTGCATCGCCCTGACTTTCCTCTGCACGCTTGCCATTCAACCACACTCGAAGTAGAGTAACGTCTTCATCTTATACATCAAGAGAAGGGCTGACGTCCTCGCCAACCTGCCAAACCTGGGCAAGGTGGTTTGCTGTGAAACAGCGATGTGGTCGACCGACAACCAATCAGGTACGCCCCACACGTCAGCTCTCATAAACACTATGGGAGCCCATCATGTTTGAAGCACACACTCTTTCTGCACACGATTCCGAACTGAACCTGGAACCGGTGACCGATAACCACTGGCAACGCACCTTTACCCGCAGCCATAAGGCAAGCCTGCGCCCACTCAAGATCTGGCTAGCCGACGGCAAACGCAAAGACAGGCAACAAAACCCGCAGGATGTTTGGTTTATCTATGTGGAATACCGCACCAACCAGGGCGAGAACCGCTTTGCCTGTCTGGAACGCACACAAGAAGGACAAACGGTCGAGCAGCTATTGGCTGAAGCCACTGCCATCGAGATTTCTGAACTGAATGGCTGATAGAGTCGCCAGATAGACCACACAGGGGCAAAACACTCAGCCCCTGTGGAATACGAATCAGAAATGATAGGTCAGCTCACCCCAAATACTGCGCCCTTCCAGTGGGTAGTCATTCGGAATAATGGAGGAGGCAGGTGCGCGGGCGTTTTCATCCAGCAGGTTTTTAACGATCAAGGCAACACTCAAACCTTCAGGCTCAAACGCTTTGGTGAGCTTAAGCGTGGTCCAGGAATAACCGCTCAGTTTGTCACGGCTGTCACCTGACGCCCTGAAGCTGGAGCCGATCCAGTGGTTGTTCAGGTGCAACCGCCACTGATCCGATAAGCGGTAATCCACCGCCAAATAGGCTGTGTGGTTGGGCACGTCCGCCACCGCCTCACCCGTATCGCTGTTCTCACTATGTTGGTAGCTGTACTGCGCTTTCAGGTTCAGCGCATCGTTGGCACGCCAGTGACTCTCAACTTCGAAACCGTAGCCTTCCTGTTGCACCGCATTCTGGAACTGAAAAACACTGCCGACCAACCGGTTGGCAATCAGGTCTTCTGCTTTGTAGAAGTAAAGCGTGTTAATCAGCCTAAGCGACGGCGCAGCCTGGTAATCTGCGACCAGCTCGTAGGTTTTTATACGTTCTGGCTTCAGGGTTTCAGAACCCAGACCACTCGGATTGTTCTTTAGATAAAGCTCACTAAATGAAGGCGCCCGGAAAGCCTCACCGTATAACAGCTTGCCCGTAAAGTTGTGACCAGGCTCCCATACCAATCCCATTCTTGGATTAAAGACCCGACCAAAGTCAGAGTATTGATCCAACCGACCGCCCAATGTCAGCGTCCAGTAATCCTGAATATCCCACTGATCCTGCAATGCAACAAATACATTGTGACGCTCCTGATCTGCCAGAAATACCTCGGACTGATCGCTTACGTCGGTCAAAGATCCATCCACCACAGTCTCACTGCCGTCCAAAACACCTGGCCCGTAGTTTTTGCGTTCACCGGTGCGCAGAGCAACATATTGTCCGCCCAACTGAACCCGAACTATATGGTTCTCCAATCCAATAAACTGAAAACTGGTATCAAAGTAGCCCTTATGTGCTTTATAGGCTGGCGATCCTATTACACCATTGGTGAATGTCACCAAATTACCCGGAGCCGTGAAGGGATTACCATCACTGCCGATAGGCAGACGGCTGTTGTCAGGAAACAGTTTGAACAGACTGTCGGCATCAGAAAAGTGATATTTCAGATTGCTCTCTACCGACAAACCATGATCGACAATACTGCGATACTGCAGATGGGAGATAAACGACGTGGAGTCTACAAATCCGTCTTTATCCAATGCACGGGCAACCCCCTGCCCGGTGCCTGCATCCAGATTACTCCAGTACCAGTTGTTCCAGCTCCAGGTATCATTTTCCACATTCAGCATCATGTTGGTCACTGAATAGTTCGTATTCAGCTCACCCGGCGCCAATGAGGCACTGGTTCCATACGCCAGATCATTCAGGGTTTGCAGATCCTGTGAAAGTGTACGAGAAGGATCGCCTCCACTCTCCTGGTGCTCCAGTGAGAAAAAGTAGCCTGCCCCCAGCGCATCCTGATGTTGATACTGCACAGTGAAATCCCGGCTATCAAAACTGCCTAAACGCATCTGAGCAATCGCAGGTGCATAATCCCTTACCCTTTTAGGCACAATGTTGATCACACCCGAGTAAGCATCTGCACCATACAACGCAGAGCTTGCACCTTTGATCACTTCGATACGTTCAATGGCATTCAGGGGCAACCGAAAGGCGGAAGGAAGGCCGCCATTAAATGGGTTCTTCAGTTCCATACCGTTAAACAAAACCAGGACCTGTGCAGAAAAACCACTGTGGATGCCCCGAATACTGTAAACCGGTTCCAGACGGTTGAGATCAGAGCGCACCACGTGCAAACCGGATACTGCTTCCAATACCTCATCCAGATGGGTCGCACCCATCGCTTCCATATCAGAGGAAGAGATAACACTGATAACACCAGGCGCTTTGCGCACAGCTTCCAGATGGCCAGATGCGATGGTGGAGAAATAAGCCTCTTCCAATGAATAATCCACCTCATCCACAGGAGACACCTCTGCCACGACACTCCGTGAGGCGAGAATCAGTATTGAAGCGAGTATCAAAAAGGGAAAATTCATAACATCTTTAACAGCCAACACGGGTTAAACGCTATTTACGTACAGACTTCCACTCCGTTTAGTATTGAAAGTTCAAACAAGAATACAAGTACGTTTAAACGGCTTCGCGCACCAAAAACTACAACAAACAGCAGGTCTAAGTTGCTGATTACAAGGCACAATGCAAGGCGTTGATAATACGCTAAAACCTCTGCTTAATCAGCCTAAGCCAAAGTTGAAATTCAAACAAAATGTAACACCCTCTACATACGGCCACACAGCCCGTTTGCGAAAGGAGGCATACAGCGCTAACCCAAGCGGAATCACCTACGAAAAGATTATGGCAAGTAACGGCTGGATTAATAAGAATCAGAATCATTCATAGAAATCTGCTACAAAGCAGATTCCCGTGTATAATCAGCCGCTACGCGTGGTAGCCCCACAATCAGGGACGAAAGACATCTGGAGAAACAAATGCCAACTTACGATTACCGTTGCGAACTGACAGGTAACATCTACGAAGCTCGCCATCCGATGGCGCTTAAGCTGTCCAATTGGCAGGACCTGTGCGACGTAACCGGGATGGAGCCTGGTGATACACCACCGGATTCCCCAATCACTAAACTGCTGACAACCGGTGGCGTGGTGAAAAGCAATCCCCTGAAGAGCCAGAACCTCCCACCATGCATGACAGGTGGCGGTTGTTCAGGTGGAGGCTGTGGGATCTAATCCCACTCCTACCCTTTACTTTCTGATCGACGGCACGTTTCCAACTGTCAGCTTTCGATCAGTGAACTGTACAGGCCATGCACGGATCAAATGACCGCACCACGTGCTGAACCGCAACCGGTTCACTCTCCCCTTCCCTAACCGGTGTACCTTCCAACGCTTGTTCCAAAGCTCCCGGCACTGCTTGCTGATCCCTTGGTGAAAAATTCCAGGTGGTTGGGGCGATGATCTGGTAGTTGTGGATCTTGCCTTTCTTTACTTCCAGCCAGTGACCAAGCGAACCCCGCGCTGCTTCAATCATGCCGAAGGATGAGCCACTGTTAGGCAGTTCTGTGTGATTGCAGAACGGTGCTTTTGGATCGATCGCTTTTACCCACTCCTGCATCTGAGGAATGATGATCGCCAGCTCCAGCAGGCGTGCAACGATACGGCTGTGAACGTTACCGCCCTGTTGCGTAACGAGATCCTGTGCCAGTGGGTGGCCGTTGATAAGTTGACGGGCCAAAGCACCGACTTCGACTACCTGGTGATTCAGACGAGGCGACTTACACCAGCTGTAGCCTTCTTCGTTTTCCAGGGACGGGATGGTTTTTCCCTGGGAAGGATGACGGGGCTGGTCGCCGTTTTCCATCCAGGTATGGGATACGTCTTCAGAGATGTCCGCACTGTTGAGGGGTAAGTGTTCACCTCCTACGTAGATGCCGGATTTAAAGACTCTCTGCTCCCCCTGAGGATAGGTCCCATAACTGAGGAACTGGTCAGTAGCTCGCCCCAGGTTATGCAGTTCCAGCGATTCGTTCAGGTGCAGAAAGGTGCGGAAGTCACTGCTGTACCAAGGCTTTTGCTGACGCCATTGTTCCAGCTCAGCCACGGATTTCAGGCTGGCGATCACATTCAGATCATCACCAAACAGCTCCGTTTCCAGAAAACGCCGGAAGGCCGCGGTGATAGTCAGTAGGCGGATGCGCTCCTGCGGTTCAACCGGCTTGGTCGTGCCACCGGGCTGCAAACTGAGAGTGTGTGGCCACTTACCCGCCAGCAGCCCCATCAGGTGCAGGAACTCAGCACGGGCAGGCAGCATGACACGGCTGGCATCACCCTTGGTGGCTTTAAAGCGCTGTTCCACTTTTTCAAACCAGTCTTCACCGGCATACACCGGGCGGGCAAAGTCCGGCATAAAGAACAGATAGAAGTGGGTGAGCAGGTCGGTCATATTCTCGTTGGCGAGGACCAGATTGGTACAGTGCTGGCCGTTCGCCGGCATCTCCAGCTGCATCAAGTTGGCAAGCGCCTGGGCGCAGGCAACGGACTGGCTGACCGAGCAGATTCCGCAGATACGTGGTGTATAAACCAGCGCATCCATCGGATCGTGACCGAGCATGATCTGCTCGAAACCACGGTACAGGGGTGAATTCACCCGCGCACTGCGCACCTGGTTACCGTCGATATCCAGTGAGACTTCCAGGTCCCCTTCCACACGGTTGAAGGGACCAACCAAAATACGACTCATACTGCTGCCCCTGCTTAACCTTTGCGTTTGTGGATGGTGGGTGGATAGATCAATTGCTCGGAGGTGGCATTCTCCTTCAGGCGATCAGGCGTAGCGGCTTTTGAAAGCGAAGCCAATGCCACAAACCAGGCTTTGGGCATATCGGTTGGCAGCCCCACCGGGATTCCGGCAATCTTCGGTGTTTTGCCAAAGCTGTGGCCGGGCTCTTCAAACTCGGGTGCCGTGCAATTGATACAGGCGTAACCACCGCTGGTACAGGAGCCGTGACCGTTCCAGTCGCGAATATTGCAGTCAGCATGGGCCTGGGTACCCAAGCAGCCCATGTTCTCCATCATGCAGCCACGCTCACCCGGTGCCGTGGCGCTGGCTTTGTACTCGTAGTATTCGTTGCGGTTGCAGCCGTGGTGCACCAGTTGGTCCGCATACATACGCGGACGTCCCAATGTATCCAGATTCTCTTCGCTGTGTTCACCCAGGGCGATGCTGATCAGTGTTTCAGTCACCCAATCGGGATGGGTTGGACAACCGGCGATATTCACCACCCGAAAGCCGCTGTCAGATAAATAGTCATCGCCTAAAAGACCGCCGGGTAGTTCGCCATCAAACTGCAATCCGGTCGCTTCGGTGTGATTGTTACCTGCCGCGGTAATACCGCCGTAGGCGGCACAGGAACCCACTGCCAGTGTGTACTTCGCTTTTGCGGAGAGTTCACGTACCCACTCGATCATCGGCTTGCCGGTTCCACCGAGCATATGAAAACGCCCCGTGCCCTGCGGCCCCATCATCATCGAGCCCTCAATGCAGAGCAGATCCAGCGGTTGTTCACCACTGACAATCGCTTCCAGCAGTTGCGCCACTTCCCGTCCGGTTTGTTCACTCAATGAAGGATGCCAGAGCAGGTCAATCCCGGCCGCTTCCAGCAGGGTCATCAAATCAGGGGATTCGGCATTGAGCAGTGACATGGTGCAGCCACCACAACCACCGGACTGCAGCCAGAGCAGATTAGGCATGATTGGCCTCCGTCAGGTCTTCTTCGGCCAGCAGGGTCAGGCGTGCAAGTGCACCGCCTTCAGGATGATTCAGAATCTCCAGCTCGCCACCGTGCTCGGACACTATACCGTAGCTGATCGAGAGCCCCAGCCCCGTGCCCTGCCCTACCGGTTTGGTGGTAAAGAACGGGTCAAACAGGCGGGAGAGAAAGTCGTCTGGGATGCCGCTGCCGCTATCACGCACCTCAAAGATCACCTTGCCATCGTGCTGCTGGGTGCTCAGCTCAAGGTGTTTGGGATCACAGCCCTCCATCGCATCCACGGCATTCTGGATCAGGTTGACCACCACCTGGTGGATCTGGCCGGAGTGGCCAAAGGCGGTCAGATCATCGGGTACGTTATCCACCAGATCGATCGGTGTTTTGCTCTCTTTGATGATCCAGTGCAGCGCGGTCTTGATCACGTGGGAGAGATCAAACTGCGCCTTCTCTGATTCCTGGGTGGAGGAGAACTGGCGCAGATCGTTGACGATCTCTTTGACCCGATCAGCCCCCTCCATGGTACCTTCCACCAGCGAGTTCAGATCCCGGATCGCTTTATCAAGGCGCAGCTTCTCGCGCATCGCACGCAGCTGTTCGCGGCTGTTGCCCTCGTTGATTGCATCAAAGTAGGTGCAGAGACGGTCGGTGTAGCGCTGCAGGGCATGCATGTTGCCGTACACAAAGCTGATCGGGTTGTTCAGCTCATGGGCCACACCCGCCACCAGGCGACCCAGTGAAGCCATCTTTTCCGACTGCACCAGGCGTTCCTGCGCCAGTTTCAGCTCGGCGTGAGCAGCGTTAAGTTCCTTGTAGGCTTTCTGCAATTCACCCAACGGTCGCCCCAGCATCACCATGCCAATCAGGCGGCCACGGTGGTTATTGCGTGGGGAGCAGTTCATGGAGAGCGGAACTTCGCCCTCACGCCCGATGAGCTCGACTTCACAGTCCCGCACCGGTTGGATACGCAGTTGTCCCATAAAGGTGTTGATCTTGGCGTGGTATTTTTGCACCACCAGATCGGTAAAGCGGGTACCGATCAGCTCCTCTTCACCGCGTCCGGTCAGCGCTTCCAGCGCTTTGTTCACCCCTTCGATCACACCGTTCTGATCACAGACGATCAGCACATCACTCATTGAACTCTGAATGCTGTGGAAAAAGCTTCGGGCTTCCTCCAGTTCGGCGTTTTTCTCCTCCACTTCAACCTGTGAATGCACCAGCTCAGCGTACGCTTCATCCATCTTCTGGATAACGCTGACCCAGGCATCATCGGTATCGATGTGGGTTGGGGATGTCAGATCTTGCTTTCGGGACATGAAGGCAGCACTACTCGATCAAGGCTAATACTGCCCTCTATATTAGCCCGAACCGGTAGCCGCCGTATATTGTGCCTATTTACGCGCTGCGCACGTTACCACGGGAATAGGATGCGTAGGCCGCCACCAGGGTATAGGCCAGCGCCAGCGCAAAGGCCACCTTGATCACCCGCAACAGATCCGGGTACTGCTCCGGTGTAATCTCGGCCTCCCCCATCACCAGGTTCACCAGCAACACCACCAGCGTCATACTGAACATATTGCCCATGGTACGGGACAGGTTCATCAGCGCAGAACCAATACTGAGACGATCCGGCGGTACCGAGCCCATCGCGGCGTTGTTGTTGGGCGTGGAGAACAGCCCAAAGCCCATCCCCAGCGCCAGCAATGCCGCGGCGATATAAGCCTGCGAACTGCTGGCATCAATCCACAGCAACATGGCAAAACCGCTGCCATATATCAGACAACCGGTGGTAGCGATAATGCGTGGTTCAAACTGATCAGACAGGCGCCCGGCAAACGGTGCCAGACAGGCCATCACCAGCGCCTGCAGCAGGATCAGCTGCCCCGATTCACTCGGAGACATCCCCTTCAGGTACTGCAGATACAGGCTCATCAGAAACAGCACCGGATAGTGCGCGCCGTACATAAACACGCTGGAGATCATCGAGCGGCTGAACACCTTGTTGTTGGCCAGCACCTTTAACCGAACTAGTGGATATTCCGCACTCCCCTGCTGACGCAGAAACAGGAAGAACAGCGCAACACCGGCCAGCAGGCAGATGAAGTAGCTTGGATCGGGCAAACCGGAGAGGCCAAAGAAAAACGCACTGATCCAAAGCGCAAACAAACCACTGCCCACCCAGTCGAGTTTCTGTTTGCCTTCGGCTTTGTATTCCCCTTTCACGTTCATGACCACCAGCAATACCGAGATCAGCGCAAAGGGTACCGGCGCCCAGAACACCGAACGCCAGCCCAACACCTCGGTGAGCCAGCCACCGATCATCGGACCGCAGGTCAGGCCGAGGTAGACCGAAGTTGCGGTCAGGCCCAGCGCGGTACCCCGTTTACCGTTGGCAAACACCGAGGTCACAATCGCCATACCGGTGCCAAACACCATCGCACTCGCCAGGCCCTGCAGAAAACGGGACACCAGCAACCACTCGATGGTTTCGATCCAGATCACCATCAGCGAGGTGACGCAGAACATCAGCACACCAACGATGTACACCTTCTTGCGCCCGATAATGTCTGCCACACGCGCGGCAGGCAGCATCAGCATCATGCTGCCCAGCAGGTTGGAGGTTGGTACCCAGCTGAGCAGCACCGCATCGGCCTGCAGCTCATCGGCAATAGCAGGCAGGGCAATGTTGATCGCTGACATCGACAGCGGGACCAGAAACGTAGCAATACAGATACTGGCCAGCGCCAGCCAACGGGCTGCCGGATTTTGTGTGTAATAGTCAGACATTCAGAAACGTATAGAAACGGCCGTCAGGGACGACGGAAGAGATCACGGGCACCGGTACGATACCCAAACTGAGTAGGACTATACCAGAGAATTGCTTAACAGGTTAACGAACACTCTGTTGCAGCCAAGTCCTCAATGCCCGCTCAGCAGAGTGTTTCCGGATCCTTCTGGCTGATCAGCAAGGATTTCAGCGCTTCGGCTTCCAGCGGTCGGTCGAAGTAATAACCCTGAATCGAGTAGCACCCCATCTCGCGGATCAACTCTACCTGTTCGCGGGTTTCCACCCCTTCGGCGATCACGTCCAAAGAGAGAGACTCAGCCATCGAGATAATCCCGCTTACCAGGGCATGATCCTCGATATCCTTACCCACATCCTGCACAAAGGAGCGGTCGATCTTCAGGCGGGTGATCGGGTACTTCTTCAGGTAACTCAACGAGGAGTACCCGGTTCCAAAGTCATCAATGGCGATATCCACACCCATATCCCTCAAGCGTTCCAGCTGTCGGTGGGTATTACGCTCATCGTCGATCAGGATGCTTTCGGTGATCTCCACAATCAGTTGATCACCCGGCATACCGGTCTTCTGCAGTATGTCTCGGGTCAGTTCCGCCACATCCACGCGCTGTATCTGACGGCTGGAGACATTCACACTGATCTTCGGTGGTGTCTCCGAGAACTGTGCCAACTGGGCACCAAACTGGCAGGCCTCATTCAATACCCACTCACCAATCCGGTTGATCAGCCCCACCTCTTCCGCCACCGGAATAAAGACGGATGGTGAGATCAATCCGCGCTCCGGGTGATGCCAGCGAATCAGGGCCTCTACGGCTTCCAGGGTGTCGGTTTGAATATTCCAGATCGGCTGATAAAGCAGCCTGAACTCCTGTTCACGCAGGGCCTGGTGCAAGGCATTTTCCAGCTCGCGTTTGCGCAGCGCCGCTTCGTTCATCTCGGCGGTGTAGAACTGATAGGTGTTGCGCCCGTGCTCTTTAGCCTTGTACATGGCGCTATCGGCGTTACGCACCAATAACTCGGCGTCGCGCCCGTCATCGGGGTAGATGGTGATACCGATACTGCCGGAAACAAAAGCTTCATGCTCATCCAGGTTAAACGGCTGTGCCAGGCTCTCCAGAATCTTATGCGCCACCCCTTCCACGTCGCTTGGATCCTGGATTTCAGGAATGATGATCGCAAACTCATCGCCTCCCAGCCGGGCAGCGGTATCGCTGCGGCGCAGGCAGTCCTTTATACGTATGGAGGTTTCCTGCAGCAACAGATCACCTGCGGAGTGCCCCAGGGTATCGTTGACGAGCTTAAAGCGGTCCAGGTCGATAAACAGTAACGCTCCGCGCTGGTGCAGACGACCGGCACGGCTGAGCGCCTGAGAGAGGCGGTCAGCGAACAGGTTACGGTTGGGCAGACCGGTCAGGGCATCAAAATTGGCCTGTTGCAGGATCAGCTCTTCATTCTTCTTGCGTTGGGTGATGTCGTTGAAGAGCGAAACATAACCTTCCACCTGCCCTTCCGCATCCAGCATCGTAGAGATCGTCAGCCACTTCGGATAGACCTCGCCATTCTTGCGCTTGTTCCAGATCTCCCCTTCCCAGAAACCACGCGCCGCCAGTGCATTGTGGATATTCTCGTAGAAATGGATACCGTGTTTGCCGGACTTAAGGATGCTCGGGTCACAGCCCAGCGCCTCTGCCTCTTCAAATCCGGTAATCTTGGTGAAGGACGGGTTTACCATCTGGATCTTGTTGTTGGCGTCAGTCACCATGATCGCTTCAGCTGCGGTCTGGAAAACGGCGGAGGCCAGTCGCAGCTGTTTCTCGTCCTCTTTCAGCTGGGTGATGATCTCCTTGATCGCCACATAGTGAATCACCTCACCCTTATCATCCTTGATCGAGCCGATGTTGGCGCGCTCCCAGTACAAGCTGCCGTCCTTGCGTTTGTTGTGCAGTTCACCCACCCAGACACCGCCGCTGGAGATCACCTGCCAGAGGTGTTCGTATTCCTCCTGCTCGGTCTCCCCTGACTTCAGGATGCGCGGATTTTCGCCCAGCACTTCCTCTTTGCTGTAACCAGTCACCTCTTCAAACATCGGGTTCACGTACTCGATGCAACCGTCGGGATCTGTAATCACCACAATGGTTGGCGAGTGCTCCACCACCCGCGACAGCAGACGGATATGCTCCTCTGCATCCTTACGCTCACGGATATCGTTCAGCATGCAGATATAGTGGATATCCTCGCCATGCAGGTGCTGAACCGGGAAGATATTGGATTCCACCGTAATCAGGTCGCCCTGTTTATCCCGGTTGATAAACTCCCCCTGCCAGGGTTTGGCGTCGATCAGTCTCTCTTCCAGCGCCGCATATACCGATTCATCGGTCAGTTCCGACTGCAACACCGCGGGGGTCTTACCGATCAGTTCACCGAGCTTGTAGCCAAACAGGCGGGTAAAGGCCTCGTTAACGTACTGGATTTCACGCTGCTCGTTTGTAATCACCGTAGCAATCGAGGACTGTTGAATAGCGGCAGACAGCAGATGGACCTGCTCGCGCATCGTCAAGGAACGGCGATAGCTGATGATCAGTCCGATCGCCGACAGCAGGATCACCAGCCCAGCCAGTAAAAGGCCGGAGAACAGGGCGGAGTTTTCAGAACGCCACATCACAAAGGTGTTGTAGTGGTCTATATTCAGCGCCACGGCCAGCGAATACTTCTCTGACAATCGCACTGTTGTGTAAGCCTGCGGGACATAATCGGCATAGGTCGCCAAGGCGGTTTCATCCTGCCCCTGGGTAACCAGTTGCTGCAGAAGCGACGACACCTGCGCCCGGTGAGCTTCGTATTCGCCGTGAACCAGCAACGCATCCGCATCGAAGTTCAGCAGGTAGAGGTCGTCATTGATCCCCAGATCCAGCTCGGTAATAAAGTTTTTCAGGTAGGCGGGATTCAGTGCGGCGATGACCTTATACGCGTCACCGGATTCGATATTGGTGTAGTTGAGACCAAAGGGTATCAAGCTGCGTCTGCTGGCCGGTTCGGGTTTGCCAATCAGGGGCAGGAAACGCCCTGCAACAGGAAAACCGATCTTCAGGTCTGAATCAAAATTCCCCTTCTGTTCGGTATCACAGCCAATCAGGGCCATGTTGAGCTGACCTGGCAGGCGGCCTGCGGAATCCAGCCAAACCTCACCGTTCTTCACGACAGTAATCTGGCGGATATGAGGCGCAAAGCGCAGGATCTGTTCGATACGCTCCTGCGCTTGGTTGTGTTGTGTTTGGTATTCCGCCTGATCGGACAACTCGTCGACGATTGAGATCAGGCTGATTTCGAGCGATTCAATGGTGCGGGTAACCGAGCCCTCTACCATGCGGGTATAGAGTTCGGCTGACACATTGCGTGAGTGCACCGCCTGGGTGAAGCTAAACCAGAGTACGGCGGTAAACAGCACCAATACAGCAGACGCAATCACCCCGACCCAGGCAATAAAGGGCTTCTTGCTTACACCGATGTTCAGGTCCCTAGGGCTAGACATTATCAATACAACTCAATAGATAAACCACGCCGGCCCATGTTTTTCCCTGAAAAACGCCCGCCAACCCGCCTGATTATACTGAACGTTCATTCAGGCGCATCTCAATACACACAGCCAAAACTGTCGCAGATCACAGAGCCAGACTACAAAAAACAGAACTGCAAGAAATCTTGGCCCAGCTCAAGAGAAGGCAAAATACCACAGAAGCGGTGTATCCACGAAGTAGCTCATGGTAGAAATTTCATGATATTTATAGCGGCTATTCCCCTTTCGTTGAGTCAGGAAGCACAACATGAAACGCGTAGTACAACGATTGACCTATCTCTTTCTCGGCCTGAGCCTGCTGATGCCAGTCGCACAAGCGGACTCACGTCTCGACCAGATCAAAGCCCGTGGCGAGCTGAAAGTCTGCATCTGGCCCGACTATTTCACCATCACCTACCGCAATCCCCGTACTAACCAGCTGGAAGGTATCGATATCGACATGGCCAACGCCTTCGCTAACTGGCTGGATGTACAGCTGACCTACGTGGAAAGCTCGTTTGGTGCGCTGGTCAAAAATATGAAAAACGATGCCTGCGATATCGCCATGCACGGCGTAGGCGTGCGTGAGAGCCGCAAACCACATATGGATTTCTCTGACCCGCACCTGGCCAGCGGTATCTACGCGATCTCTATGAAGTCTGGCGATATTAAAAGCTGGGACGACATCGACCAGACCGGCAACGTGGTGGTGGTGCAGAAAGGCACCTATATGGAACCGGTGATGCGTGACTACCTGAAACAGGCGGAACTGAGTGTGGTAGACAGTTTTAAAGCGCGCGAGCAGGAAGTACAGAGCGGCCGTGCGGACGTGTTTATGACTGACTTCCCGTACGGCAAACGTATGGCCGAGCTGACCCGCTGGGCACGCCTGTTGATTCCGGAAAATCCGCTGGCGCCGACGCCTTACGCTTATGCCGTGCCAAAGGGTGACAAGGTATGGCTGGCAGAGGTAAACCGTTTTGTTGCCGCGATGAAGGAAAGCGGCAAGCTGGCCGAATACGCCGAGAAGAATGGCCTTACGCCGATTTTGTTGAAGTAAGGCCTGTCATGTTGGGCAACACCGCTTTAACAACAACATCGAATGTAGGGCAGCCTTTAGGCTGCCGGTAGGCTGAAGCCTACCCTACAATAGCACCAAGCATAAAAAAGCAAATATCCCACAGACACAAAAAAGCCCCGCAATGCGGGGCTTTTTCAGATCAACTCAAAGCGGGCTTATGCCAGCTCTTCCGCGATGATCTTCTTCCACTTGGCTGGGCCAGTGTTGTGAACAGACTCGCCGTTTACGTCTACTGCAACAGTTACCGGCATGTCTTTCACTTCAAACTCGTAGATCGCTTCCATACCCAGCTCTGGGAATGCCAGAACTTCGGCGTTGGTGATCGCCTTGGATACAAGGTACGCCGCGCCACCTACAGCCATGAGGTAAACTGCGCCGTTGTCCTTGATCGCTTCGATCGCAACCGGACCACGTTCAGACTTACCGATCATACCCAGCAGGCCAGTGCTTTCGATAACCTGACGGGTGAACTTGTCCATACGGGTAGACGTAGTTGGGCCTGCAGGACCTACAACTTCGTCACGTACCGGATCAACCGGGCCTACGTAGTAGATGAAGCGACCTTTCAGGTCTACCGGCAGCTCTTCGCCGTTGTTCAGCATCTCAACCATCTTCTTGTGAGCTGCGTCACGACCGGTCAGCATCTTACCGTTCAGCAGAACGGTTTCGCCGACTTTCCACTCTTTAACCGCTTCCGGAGTGATCTCATCCAGGTTTACGCGACGGGTGTTTGCGCCAACCTCGAAGGTTACTTCTGGCCACTCTTCCAGGCTTGGAGGAGTCAGCACTGCTGGACCATCACCTTTCAGGGTGAAGTGGGTGTGACGAGTCGCTGCACAGTTAGGGATCATGCAGACCGGCAGAGAGGCCGCGTGGGTTGGGTAATCCTTGATCTTAACGTCCAGAACAGTGGTCAGACCGCCCAGACCCTGTGCACCGATACCCAGCTCGTTCACCGCATCCATGATCTCCAGACGCAGCTCTTCGATACGGTTCTGAGGACCACGCTCACGCAGTTCGTGGATGTCGATTGGATCCATCAGGGATTCTTTCGCCAGTACCGCCGCTTTCTCTGCAGTACCACCGATACCTATACCCAGCATGCCCGGCGGACACCAGCCAGCACCCATGGTTGGTACAGTTTTCTTAACCCACTCAACGATGCTGTCGGATGGGTTCAGCATAACCATCTTGGATTTGTTCTCGGAGCCGCCGCCTTTAGCCGCAACGTGAACTTCCACTTCGTCACCTTCTACGATTTCGTAGTGGATGACCGCTGGAGTGTTGTCTTTGGTGTTTTTACGCGCACCGGCAGGATCGGCCAGTACGGATGCACGCAGTACGTTGTCCGGGTGAGTGTATGCACGACGAACACCTTCGTTCACCATGTCAGTGACGCTCATGGTCGCATCCCAGGTCACGTTCATGCCCACTTTCACAAACACGGTAACGATACCGGTGTCTTGACAGATTGGACGCTGACCTTCAGCACACATGCGGGAGTTGATCAGAATCTGAGCCATCGCGTCTTTCGCCGCTGGGTTCTGCTCTTTCTGATACGCTTCGTGAACGCCCTGAACGAAATCGATCGGGTGGTAGTAGGAGATAAACTGCAAGGCATCAGCAACACTGCTGATCAAGTCGTCTTGGCGAATAACACTCATTCGGCGACACTCCAATAGGCTCTTTGTCATTAAGGTAACGGCTTGCTCCCACCTCTAATGGGGCACGCGGGGTCGACATTCAAAGCAGCCAAATTGGCTTCGTTTTCAGACAACCACCGCAGGACCGTTTTTAGTAGTGGCGCGATTATACACCAATTCACCCCGCTTTCGGTGCTCGGCATTAGTCTTAATTGCGGCAGCGCGGAAAAGTATGGATATCAGACCGCCAGGGCCAGGCAGTAACCCAGTCCAAAGATCAGAAACAGACGCCCGGTGAGTGGCGTGAGCGGTTTACGTTGCCCCTCTTCCGCCTGTAATAGGCGATACGGGGCTGGAAGGCATAGCAGACCAGGTAAAAGTGGCCAGAGGGACTGCAGCGCACCGTTTGCCCACAACAGCACTGCACTCAGATAGGTGAGCAACACCATCGTCATATAGAGTTTTACGGCAGGTGCAAAACCGATCCGCACACTCAAGGTGTTAATCCCGTCGCGCTGATCCGCTTCGTAGTCACGCAGTTCGTTGGAAAGCAGCAACAGGGCTGTCAGCAGGCTGACCGGCAACGACTGCCACAATGCCTGTGTTGTTAGTTCACCGCTTACTGCAAAGTAGCTGCCCGCCACCATCAGCACGCCCATAAACCAGAACACCAACACCACACCGAGACCACGGCGTTTGTAGTTGATCGGTTCCAGCGTATAGCCGAGCGCACCGACAAGGCCGATCAGTGCCAACCAGAGTAGACCGATGCCTACCTGGCTCACCAGATAAAAGGCGATCACGGAAGCCAGCAGAAAACAGATCATCCCGACACGGAAGTTCTGTTCCACCCGGTTCAGGGCCATCAGATGGGCAGCACTGTCGGACTCCTGCCGTAACTGCTGCCGGTCGGCATAGTCGTTGATCAGGTTTACACCGGCCTGCAAAAGCAAACCACCGGCGAGCACCAATATGGCGGAAAGGAGATTGTAGGACGTGGATACCGCTGCGCTGGTGATGCCGGTCAGGCAGATCACCAGCGCCACGGTAAAGGAGAAAGGACGGAGTGCACGCCAGAAGCTGTACTTGCTCAGATCGAGTTGCAGATCTTCTTTCAGCTCCCCTTTACACTCCATCGCGCGCATCACTCTATTTATTTAGTGCGGGTGTTCTCGGTGTCGCGCAGATCGCGCATCAGCAGCGCATGGGTTGGATCGAAATCACCACCCACCGGGATATCTACGATGTGACCGGAACCCGGTGCCACGTCGATAGCCTGGCCTTTCTTGTTCTGCATGGTTTCCAGCACAAACTTCTGGTTGCCCTGCGGGGTCATCAGCTCCAGGGTGTCGCCTTTCTGGAAGCGGTTTTTCACGTCCACTTTCAGCATGTCACCTTCACGACCCAGAATTTCACCAACGAACTGCTGGTGATAACCGATGGAGTTACCGGTTTCGTAGTTCTGGTACTCGTCGTGCACGTGACGGCGGTAGAAACCTTCGGTGTAACCACGGTGCGCCAGGTTTTCCAGTTCGTCCATCAGGTTCATGTCGAACGGACGACCGGCAACCGCATCATCGATCGCCTTACGGTACGCCTGCGCAGTACGCGCCACGTAGTAGTAGGACTTGGTACGGCCTTCTATCTTCAGACAGTCAACACCGATCTCCGCCAGACGGTGTACGTGCTGGATCGCACGCAGGTCCTTGGAGTTCATGATGTAGGTGCCATGCTCGTCTTCGTACGCTGGCATGTATTCGCCCGGACGGGAACGTTCCTGCAGCAGGTATGCAGCATCAGTATGACCACCCAGACCCAGGTCAGTGGTTGGGTCGAACTGCTGTGCAGACGCTGCGGCAACCGCGTCTTTACCTTCCTGAGTCACAGGGATCAGGTCACCGGTTTCATCCTGCTTGGCTTCGTGAGCGTCGTACTTCCAACGGCATGCGTTGGTGCAGGTGCCCTGGTTCGGATCACGGTGGTTGATGTAACCGGACAACAGGCAACGACCGGAGTATGCGATACACAGTGAACCGTGTACGAACACTTCCAGCTCCATATCCGGACACTTCTGGCGGATCTCTTCCACTTCGTCCAGTGACAACTCACGGGACAGGATCACACGCTCGATGCCCATCTGTTCCCAGAACTTAACGGTCGCCCAGTTCATGGTGTTGGACTGTACCGACAGGTGAATCGGCATATCCGGGAAACTCTCTTTGACCATCATGATCAGGCCCGGGTCGGACATAATCAGCGCATCCGGCTTCATGTCCACAACCGGTGCCATATCTTTGAGATAGGTCTTCAGTTTGCCGTTGTGCGGCATGATGTTGCTGGCAACCAGGAATTTCTTGCCCAGGCTGTGAGCCAGGTCGATACCTGTTTGCAGGTTATCCATGTTGAAGTCGTTTTCACGCACTCGCAGGCTGTAACGAGGCTGACCTGCGTAGACCGCGTCCGCACCGTAAGCGAAGGCGTATTTCATGTTTTTCAGTGTCCCGGCTGGGGACAAAAGTTCAGGAGCACGCATAAATTAAAAGTATCTGTTTGAGATGGCTGGGTGACTTAACAAACCGCAGTGGATAACGCGTTTAAGCCAGATCTTGCAGGGGGATTTCGAATAGTGGCGTGTAGATAGAACCACGTTCCCCCGGTTTACTCTGAAAGAGGACCACCGAATCAGCCAGGCTGATCAGATCGACCTCAGGCCACTCTTGAGGTGGCTTAAATCCGTTTTTCTTGCCCGGCAGACGACCCAGTGTCACGTGGGCTTTAAAGCCCTTATCCTCCTGCTGGATACCCGCCTCTTCGGCAACCTGCTCCATCAACTCATGCAGGTTCATGATCTCTTCACCACCATCAGGCATCGCCGCCACAATCGCCAGCTTCTTGCTGACCCGATAGTAATCGGTGGCATTGAGGTGTACCTGAAAGGAAGTGAAATCCTTCAAACGCTTGCGCGCCAGCGCTTCCAGCTGGTCGACCTGTTCCAGAGTGATATCACCCAGGAAACAGAGCGTAAGATGGTAGGTGTCTGAATCGACCCACTCCACTTCTACCTGTTTGTCATATTCACATAGGGTATCCGCGTGGTCGGCAAGCCAGCGCACAACGGAGTCCGGAAGTGTCAGTGCAAAAAACGCACGTATTTTCATGGAGTCAGTTCAATGTGTGTTCAGAGAAACCGTGTATTTTGCCTGTTCCACAGGCCATGATCAAATCCGAGTGATTCCGGTGGTTATTCCCATCGGAATGCCTTACTCAGCCGTGCGCTTTTGCCATCACCCGCTGGGCAGCATTAGATTTCAGCTGACGCTTGATCCAGGCATGCACGTTCGGGTAACGATCATAGTCGAACCCCGACAGTTTAGCCCATGCCAGCACACTTGCACCGTGGATATCCGCAACCGTGCGTTTGCCACCGGCCACAAAGTCACGTCCTTCCAAGTGCTGTTCCAGTACCGGCAGGAACCGATCCAGCTCGGCACTGGCAGTGGCGATCTTGTCAGCATCACCTTTACCATCCGGGCTGTACTTAAACTGTAGCAACAGATCCAGCGCAGGTACCTCCATCTGGTTGCTCACATAGAGTGACCAGCGGTAGATCTCGGCGATCTCCTCCGGGGTGTCAGCCCACAGCAGGTTGTCGCCGTACTTCTGCGCCAGGTAAAACAGGATCGCCTGAGTCTCGAACAGCACCAGGTCGCCGTCGATAATGGTTGGAATTTTCCCGGTTGGGTTCAGCGCCCTGTATTCTGCTGTTTTGGTGTTTTCGTCCCGTGCCGTCATCGACACCATTTCGTACTCAACACCCAGCGTCTCCAGCGCACACATCACCATGCTGCCGCGGGAAAATACACCACCGTATACCTTAATCATTGTCGCCCGCGTCCTTCCGTTGTCCGGCTTATGCCCGGCTTTCCAGTTTCAATTGCAACTCGTTGATCTTCTTCTTGATCTGCAACAGGCTGCGGTTCAGTTCTCGACGGGTGGCGTCGTAGGATTTCACCGCATCTTCGTTGTTCTTCACACGACGCTCGAGGCCGTTCTGACGCTGTGCGCTCTCCAACGCGGCAATCCGATCGGTCAGCTTACGCATGGAGGCGGTCAGCGTAGCCACCTCTTCGGTCAGCGCCTCTTCGCTCAGGCGAATCGCCGTCTGTGTAGCGGCCAGATCGGAACGGCTTTTCTTCAGTTCGGCATCCACCAACGACTTAACCGTGGACTGGCTCTGATCCAGCTTGCCAGCGATCGTGCTCAGCTTCTTATCCTGCGCAGCCAGGGATTTCTTCGCCTCATCCAACGCTTTCTTTTGCGCTGCAATCTGCTGAACATAGCCCGCCTGCTTGTCACTCTGTGCTTTCAGCTGCTTGCCCTGTTCGGCCAGCTGCTTTTTCTGCTCTGCCAGTTGCTTGGCCTGCTTTTCCAGCTCCGGCTTGTTCGTCTGGTACGCCACCGTCCAGAGCTTGGCAATCTCAGAATCAAAATGCTTGTACTTGTCCTGCGCCGCCTTACCCATGCTGGTCAGCTGATCCAGCAGCGTATCACCGGATTTCTGGGCGCTGCTTTCGGCCAGATTGAGCAGCTCGCGCATCTCTTTCATCTGCTGCTGCAGTTCAGCCACCGCTTTGCGTTCCGCCTGCAGTTGTTCAAACATGGTCAGGCCCCAGTAGCCAAGACCGGAGCAGGAGGCCACCAGCAGGATCAACATCAGGGAGGTAAACCAGCCACCACTGCGCTTCACAGTCTGTGCAGGTGGGTTCACCACATCGACATGCCGATTGTTCGTGCTTACGCGCTCCGGCTCTGCCGGGCCAAAATCGGGCAGATCAAAATCGTCGTCACGGCTCATACTGTATTAGGTCCTCTGCATACACCTCGTCCAGCGCCTACCCTAGCGCAGATTACGTTCAATCGCAGCAAAAAAAGCCCGAATCATGGGATGAAACGGGCCGCACAAGAAGTGAGGTTTAGGAGATTATTGCGTGCAAAATCAGAGATCCGGACGCTGCTCTGCGGCAAAAGCGTCACGGGTGTAGTTTGCGATCCCCGCGGGGGTGATCGCTACGTTGTCTTCAATACGGATACCGCCGTAGGGCGTCAGTTCATCCACCAACGACCAGTTGACCGCACTGCCTGTGCCGCTGTTGCGTAATGGCTCCAGCAGTGACGGGATAAAGTACAGTCCAGGTTCGATGGTCACCACCTGCCCCGGCTCCAGGGTGCGGGTCAGACGCAGGAACGGGTGTTCCTTTGGTGGTTCGCGCAAGTTACCCTCAGCATCCTGCTGCCAGCCACCCACATCGTGCACCTGCAGACCCAACAGATGACCCAGTCCGTGCGGGAAGAACACGGAGGTGATGCCCCGTTCGATCTGGGCTTCAGGATCCAGCTTAACCAGATCAAATGCCTGCAGGACTTCAGCAATCAGGGTGTGCATCAGGCGGTGCAGCACCACAAAATCTTTACCCGGCCCAATCGCTTTCAGCAGCTGCTTCTGCTTCAGATCCAGTGCATGCACCAGATCGGCAAATACCGAACCGGGAGCAGTGAAGGTACGCGTAATATCGGCCGCATAACCTAAGTGGTTGGCGCCCGCATCCAGCAACAAGGTTCGGCTCGTTTGCGGCGCCTGACGCTGCTGGAACTGGTAATGCAACACCGCCGCATGTTCGTTCAAAGCCACAATGTTGTCGTAGGGCATATCCCGTTCGTTGTGGGCAACGGCCTGCAGATAGGTCTGATGGATCTCGTACTCGCTGCCGCTGCTACGGAAGCAGCTCTCTGCGGCGATATGGCCTTTGACGGCGGTACGGTTCGCTTCACGCAGACAGTGCAGTTCCCACTCGGATTTAACCGCACGGTGAAAATCCAGTTCGGTATTCAGCCCGTCAGGATTCAGCGCCCAGCTATCCTGCGCAAAATCCGGCTGGCGTTCGGCGTTCACCGCTAGATTGGCACTGCCTGCCATTGCTGTACGCAACTCGACCATATCGCTGTAGGCAACGATCTCAAAGACCTCACACCACCATTCGCTAGGCAGCGCCGGCGTCAGATGCCAGAAATCGGTTGGCAGGTAGTAAAACAGCTTGGGCTTGCTGCCCGCACGGACCAGCAGCCAGCAATCGGGCTGTTCACTCAGAAACGGCAGCCACTGCAGGAACTGTGGATTAGCACGAAACGGGTAGTAGTTATCGTCGCGGAAACGTTTGTGAAGTACGCCGGAGCCGATCAGCAACCCGCTGAATCCATGGCTTTCCAGGGCACTCAGGGTACGCTGCTGAAGCGCTTCGATATGTTGAAAGAACGATGCCTGCATGATTTTTCCTTATTCTGTACTCAGTGCGGGTATCTGCCCCTGACTCAGGGTATCCGCCAAAACAGTCCACAATGCCAACAGTTGTGAATTGGGGTTGTTGCGTAAGCGGTACAGCCGGATCTGCAACGGGATATTCCACTGCTCGCCGCCCGCCAGCGCCAGGCGGTTGTATTTGAGGTTATCCGCCACCAATCGCTGTGGCACCCACCCCAACCCAAAGCCCTCTTTGATCATCGCTTTAACGCTGACCGAGTGGACGTTTTCATTCATGGTGATCAGTTGCGGTTGCTCCAGCTGCTGACTGAGCATCTGCTGGATCACCGGTCGCAGGAAGGAGCGGTCGTTATAACCGATATAGGGTAACGGATCCTTGCGGTCACCCGGCAGCTGATGCAGTGGTTTCCCATCCTCATCTACCGCAGTGACCGGCACCAGCTGTTCATTGCCGATCACCAGATGCTCGTAGCGCTCATCATCCAGCGCATGGATAAAGTCGATAGTCGGATGCCAGAAACAGAGCATCAGATCACACTCCCCCTGCGCCAGGGCACTGACAAAGTCTGTGCCTACCCAGGCGGTGGATTTAAGATTCAGATCGATATCGATGCCATGCTCGGCCGACAGCGGCAGCAACCAGGACTTATAAAGGCTGAGGTATAGCGTCTGGGTGGTGGCAAAGATCAGACGGTTGGCTTCCTGCTCCCGGATCTCGCCACAACGTGCCTTGGTTTCGCGTGCAATACGCGAGATCTGCTCTGCCCCGGCCAGAAATACCTCTCCGGCAGGGGTCAGGGACAACGGCAGGCTGTTACGATCGATCAGGGTCACACCCATCTCGTCTTCCAGCAGTTTGATGCGGCGACTGAGGGTGGGCTGCGTGACGTTGCGGTCGTCAGCAGCACGGGAGAAATGCCGGGTTTTCGCCAAAGCGATAAAGTCATCCAGCCATCTGAGTTCCATAGTGTTCTCTTAGCTCTTATGACTTATATCACTAGACGAAGATCGGATGATTAGCCAACTCAGGCCTCCTCATCCCGACGTTGCAACCAGCGCGCCAGCGGGTACAGGGTGCTTTCACCCAGCTTGGCGGAACGCTCCGGTGACCAGCCCGTATCAGGATTCGGACGCAGGTCGTAGTCTTTGAACGGCATTTCCAGTGTCATCGCCGGACAGCTGAACTGATCACCCACCCAGAAGGCAGCGATGGTCATGGTCTCAGGACCAAACTTACCCGGCTCGTAACCACGTTCCAGCTGAAAATCAGGGTTCGCCAGCAGCAGATCCTCTTCAAACTCTCGCTCCTGCTTGAGGATCTCGTCGGTCACATCCGGCGCCCCCGCCTGACCGGCGATAAAGTTGCACGGCAGTGCTTCGTCACCGTGAATGTCGAGGAACAGATCCACGCCGGTCTGTTCCATACGGCTGCGCACCAGCAGGACTTCCGGGCTGCTTTCTGCAGTCGGCGTCTGCCATTCGCGGTTCAGGTTGGCACCCGCTGCGTTGGTACGCAGGTGACCACGCACGGAGCCATCCGGGTTCATGTTGGGTACCACGTAGAACACCGCCTGTTCCAGCAGATTGCCGGCCTGGGCATCATCCATATCCAGCAGTCGATCCAGGAACCCTTCCATGTACCACTCGGCCATGGTTTCGCCCGGATGCTGGCGGGCAATCACCCAGATCACCTTTTTGTCAGACGCAGGCTGACCAATCTGCAACATATCCAGATCGCGACCATCCAGGGTTTCGCCCAGCGCTTCTACCTTCACCAGCGGCGACTGCTGCGCCCAACCGATCAGGTCCAGGTGACGCTCGTAGCTGTAGGGTGCAAAGTAGGCGTAATAGATGCTGTCCTGCTCCGGCTGGTGTTCGATTACCAGCTCACCGTTTTCGTAACGGGTCGGTACACGGAACCACTGCTGGCGGTCATAGGATGCCACGGTTTGGTAGTCATCCCAGCCATCCACGTACGCCGCTTCGTGGGCGTTGGTCAAACGCATACGCAAGGCACGGTCAGCCGCGCCCTGGACACGGTAGTGGAACCACTGAAAAAACTCCGAATTGTTGTCTTTACGGATCTTCAGTTGAATATCGTCGGCCCGTTCCAGGCTGACTACGTCGATATTGCCGGCATCGAAACCGCTGCTGATCTTCAGCATGTAAACCTCACAGGTGTGCGGAACCCGACCACGCCGGATTCCGTGAATTCGTTCAACGTCCGCCTTAGATGCGACCTTCTTCGACTGCGTGACAGGCAACCTGACCACCGTCGGAGGTAGCAATCAGCTGCGGGATCTCCCGTTTGCAGCGCTCGTTGGCATGCGGGCAACGTCCATGGAACACACAACCGGACGGCAGGTTAACCGGTGTCGGCACCTCACCCTTTAACTTGATGTGCTGCGGGCGGTCATCTTCCAGACGTGGAATTGCCGACAGCAGTGCCTTGGTGTACGGGTGGCGCGGTGTGGCAAACAGCGCTTTGGTTGGCGCCAGCTCACAAAGGGTACCCAGGTACATCACCGCCACACGGGTACCGAAGTGCTCAACCACCGACAGGTCGTGGGTGATGAACAGGTAGGTTAGGTTGCGGCTCTCCTGCGCGTCCATCATCAGGTTCAGTACCTGTGCCTGGATCGATACGTCCAATGCGGAGATCGGTTCATCCGCCACGATAAACTCCGGATCTACCGCCAGGGCACGGGCGATACTGATACGCTGGCGCTGACCACCGGAGAATTCGTGTGGATAACGTTCGCCCCAGCTTGGATCGATACCCACAGAGAACATCACCTCGTGCACCTTGTCGCGCAGTTCTGCTGCATTCCACTGCGGGTTGTGCAGCGCCACCGGCTCCATCAGGGTTTCGGCGATGGTCATACGTGGGTTGAGGGACGCATACGGGTTCTGGAAGATCATCTGCATCTTGCGACGGTACGGCATCAGCTGACGGTCGCTCAGATTATCGATACGCTGTCCCTGGTAATGGATCGAACCGGCAGTTGGGCTCAACAGGCCCATCACGGTGCGTGCCACGGTGGACTTACCACAACCGGACTCACCCACCACGCAGAGTGCTTCGCCACGTTTAACGTCCAGACTTACACCGTTGATCGCGTGCACGAACTCCTGTTCGCGGACAAACTTACCACCCTTGAACTTGAGCTGATCCAGGAAGTCACCGGAGATAGAGAACTTCTTGTACAGATTTTCCACCCGTACCATCGTTTCCTGGGACTGCGGTGCTTCTGCGGCTTGCTGACTGGTAACAGCAGCCTGTTGTTTCAAATTGGTCATGGCTGCTTAAACCTCCTCCTGCATGCGCGCGGACTTTTCTTCGCGCTTCATCTCCGCCACCATGTGGCAGGCCACCTGGCAACCACCTGACTGCGTAAATTCCGGCAGGTTGTGCTTACAGATCTCCAGCACATAGTTGCAGCGTGGGTTAAAGGCACAACCGGTAGGGATCCGCTGTAGCGGAGGCATCGACCCCTGAATCTGGTTCAGCCGCTGGCCCGGCACCGCCATCTGCGGCAGTGCGTTCATCAGGCCCTGGGTGTAAGGATGCTGAGCATCGTTGATGATCTCTTTGGTCGGACCCTGTTCAATGACACGACCGGCGTACATCACGATGGTTTTCTGGGTTACCTGAGAGACCACACCCAGGTCGTGGGTGATCAGGATCAGTGCTACGTTGTTACGCTCACACAGTTCCAGCATCAGCTCCATAATCTCCGCCTGGATGGTTACGTCCAGTGCGGTGGTCGGTTCATCGGCAATGATGATATCCGGGTCCATCAGCAGACCAATCGCAATGACTACACGCTGACGCATACCACCGGACAGCTCGTGCGGATACTGATCCAGACGCGCTTCTGGTGACGGAATGTACACCTGCTGCAGTTTCTGCAGGGCGATCTTACGCGCATCCTGCTTGCTGATCTTGCGATGGGTCATCAGACACTCGATCATCTGCTCACCGATGGTCAACACCGGGTTCAGGGTCATCATCGGATCCTGGAAGATCATCGAGATACGGTTGCCACGAATGTTGCGCAGCTCTTCAGCAGACAGGTCCGCCAGGTTACGGCCTTCAAACAGGACCTCACCGTCGGCGATATAACCCGGCTTGGAGATCAGGTTGAGGATGGAGAAACCCAGTACCGATTTACCGGCGCCGGACTCTCCCACCAGACCGAGGCGTTCGCCCCGCTCCAAAGTGAAATTGATGTTGCGCAGGGCTTTCACTTCGCCGCTGCGCAGCCCGAAGCGTACTTCGAGATTTTTTACTTCTAACAGCGTCGTCATCTTGATTACCCCTTGTACAGTTTCGGGTTAAGTACATCGCGCAACCAGTCACCCAGCAGGTTCATCACCAGTACCAGGCCTACCAGAATCACGCCCGGAATCACGGTGATCCACCAGGAACCGGAGAAGATGTATTCAAAACCACTGGAGATCAGGGAACCCAGCGACGGCTCGGATACTGGCATCCCCAGCCCCAGGAAGGACAGAGACGCTTCCGAGATGATGGCGTTTGCCACCTGCACTGTAGAGATAACCAGGATCGGTGAGAGGGTATTGGGCAGAATGTGACGGAACATGATACGTGGCGAGCGCAGGCCAATGACACGGGCCGCATCCACGTATTCCTTTTTCTTCTCAGCCAATACAGAGGCACGGATGGTACGGGCATACTGTGGCCACTCGGCGATACCGATCACCAGTATCAGCATGATCATCGCCAACTGCTGATACAGCTCGGTACCAAAGGCCGCTTGAAATACCGCCAGCACAACGATCGCAACCATCATGGTAGAGAAAGACAGCTGCACATCAGCCACGCGCATCAGAATGCTGTCGATACGGCCACCGAAATAACCTGCACAGAGGCCGATACAGATCCCCAACACAGCCTGCAACGCAACCGCGCAAAGGCCGATAGTCAGAGAGACGCGGGTACCGTAGAGAATCGTAGACCAGAGATCACGGCCTTGGGCATCGGTGCCAAGCCAGAAGCGCTCATCACCCTCTTCTGCCCAGCTTGGTGCAATTTCCGAATCCATGATGTCGATAGAGGCCACATCATACGGATCAAACGGCGCCAACAGTGGCGCGAACAACGCCAGGATGGCGTAGGTCATAAAGATCGCAAAGCTCAGCTGAGCAACACGGTCACGGCTAAAACTGTGCCACAGGTGACTGTCCTTCATGCGCTCCCAGGCAGAAGGTGCAGCTGGCGCGGCTTCAAGAATCTGAGATTGATCGTTCATTATTTCTTACCTGCCAGTTTTACAGTCGGGTTAACCAGGCCGTAGATCAGGTCCACGATGGTGTTGGTGATCACGAAGATCGCACCCACCACAATCAGGTATGCCACGATCAGCGGCGTGTCCACGCGGTTGACGGCTTCCAGGAAAAGGAAACCCATGCCCGGCCACTGGAATACGGTTTCGGTCAGAATGGTGTACGCCACCATGGTGCCGATCTGCACACCACCAACAGTGATAACCGGTAGCATGGTGTTTTTCAGTGCGTGCAGGAAATAGATGCGACGCGCCTGCAGGCCCTTGGCCCAAGCAAAACGTACGTATTCGGACTGCAGTACTTCCATCATCTCGGCGCGGATCAGACGGATAAACAGCGGCAGCATGATTGATGCCAGGGTGAAACACGGCAGCACCAGGTGTGCCAGGCCATCGCCAGTGGCAAAACCGGTTTCCCAGCCGCCGAATACCGACACGGTCTCACCGCGGCCGTAGGATGGCATCCAGCCCAGCTCAATCGAAAACAGATAAATCAGACCGATCGCGGTCAGGAATACCGGGATGGAGATCCCGACAATACTCATCCCCATGACCGCCCGCGAGAATAGACTTTGGGGATTGATGGCCGAGTAAACACCCAATGGCACCGACACAAACACGATAATCAGGGTGGCGCCAAACACCAGCTCAAGCGTGGCTGGTAGTTTCTTCAGTATGACCTCCAGCGCCGGCTCCTTGAAGAAGTAGGAGGTGCCCAGATCGCCCTGCAGGGCATTCGTGGCAAAGCGCGCATACTGCACCAGGAAAGGATCATTCAGGCCCATCTCGTCACGCAGCGCCTGTCGTTCCTCTTCGGAAACGGACTGGCCCACCAGCTCACGCAACGGGTCACCCAGGTTATCCTGAATGGAAAAGCTGATCAGGCTTATAACAAACATTACGACTACGGCCTGAACCAACCGTTTAATCAGAAAAGCAATCATGGTATTTCAGCCTTGATGCGCCCGCACTTCCCTGAACGGACTTTTATTCTTTGAGTTATGTAGCGAATGCAATGTGTGGAGTGTATCCACAGGCGGTCAGGGTCGCTATCCCCCAACCACAGGCAGAAGCTTGGAAAAAGAGGACAACCCCCGCACGGGGGTTGTCACCATGACCGAAGACTCGGTCTACCTGCAATCAGTCTTTTACGACCAGGTCACCCAGGTATGGGAAGTTCATCACGTTCAGAACAGGCTCCAGGTCTACGTTTTTGTTCGCAGCCCACGCCAGGTTCTGCCAGTGCAGAGGGATGAAACCCGCTTCGTCGTAAATGATCTTCTCGATGCCCTGCATGATCTCAGCACGTTTTGCCGGATCAGTTTCAGCGTTTGCCTGTGCAACCATCGCATCTACTTTAGGGTTACAGTAGTTGCCGCTGTTGTACTGGCCAGCACCGCTGTCCTTGTTCGGGCAAGTAGACAGGAATTCGAAGAAGTTGTTGGAGTCTTCGGTATCCGCATGCCAGCCGATCATCATCATGTCAGCCGCACGAGCATCGAACTCCGGCCAGTATTGCGCTTTAGGCATGGTCTTCAGGTCAACCTTGATGTTGATCTTAGACAGCATGGAAGCCACAGCCTGAGCGATCTTCGCATCGTTCACGTAGCGGTTGTTTGGCGCCATCATGGTGATGCTGAAGCCTTTCTCGTAACCGGCTTCTTTCATCAGCTGTTTCGCTTTCTTCACATCGTAACGTGGAGTCAGCGCTTCGTTGTAACCCAGGTAACCCTTAGGAGAGAACTGTGCCGCCGGGGTCGCGAAGCCTTTCATGATCTTCTTCACGATACCTTCCTGGTTGATCGCGTAAGCGATCGCCTGGCGTACACGTGCATCCTTGAACGCTTCAACGCGCTCCTGGTTCATCTGGAAGGTGATTACACGGGTCCCGCCCATGGTTACCAGGTCCACTTTCTTGGAACTACCGATACGCTTGTGGTCGGTTGGTGGTACCGGTGCGATGAAGTCCACGTCACCGGACAGCAGTGCAGCGACACGGGTTGGGGCTTCTTTGATCGGCGTCAGCACGATCTTTTCAACGTTACCTGGGGAGGACTTATCCCAGTAATCCATGTTACGTGCGAATTCAACTTTCACACCCTGCTCGCGGTAGCTCACAGTGTAAGGACCGGTACCGGAGATGTTGCGGGATGCAAAGGAGTTACCGTGCTTCACCAGCATGTCCTTGGCGTTACCGTTTTCATCGGTACCGGTGTAGAACTTGCTATCCATTGGGAACAGGTAAGTTGCGTTGTTCAGCACCAGCGGAAACGGCTGATTGGTCACCAGATCAATGGTGTGTTCATCAACAACCTTGATCTCTTTGAACGGCGAGAAAACCGCCTTGAAGTCAGCAGAGTTGCGCAGACGCTCGAAAGTGAAGGCAACGTCTTGTGCGGTAAAGTCGTTACCGCTGTGGAATTTCACACCTTTACGCAGGTGGAAACGCATCGTCAGATCATCAACACGCTCCCACTTTTCAGCCAGGCGTGGCTCGAAGCCCAGATCACGGGTCCAGCGTACCAGCGGGTCAAACGTCATGTGGGACAGCTGCAGGGTACCACCGGACAACTGTTCGTGAGGATCGAGGGAAACCGGATCGGCATCGTATGCCATTTTCAGGGTTGCGGCCTGTGCCCCGGTCATAAGACCCAAGCTCAACATGGCTCCGGCGAGAATCGAAGCGGTCTTTTTCATTTTGTGTGTCCCTTGTTTGTTCTTCTTAGGGTTGAGTGATTACTCAATTAAGGTTCAAGAAACAGACTAAATGATGGCCAATACGACACCAATCGGAATTACGGAAAGGGCTATACGTATCGCGTATAGAGAATCTGTATACACGATACGTATCAGGCTACACCCCCTATCAGCGCTGAGTTTCTACATTTCCTCCAGACACAAAAAAGCCCGGCACAAGCCGGGCTTTTTCTGACATAAGTGTCGTGGGGGATGATTACATCATGCCGCCCATGCCACCCATACCACCCATGCCACCCATGTCTGGCATGCCTGCAGCACCACCTTCAGATGGCTTATCAGCAACCATCGCTTCGGTAGTGATCATCAGACCTGCTACGGAAGCAGCAGCCTGCAGTGCGGAACGGGTTACTTTAGCTGGATCCAGGATACCCATTTCCAGCATGTCGCCGTATTCACCGGTAGCAGCGTTGTAACCGTAGTTGCCTTCACCCTTCTCGCGGATGTTGGATACGATTACGGAACCTTCTTCACCGCAGTTACCAACGATCTGACGCAGAGGCGCTTCCAGAGCACGGAACGCCAGCTCGATACCTACGCGCTGGTCGTGGTTAGAACCTTCCAGGTCCTGAACAGCGTCCAGGGCACGGATCAGAGCAGTACCACCACCAGGAACCACGCCTTCCTCTACTGCCGCACGGGTTGCGTGCAGAGCGTCTTCTACGCGTGCTTTCTTCTCTTTCATCTCTACTTCAGTCGCAGCACCAACCTTGATTACTGCAACACCGCCTGCCAGCTTAGCAACACGCTCCTGCAGTTTTTCACGGTCGTAGTCAGAAGACGTTTCTTCCATCTGTGCACGGATCTGGTTAACGCGAGCTTCGATAGCTTCTGGCGCGCCAACACCGTCAACAACAGTGGTGTTTTCTTTAGTGATAGAAACACGCTTCGCCTGACCCAGCTGCTCCAGGGTCGCACCTTCCAGGTTCAGACCCACTTCTTCAGAGATCACAGTACCGCCCGTCAGGATCGCGATGTCTTCCAGCATAGCCTTACGACGATCACCGAAGCCTGGAGCTTTAACAGCTGCAACTTTCACGATACCGCGCATGTTGTTTACTACCAGAGTAGCCAGCGCTTCACCTTCAACGTCTTCTGCGATGATCAGCAGTGGACGGGAAGACTTAGCAACCTGCTCCAGTACTGGCAGCAGATCACGGATGTTGGAGATTTTCTTGTCAACCAGCAGGATGAACGGCTGTTCCAGCTCTGCGCTCATGTTGTCCTGGTTGTTGATGAAGTAAGGAGACAGGTAACCGCGGTCGAACTGCATACCTTCTACAACGTCCAGTTCGTTTTCCAGACCGGAACCTTCCTCAACGGTGATAACACCTTCCTTACCTACTTTTTCCATCGCTTCTGCGATAATCTCACCAACCTGAGTGTCAGAGTTAGCGGAGATAGTACCTACCTGAGCGATCGCTTTGGAATCAGCACATGGCACAGCCATACCCTGCAGCTGCTCAACAACAGCAGCAGTTGCTTTGTCGATACCACGTTTCAGGTCCATTGGGTTCATGCCAGCCGCAACGGATTTCAGACCTTCGTTAACGATCGCCTGAGCCAGTACAGTTGCAGTCGTAGTACCGTCACCTGCTACATCGTTAGCCTGGGACGCTACTTCTTTAACCATCTGCGCGCCCATGTTCTCGAACTTGTCTTCCAGCTCGATCTCTTTCGCTACAGATACACCGTCTTTAGTTACGGTTGGAGCACCGAACGCTTTGTCCAGTACAACGTTACGGCCCTTAGGACCCAGGGTAGTTTTTACAGCGTCAGCCAGAATGTTCACACCAGCCAGCATGCGCTGACGAGCGTCATCACCAAAACGTACGTCTTTAGCCATGATTCAAATAATCCTGTAATCGATAAATTCTTAAAAAAACGACAAATAAAGATGGAGACGATTAGTCTTCCAGTACGCCGTAGATTTCGCCTTCGGTCATGATCAGCAGCTCTTCACCTTCAACTTTGATGGTATTGGAGCCTGCGTAAGCACCGAACAGAACTTTGTCACCCACTTTAACGGTCAGTGGCTGTACGTCACCGCTATTCAGGACACGGCCTGTACCTACTGCAACAACTTCACCCTGGTTAGGCTTCTCTGCTGCTGCACCTGGCAGTACGATGCCACCCGCTGTGGTCGCTTCTTCCTCGCTACGACGGATAACAACACGGTCGTGAAGTGGACGGATTTTCATTAGTTCATTCTCCTGATCTAACTGATCGAAAAACAATTGAATTAGTTGTTTTGTATCGAAACGGAATACCGTTCCGTATCGGTTGTTTCAAAGATGGGGCCGTCAAAACTGTTTTCAACACCCCACCGCAAAATTTTTTGATTTTTTTCTATTACTCTTTGCGCTGATATTCACCGTCGATCACATCACCACCGTGTGACTGCGGCTTATCTTTACGGAACGGAGAATCCGCGTAGTGGGCACCTTCCTGCTGGGATTGCTCTTTAGACTCAAACCCTTCCGGAGACGACGGATCAAAACCCGGGCCGCCGAACGTGCTCTCAAACGAAGCCTGACGGCTGTTCATCGCTACAACTGTAAATCGACTGATCATCGCATTTGCAAATGCCTGGCGCGTATAAGGGATCAGACAACAGAAACCGATCACGTCGGTCACAAAACCCGGCGTTACAAGCAGGGCACCACCGACCGCCAGCACAATCCCTTCGACCATCTCCCGCCCTGGGATTTCCCCCTGATTAGCGCGCTGCTGGGCTCGCGCCAAGGTAGATACACTCTGATAGCGCAGCATATTTACACCAATAAACGCAGACAGCAGCACCAAACCAACGGTATACCAGGCGCCAATCGCCTGACCTACCTGAATCAGCAGTGTGATCTCAATGATCGGGACAATGATGAAGAGAAGAAAAAGAAACCGCATTCATAACCTCTGGATACAATCAGATAGACGGGACCACCAGACTATAACGGGTTTCACCCTTATCGGGCAGTACTATAGAAACCTGTAGACCAAGCCTCCTACCCCAGTCCGGCAACGTTTTGTTCTCCCCCGCCATTAGTACTTTTATATGGGGTTAAATGCCCATTTTTCACCCCCTACTTTGGGATAAAAATTCATGCACGCTGCACCTGCACAAAAAATTCACGCAACTGCAAAAAGCCATTAATTTCATAATCTTAGCAGCCGCAACAAACGACACCATGCGGCTTTGCGATTGAAAAATACGGGAAAGCGCCTAATTTTAACTGTGCAGATTCTAGACTTTTGTGCAAAAGCGATATAACGTTTCCGTACGCAAAATGACGCAACGCACAATAAAAAAGAGTTAACCGAGAATAAGGTAACCCCACGATGGAACTGAAAGATAAAGTTATTGTTATTACTGGCGGTGGTCGCGGTCTGGGTCGCGCAATGGCACTGGAACTCGCTGGTAAGGGTGTAAAGCTGGCACTGGCTGACCTGAGTCAGGAAGCTATCGACGAGACTGTCGGTCTTTGCATGGAAAAAGGCGTGGAAGCACGCGGCTATATCTGTAACGTTGCGGACGAAGCAGATGTAGAAAAACTGTTCCAGGATGTGGTTGCCGACTTCGGCACACTTAACGGTGTTGTAAACAACGCCGGTGTTACCCGCGATGGCCTGTTCCTGAAGGTTGACCGTGAGACTGGCAAAGTTAAAAGCAAGATGAGCATGGACCAGTGGAACCTGGTGATGGATGTTAACCTGACCGGTACCTTCCTGTGTGCTCGTGAAGCCGCAGCTCAGATGATCGACCTGGGTGTTGAAGGTTGCATCATCAACATCTCTTCCATCTCCCGTCACGGCAACATGGGCCAGACCAACTACACCGCGACTAAAGCAGGCGTAGAAGCGATGGCTGTAACCTGGGCGAAAGAACTGGCGCGCTACGGTATCCGTGCAGCATCCATCGCACCGGGCTACATCGGTACCGAGATGGTAATGAGCATGAAACCGGAAGCACTGGACAAGATCGCTGCGGGCATTCCTGCTAAGCGTCTGGGTAAACCTGAAGAGATCGCACGTACCGTTTCCTTTATCCTGGAAAACGACTACGTAAACGGTCGCTGCATCGAAGTAGACGGCGCACTGCGCATCTAATCCTTCGAACTGTCTCCTTCTAAAAAAACCGGCCAATTGGCCGGTTTTTTTGTTTTAGGTAGGTTGGGTCGAGTAAAGCGACACCCAGCAATTCTTCGATCACGCAGTGGTGTTGGGTGTCGGCTACGCCTCGACCCAACCTACACAGAATCAGCCTTTTCAGTACTAACGGCTTCTGGCTCTTCAAACCCCAGCCAACGCTGCGCCATCACAATCAGCACCAACACCGGCAAACCAATCAGTGCGGTAAAGATAAAGAACCAGTCGTAACCGACGCTATCCACGATGGAGCCGGAGTAACCACCCAGAACCTTGGGCAGCAGCGTCATTAACGAGCTGAAAATTGCGTATTGCATCGCTGTAAACGAGATACTGGTCAGGCTGGAGAGGAATGCCACGAAGGCCGCGCCAGCAAGCCCTGCCGACAGGTTATCCGCTGCCACCACAATATACAGCCAGAGTAGGTCAGCACCTTTATCCGCCAGAATCATAAACAGCAGATTGGTTGCCGCCGACAGCAGCGCTCCTAGGAAGAGAATACGCAACACCCCCCAGCGCATGGCCAACAGACCGCCCAGAAAGCCACCCACAATCGCCATCACTACACCAAAGGTTTTAACCGCGGTAGCGATCTCCTCTTTGCTGAAGCCCATATCCAGATAAAACACGTTGGAGATCACACCCAAGACGATATCGGATATACGGTAACTGCCCACCAGCAACAACAGATACAGGGCCGCTTTTACACCATAACGATCAAAGAAATCACGTACCGGCGCGACGTAAGTTTCATCCACCATCGAGCGTTCAACCAGTCCGGTTTTTAACAACGCCCGGGCCAGGATAAAACTCACACACGCAGCCAAACCAAGGCGCAACGCTTCAATCAGGAAAGAACCCAACGCATGGTTACCCAATAGCTCAGCCAGTGCCTTTTTCAGTTCGCGTGCGGGCTCAGAGGTGAAGTAGAAGCAGAGGATAAAACCGACCAGCGCCAAGGCAAACAGTACAACAAAGCGGCCATATTCGACGGCGCTGTGGTTATAGCTGCGCTGTGCACTGACTTCAGGTTCCCGGATATTGAGGGTGGTGAACACCCCCACCAGCATCACTGCAGCCATAATCCAGTAGGTGCTGCTCCAGGCAGCGTACTGATAGTTACCCAATTCGGTACCAAAACCAGCAGCCAACACCAAAGCTCCGGCACCCGCCACCACCATTGCCACGCGGTAACCGGCGATATAGGCCGCCGACATCATACTCTGCAATCGGGTATCAGCCGCCTCGATACGGTAGGCGTCGATCACGATATCCTGCGTGGCCGACGAAAAACCCAGCGCAACTGCCGCCAACGCCATGGCAGTCTGGCTGCCCTCCCCAAGCGCTGGATCAATGCTCGCCATCCCCCCAATCGCAGCAATGATCGCTAGCTGTGCCAGCAGCAACCAACTGCGTCGACGACCCAGAGCGCGGGAGAGCCAGGGCACGGGAAGCTGATCCACCAACGGCGCCCAAACAAACTTAAAAGAGTAACCCAGTGCGGCCCAACTGAAGAAGGTGATCGCGGCACGCTCAATACCCGCTTCTCGCAGCCACAGGGAAAGGGAGGAGAATATAAGAAGGATTGGGATTCCGGCGGAGAATCCCAACAACAACATCACAATCACCCGAGGGTGAAAAAAAGCCCCAAGCGATTCACGCCAGCTGGCTTGAGGCCCCTGCATAGGTAGCTCCCTGATTCAATCAATGACAGGTTCTTGTGATGTGACCACAATCAGTCGCGGAAGTTGTTGAACTGCAGTGGAATTTCCAGTTCGGCTTCACGCAGCATTGCGATAACCGCCTGCAGATCATCACGCTTCTTACCGGTTACACGTACCTGCTCACCCTGTACCTGGGTCTGTACCTTCAGCTTTTTATCTTCCTTGATCATCTTGGTGATCTTTTTCGCCGTTGGCTGGTCCAGGCCCTGCTTCAGAACAATGGTCTGGCGGGCACGCATATTTGCCATTTCCGGGTCTTTCACGTCCATGCAGCGCACATCAATCTTACGCGCCACCATTTTGGTACGCAGAACATCCATCATCTGCTGCAGCTGAAAGTCCACCTCAGCGGTCATCACGATGGAGTCGTCATTCAGTTCAAACTTGGCATCAACACCTTTGAAGTCGTAACGCTTGTCGATTTCGCGGTTGGCCTGGTCTACAGCGTTGGTCAGTTCGTGGGTATCCAGCTCGGATACAACGTCAAAAGATGGCATCGATTGCTCCTGAAATTCTTGTGTAATGCATGAATTTTATATGAGGCCACAAGCCATTTCACCCAAAGACTCAGATAGTTATCATTAGCGACTGTTTACTCTCCACATCTAGAAAGGATCAGATCAATGGCAGCACACTGGCATATTCTTGGCGCAGGTTCGATTGGTTGCCTGTGGGCAGCACACCTGGCCAAAGCAGGTCACCAGGTAACCCTGATCCTCCGTAGCCCTGAACGTTTGGATACCTTTAATGCTAAAGGTGCGGTCGTACTGGAAAGCGAAGATACGCATCATTATTATCCAGTAGACGCATGCCTACCCGACAACTGCGGCCCGATCAGCAACCTGTTGATAACCACCAAGGCCTACGACACCCTGCCCGCCCTCGAGCCCGTTGCCAGTCAGATAAGACAGGATGCCTGTGTTGTAGTGATGCAGAACGGTATGGGCGCCCAACAGGAAGCAGCAACCCGCCTTGCACCCATCAACGTCTGGGCGGCGTCCACCACCGACGGTGCCTGGCTGAAAGCCCCCTTCCATGTGGTGTTTGCCGGCAGCGGTGAAACCAAGGCAGGTCCACTTTCGCAGGCAACGACAGCGTTACCGGCCATCCCGCCAGAGTTAACCCCCTCAGACCTGACGCTGGTTGCTGACGAGCAGATCGAACTGAGCCTGTGGCGTAAGCTGGCCATCAACTGCGCGATCAACCCGTTGACCGCCTTCTACGACTGCCGAAACGGTGAACTGACGGAAGATCCGGAAAAGTTTCAGCATATGAGCCGTGTCTGCGCTGAGATCGACCAACTGTGCCAGCAGCTCAATCTGCAGCTGTTTGATGGCCCGGCGATCCAACAGGCTGAATCGGTGGCCCGTGCAACCGGCGCCAACTTCTCCTCAATGCTGCAGGATGTACGGCATCAGCGAAAAACGGAGTTGGACTACATCACCGGTTACCTTCTCCAGAAGGCCAAACAGGCCGGACTGACGCTGCCAGAAAACCAGAAACTGTACGAACACTTGAAAGAAACAACCAAGTAATTGCTAGTTCTTGAATAAACTTCATAGTTAACTGATCCAGTTTCAATTGCTCGCCAGCGCCGCAATGCCTACACTAGCGCCGCCTGTTACTGGTGCCCGCACATTGACGGACCAACAGTTGGGAGAATCGGGAAGTTGGTGCAAGTCCAACGCTGCCCCCGCAACGGTAAACGACCATAACAACAGCTGGATACCACTGGATTTTCGGATCTGGGAAGGTGCTGTTGCCTGCATCCATTGATGCAGGTCGTAAGCCCGGAGACCGACCAGTAACCTCATATTCAGACCATGTGCGGTGGGCACATCTCGAGGGGAATAATGAAAACTACTCTGTCTCTGTCAGCAGCCCTGCTGGCGGCTCTGCCTGCGTATGCGCAGGAAACCGAACTGGATACGGTAATTGTATCGGCAAACCGTATTGAGCAACCTATCACAGAAACGCTCGCACCGGTTTCTGTGATAACGCGTGAAGAGATTGAAGAGAAAAATATCACATCTCTGAAACAGGCCCTTACTACTTTGCCCGGCATATCAATTATTAGTAGTGGCGGTAAGGCACAATCAACCTCTCTGTTTACACGCGGCACTAACAGCTCCCATACACTTATTCTCCTGAACGGCCAGCGCATTAATTCTGCGACTCTCGGAACAACAATGTTCAACTTGATCCCTGTCGATCAGATTGATCGTATCGAGTACGTTCGGGGTCCTCGTTCCACACTATATGGTTCAGACGCAATCGGCGGAATTCTGCAAATATTTACCAACCAAAAACCTTCCGAAAACGTCGCGAAGGTATCTGTAAGTGCAGGTAGTGATAATACGCAGATAGTATCTGGTTCTGTGCGCAGACAGATTAATGATCAAACCTATTACTCTGTTCATGTATCGGATGAACAAAGTGGCGGTTACGATGTACGAGATAGCCAGAGCACAGACAACGACGGTTATTCCATACGCACCCTCAGTGCCTCAATCAATCACCAGATCAATGCACAATTCGATATACAAGCGAATAGCGACCTATGGAAAGGCGACTACGAGTTTGATCCAAACTTTGGAGGCGATGAAACGGAGTTTAATAACTATGCGCATGGCCTGAAGCTATCATATTTGAGATCAAATCTGGCCAGCAGCCTGTCCTTGGGTATCAGTCAGGATGATTCGCTCACTTTTGGTAATGGTACAACTAAAGCCAATGGCTCAAAGTTCGTTACGCAGCATAAAGAAGTGAACTGGCTGAATAATATCACTGTAGGAGACTATACCGACCTGACCGCAGGGATTGACTTCAAACAGGATGATGTTAGTAACAGCTCTCAGACTTACGATGTCGAAGAACGCGATACGACTAGTGTTTTTGCAGGCGTCATTCACTCTGTCGGGCCGTTTGATCTGGAAAGCAGCGTACGTCGCACAAAAGACGAGCAGTTTGGATTCAAGAATACCTGGAGCCTTGCTGGCTCTTGGAATTTTGATAATGGAGTGCAGTTGGGCCTTAGTCGGGGCATTGGTTTCAAAGCACCCACATTCAACGACTTATACTTCCCTGCGAACGCTTTCGGCGCAGGTAATCCAGACCTTAAGCCTGAAGAATCCAAATCTACAGAACTGTCTCTTAGCGGCGGAGAGCAAGTGCGTTGGGCCATAAGTCTATATGAGACTGATATTCACAATCTGATTGTCTGGACTGAAGATCCACCGGGTTTCTGGAAACCCTCCAACGTTAATGACGCCAACATAAAGGGCCTCGAAGTCTCGACAAGCTTCAACTTTGCATCTGTTGATCACACTGTCGCACTAGATTTGTTAGATCCAACCGATGACCAAACTGGCAAAGATTTGGTCAATCGCCCTGAGCGGCAATTGAAGTGGCAGATGGCATACGCTGTAAAGCAAAACTTTTCTGTAGGTGGTGACTTGCTATATCAAGGTAAGCGCTTTACAGACGCTGCAAACACCACGTCATTACCATCAAACACATTGGTCAACCTTTACTTGAGCTATACGCCTTATCCAAAATTGGAACTGGGCGTACGTGTAGATAACGTATTGAACAAACAATACCAAAGCAATCAGGGTTTCAATGCACCTGATCGTCAGCTCATGTTGACGTTAGGCTATAGTTTCTAACATAACTATTAATAACAGGGCCTGATCAGGCCCTGTTTCATATGGGGCTGAGAATGTCTGATCGTCTGAACCGAATCTACACCCGTACCGGTGACAAAGGCACCACCGCACTGGCTAACGGACAGCGTGTCGCCAAAACCCACCCTCGTATCGAAGCGCTGGGTACGGTGGATGAACTGAACTCCCTGTTGGGTGTCTTAATTGCCGATCTGACACCCGATCACCCACTGCTGAAGGACTTGCAACCGCTGCAACACGACCTGTTTGACCTCGGTGGTGAGCTTGCGGTCGCCGACGAGTCATATCAGGTGATCACTGAAGAGGTGGTTGCTGACCTGGAAGCGGTCCTGGATCGACTGAACAAAGACTTGCCACCACTGAAGGAGTTTATCCTGCCGGGTGGCAGCCGGGTTGCTGCTAACTGTCAACTGGCACGCAGCATCTGTCGTCGTGCGGAACGCCGTATGGTCGAACTGGGGCACGAGGAATACATCAATCCACAGGGGGCCGCCTACCTCAACCGCCTGTCGGACCTGCTGTTTGTGGCGGCTCGTATTCTGGCGCGTGAAGGAGATGGTGAAGTATTATGGCAACCACGCAAGCAGCGTGACACCGATGCCAACTAACGGGTTGCCTAAATTAAGGACATATTCAGGCCCGCCCCCTATAATGGCGGCAAAAGATCCGGTCAGATCATAAACCCGGTTTTGAACATGTTTGAGGGGAAATCCATGCGTTATTTTTTGCTGTCCGCAGCCCTGCTGGTTGCCAGCCCGGCCTTTGCCGATTGCGGTACCGAACAGACTTTTTGTGAAACCAAGTGCAAAGTTGCACACCTGACAGACGATGCCGCATACGCAGGCTGCAAATCCAAGTGCATCGCTCAGCGCGCAGTATGCTCTACCGAATCCGGTGCGGAAACCGTGATGGAAGCGGGTAAAAAAGGGGCTGACGCTGTCGTTGAAACGGGCCAGTCCGCTTGGGAAAACACCAAGTCATTTATCAAGGGTGCAACTGAATAACTGCTCCTGCCGTAGCGGCTAGGCGTTAAGCAACGCCAGCCGCGCCTGACTGGCAAACTGGCTGAACACTTTAAAGTCCTGTTCATCCAGCGGTCCACGCCCCTTCAGCCGGTCACCGTATAACATCCCAATCACCCGGTCTTTCACCACAACCGGTGCCACCACGAAGCCCTGGCATTCCACCTCCTGAACAAACTCTGGTGGAATACGCTCCAGCCAACCGTTCTCATCCAGGTCACTCACCAACAAGGTTGCACCCCGCGACATCACCCGGAAAAACATATCGTTTTGGCTGCCATCCTTGCGGCGGGTAAAGTAAGACTGAATCGGATCCAACGCTTCGCCTTCGGCAATTTTCACCTCCAGCTGATCCCCAGCACGGTTAACCAGGCACAACTGGGCGCGATCCAGCTGAGAGCACTTCTCCATTGCGGTAACAATCGTTTTCAGGATCTTAGGCAGTGCTTCGCCCTGATTGATCATCTCGGTGACCTGATTCAGATAGTCCAGCTGCTGCTCCGCCTGGTTATAACGGCTGCCCTTAACCCTTTCCTGAGGCGCTTCAATCTCTCGTTCGTCTTCTACGCTCTGCGCCGTAATAAACGCCATCTGGCGCATCAGTTCATCTTTAGCGTCATCACCGGTTGGCACATAGTTGCGCACCATGCTACCGCAGCTCAATCCATAGTCAGACGCGGTTTGTGATACCCGCTGGTAGCAACGCAGGGCGGATTCGGTGATCTCCTCAGCGCTCAGCCCGGTCACGGTACCCAGGTCGTCCAGGGATTCGCCGAAGCTGTGCTCCCCCATATCATCCAAGCCGTACAGCTGCTCCAACAGCTCATAACTCAAACCGGCAATCTGCGTAGCCTCCTCTCCCTCGGTCACTTCATCTTTCTGGGCCATCGCCTGCACGACCTGGGGTGGATGGCCCCAGCTGCGCGCCAGGTCCTGGCCGATATCACTGAAGGTACCACCCAGCATCGCCTTTTGAATCTTCTGCCAGGGATGTGTGCCCTTGCGTCGCTCAACCAGCATCTTGCGGTAGGCGCTTGGCATGGTGTGGGCCACGACAATTTCCCCCAGACCAAACAACAGAGCATTGATGTACGCCTCTTCAGGGTCACCCTGGTGGCGGCTGCGCATCGACAGATCACTGGCTATATTGGCGTTAAGGAAAGAGCGCATCAGCAACCCCGGCACATTCAGGTCGGGGTGACTTTGGTGGAACCCTTCGATCAGCTTCAATGTGAGACAGATATTTTTGATCTTAGCGAAGCCAATCAGGACCACCGCACGGGATACCACTGTAATGGCTGGACCGCCGCGGTGATAGGTCGAGGAGTTGGCGATCTTCAGAATTTTGGCTGAGAGGTTAGCGTCCTTCATGATTGCCATCGCCAACGCCATGGCATCACTCTCTTCCGAGCTGCTGACCTGCTGAATACGGTTGACGGTCGCGCTGAATACCGGCAGGTCTCCGAGCTTGTCGAGTTTTTCATAAATAATGCGCAGCGTATCTGAGAACTTCACCAGAGGTATTCCATCAATCTGTTACAACGTTTAATCAGGAAGTGTAGCCGTATTGCAGCATACCAGCTCAGGCCAAACCTGATCCCGGTCAGTGTAGTAGTTCAGGCGGGTAAAATGGGCATGATCCAGCTTTAAACGGCTCCACTGTGCCGGTTTCATCCCTAAACAATCGCCAATTAAGGCGCGAATGACACCACCATGGGTGACCAGCAAAAGGTGACTATCTCCCGCGTCCAGCAAACGATCCCGCCCGATCAATACACGCTTACTGAAGTCATCAATCCGTTCACCGCCGGATGCCGGATTAGTTTGAGGATCGCGCCAGAAAGCATCAACCTGCTCGGGCTGCTCGTTATAAACATCAGCCAATGCCCGCCCATCCCAGTCACCAAAATCATATTCCTGCAGCCAATCCTCCGACTGCAATGCCAACCCTGATCTGCCGATAGCGTCTTCTGCAGGACAACGGCAGCGCTGTAACGGCGAGCACAATATCCGTTGCCAGCTCACTCCTTTACTCAGCGCTTGCCGCATCTGTTGACTGCCCTTTTCAGACAGCGGCACATCGGTTCGTCCCTGATAAATGCCCGATGCAGTGGTTTCACCGTGGCGCAATAGGTCCAGCGTCAGGGTGCGCATTACTCAGGCCTCAGTCTCTTTATCGCTGACACCCGCGTCAGCAAAGGTCGCCATTTCTGCATGTAAGCGACACGCGGAGCGCAGGATATCTACAGCCAACGCGGCGCCACTGCCCTCACCCAGGCGCATGCCTAACGACAACAAAGGTGTGCCCTCCAGGTGATCCAGAAGCAGCCGATGGGCAGGTTCTTCCGAACAGTGCCCATAGAGCAACCAGTCTTTCACGTCAGGTTTAAGCGCCACAGCAACCATCGCCGCAGCCGTACTGATAAAACCATCAATCAGCACCGGAATGCCCTGCTGTGTGGCACGGATATAGGCACCGGTCATCGCGGCAATCTCAAAGCCGCCCACACAACGCAGAATCTCCAGCGGTTGATCCGCACGAAGTGTATGAAAATCCAGAGCCTGCTGAATTCTTGCCGCTTTCAGGGCCACCTGTTCAGGATCCAGGCCGGTGCCCGGTCCCACCAGCTGTGCTGCGGGTAACTGCAGCAAGGCAGCTGCGATTGCACTGGCTGCAGAGGTGTTGCCAATACCCATCTCCCCAGCGATGAACAGGTCAGGATGCTTCTCCGCACAAGCATCGATACGTTCACACCCCACCGCAAGTGCCTGGTGTACCTGCGCGTCTGACATAGCCGCTTCACTAGAGAAGTCCAGGGTGCCTGCAGCGATAACGCGGGACACCACTGCATCATGTGGTGGTAACTCGGTTAACGTACCCAAGTTAACCACTTCAAACTCCGCCTGCAGATGTCGCGCCAGCACCGACACCGCCGCCCCACCCATGGCGAAGTTCATCACCATCTGCGCAGTCACTTCCTGCGGATAGGCAGATACACCGGACGCGGCAATGCCGTGATCGGCCGCAAAAACCGAGATCTGCACGCCATCGATATCCGGCTTAACTCTGCCCTGCATGCCAGCAAGACGCACCACAACAGTTTCAAGCTCACCCAACGCCCCCAGCGGTTTGGTCAGTTGCGTCTGGTGCTGAGCCGCAGTTTGCATACTTTGCTTACAGATCGGCTTTATCGGCTGATCCAGCCACTGCATATCGGCATCTGTACTCATGAGGGTTGTTTAATCTCCATCGGTATTCCGGCAACGGTCAACGTCACCCGCTCACAGATCTCGCCCAAGCGTTGATGCAGCCAGCCCGCCTGATCTTGGAACTGCCGGCTCAGCTCACCCATCGGAACGATGCCCCAACCGACCTCATTGCTGACAAGAATGAGTTCGCCCGGCAAATCTCCCAGCACCTTATAAAGTGCCTCCAACTCACGCTCCAGCGTCCCTGGCTCTGCCAACAGCAGGTTTGTCACCCACAAAGTTAGGCAATCCACCAGCAAGCAGGTGTCTGCTGTAGCATGTGTGCGCATTACATCGGCCAAAGCAACCGGTTCTTCAATCAATTGCCACTGGGATGGACGCTGTTCCCGGTGACGTAGGATGCGCTCCTCCATCTCCTTATCCCAAGCCTGAGCGGTGGCGACATATATCACACGCTTGCCAGAGGCTTCAGCACGTGTTTCCGCAAGACGACTTTTTCCGGAGCGGGCACCACCCAATATCAACTGCTTCATAAACGGCTTCTAATCCTGATTTGATTGCTGCTTAGCGGTGAGCGTTTGTCTGGCCTGATCAATCTGTTCACACACGGCTTCCGCCCCGGCAACGGCACGCAGAGTAGCACGGTGTATCTGATCGGCGTCGGTGGCGAACAGCAAGCCATGCTTTACGGCTTTCATCTGCGTCCAGCGCTGCCAGTGTTCACGCCATTGGGGATCGTGTTTCTCAACTCCTGAGAGAATTACATCCGGATCGGCGGCGATCACCGCTTCAATATTCACCCGGGGCGCAATCTCAGGACGCTCAGCAAAGATGTTCCGGCCGCCACACAAGCGCACGATGCGATCGATCAACTGGCTGCTGTTGCTGGTAATCAGCGGCTGGTGCCAAAGCTGATAAAACACGGTCAGCACTGTTTGCTCCTGGAAGCGCTCACGCAGATGGCCGACCCGAGCTTCCAAATCGGCCGCCACCTCTTCCGCTTCGAGGTCATGCCCAGTGACGGCCCCCAGACGGCGCAGGCTGTTCGCAATCTCGGCAAAACTATCCGGAGACTCCCGCAACACGGGAATACCCAGTTGCTCCAGGCGCTCCAGTTGGGCGGAGGAGCTGCCATCAATCCAGGCGACCACCAGATCCGGTTTTAGGGACAAGATCCGTTCAATATTCAGGTTGGCAAAGTCGCCCACCCGCGGCAGCACCTTGGCAGCTTCCGGGTAATCACTGTAGCTGACCGCAGCCACTACCTGTTCACCCGCACCAACGCTATAAAGGTTTTCCGTGATATGGGGCGCCAAGCTGATCACCCTTTTGGCGGCCTGAGGCAACACCAGAGGCCGGCCCAGATCATCCACAACCCTGACTTCGCTCAATACAGTTGCAGAAAGCAGCGACAACCAGGCAAACACGATAAGATTTAACATGTATTTTTTATGCATATTATGAAACAATGCTCACCGTACCTGAAAAACAGCATAATGATGTTGGTTGCACAGGATCGTAAACATACAGGTACACATGATTCAGACGGCAGGATTGCCCGCAGTATACCATCGCATTTATCTTCCCGGAGACCGCATTGATGATCCCGATCGGTGAGCCCCGCAAAAGTTCGCCTTTTGCCCTGTTTAATTTAGGGTTCCGCCCTTTCTTCCTGTTTGGCGCTGTTGCCGCCGTGATTCTGCTTGGCCTTTGGCTGGTGTTTTACAGCAGCGGCCTTGGCGTGGGTTATTACAGCAACACCATGTACTGGCATGCCCATGAGATGCTGTTTGGTTTCAGCATGGCGATTGTCGCTGGTTTCCTGCTGACCGCCGTGCGTAACTGGACCAACGTCCAGACCCCATTCGGTAACACCCTGGCGGGAATTTTCCTACTCTGGCTGGCTGCCCGTATCCTGCCTTTTATACCCGACATGCCTGGCGAGGTCGTTGCGGTTATCGATCTGGCATTTGCCCCGGTAGTTGCCGTCGGCATCGGCATTCCGATCATTCGTTCGGGTAATTACCGCAACCTGATGTTTATCCCTATCCTGGCTGCATTTTTCGCTGCCAACCTGATGGTGCATCTCGAGACTCTGGGGGTAACCAGCAATACCGCGATGAGCGGCCTGCATCTGGCACTGTACCTGGTTGTGATGGTTATTACTGTGATTGGAGGTCGCGTGATCCCGTTCTTCACCGAACGGGGTGTTGCAGGGGTTTCCTGTAGCCGATACAGCTGGGTTGAAAAGACAATCCTGCCCGCAACAGCCCTCTGGCTGATCTCAATGCTGACCAGCTACGCTACTTTGCAGATCGCAACCTCTGCTGTGCTGGCTTTGATAAGCGCAATTCGCCTGTACGGCTGGTTCAGTCCGGCAATTTTCAAAGTACCTCTGGTGTGGATTCTGCAGCTGGGTTACCTCTTTATCCCGCTGGGTTATGCCCTGACCGCGCTGGCTGCGGCAGGACAGACCAGTGGCTCAATTGCAATCCACAGCTTCGCGGCAGGTGCGATTGGGCTGATTACATTGGGCATGATGGCTCGTGTTTCCCTCGGCCATACGGGCCGTCCGCTGGCAGTTACCCCAATGATCGTGGCCGCGTTTGTATTGATGACCCTGGCTGCAGTGATCCGGGTATCAATCACTCATCTGCCGATCCCGTATCTGGCTGGTCTGCACCTGTCTGGCACCCTGTGGATGCTGGCGTGGATTTTGTTCCTGGTCCGTTACCTGCCGATACTGGTTAAACCACGCGCCGATGGATTGTTTGGCTAACGCAGCATGCATCCATTTCAGACACAAAAAAGCCTGTCATAAAGACAGGCTTTCAGGTTGCTGACGAACCCCGCTTTTTAGCGGGGTTCTCTCTTTTAAAGGCTTATCGCACGGTTTCCAGCGATCAGTGAAGCCTTAACGATGAATGTGCGTTTCCGGCCCTCATAGGCAGCCCTGCTCTCCCAGTTGCCT
>NZ_CAXRBQ010000105.1:0-4300 GCF_964228735.1 Pontibacterium sp. | reverse complement strand
GGGCTGCAGCAACTGATGAAACGCGGTGTTATGATGTGACAAAGCCTGAATCCTTTGTGATTAAAGTGTTTGCTCGCACACTCATTTTACTCACATGGATTCAGGCTTTCTTATTTATCCCAAACTATGGGACAGCAGTGGGCGAAAGCCGGCTTTTTTGTGTCTGAATTGTCTGAGAAAGGGATTATTTCGCTTCTTTGCTGACTTTCTCCGCCAGCAAACACAGCATCTCCCACATCAGGGTTGCGCCAACCAGCGCGGTCGCGCCACTTGGGTCGAAAGGTGGGGATACCTCAACCAGGTCGGCGCCAATCAGGTTCAATCCGCGTAGCCCCCGCACCATCAGCTGGGCTTCAACGGTAGTGAGGCCGCCAATCTCCGGGGTGCCGGTACCGGGTGCAAATACAGGATCGAGGCAGTCCACGTCAAAGCTGATATAGGTTGCCTGATCACCCACCACTTCACGTGCCACATCCAGTGCCTTGCTCACGCCAAGTTCGGTGAACTCTTCGATTCGCATCACGCGGATACCCTGAGCTAGGCCCCAGTCATCGTCACTCTCGCTGTAAAGCCCACCACGGATTCCGATCTGAACGACCCGTTTCGGATCAAGAATGCCTTCTTCGATTGCACGGCGGAACGGTGTGCCATGGGTGTATTTGCAGTTGCCAAAATAGCGGTCCCAGGTATCGGTATGGGCATCAAAGTGAACCATGCCGAGTGGGCCGTGTTTTTTAGCCAGTGCTCTCAAAACCGGTAAGCTGACAAGGTGATCACCGCCCGCGCCCAGGGGCACGATATCGTGCTCTACCATCTCGGAAACAAAACCTTCGATCATATCCAGCGTTTCTTCGATCTGGAGCGGATTAACAGGTGCATCACCAAAGTCGGCACATTTCGCCAGTTTAAACGGGCTGAGGTTTAGCACCGGGTGAACCTTGCGCATCAGCGCAGATGCATCGCGTATCTGTCGAGGGCCGTGGCGGGCGCCGGCACGGTTGGTTGTGCCGCCATCCCAAGGCAAACCGTATAGCCCAATATCGGCCTGCTTTCCTTCGGCAATTGTGTAGTGGGGCAGACGCATAAACGTCGCAATGCCGGCGTAGCGGGGAACGGATTCAGACGCGAGAGGGCTGAAGCTGAGTTCGGGTTGTTCAAGCATTTTGATTCCTCAACTCGAAGTGTAAAGGTTCACTGTATGAGTTGAGGAAGGTGCGATAAATGGCAATTCCAGCAGCTAAAGTTTCCATAAATGGAAACTAAGCTGATCGGTGCGATTCTATGCGGGTTCTACGGAGATTAAGTGCCCGTTATAGCTGTGACTGTTTGATCAGCGCTTTTGAAGGCCTCAAGCAAGGCTTCACGCAGTATGTTCGGGCGTGAGTCCCGTCGCACAATGATTTTGAACGGCACTTTGTAGTTCAGGGTATCCGGCAGCAAGGCCCGCATCAGTTGTTTATCACTCCAGAGGGCAGCGTAATGCTTGGGCAAGAAACCGATGTACTGCCCGCTGAGTATGAGGGTAGCGATACCCTCGACCTGATAGGAGGTCGCGCTGGCCTTCAGTTGTGGGAACTGTTCCTTCAGCATCATCGAGTGGGTGTAACCCGGTGCGATAAAGTCGTGTTGGCTGATGCTGTTGATGTCGAGCTGATCGCTGGGCACGTCAAACAGGGGATGGTTGTGTCCGCAGTAGAAGAGGGATGTTTCGTGGTAGAGATCATAGTAGGTCAGACCAGGGAGCTCATGGTGCTGCGGTACGATCCCCATGTTGAAGCGCCCCTCAATAACGGCACGCTCAACTTCGTTGGGTGCTGCCACCTGGAGATTGATTTTTACCTCTGGCTCCTGCTGGTGAAATGCACCCAGTACGTTGACCACCGGTGAGTTGGGATCAGTCAGCATGTTATCGGTGAGCCCCAGGGTCAGCTCACCAATCAGACGGCTGTGTACCGCGTTTACATTGGCCCGAAACTTCTCCAGATCAACCAACAATTCCTGTGTCGCTTCATAGACCAGCCGGCCGTGATCCGTCAGTTGAAAACCCGAGCGGCCCCGTTGGCACAGGTGCATATCCAGACGGGTTTCCAGATCCGACATCTGGCGGCTGATCGCTGAGCGGCCGATATTAAGCTCGACTTCGGCAGCGGAAAAGCCTCCGCACTCCACCACGGTCTTAAAGATACGCAGCAGTTTCAGGTCGATGTCAGCAATTTGTCCGGAGAGGCTCGTTCTTTTCATGGGCAGACGCAGGGCTATAAGAAGATTTTCTTCAGAGTAACCGAAAAAAGCCCTGCGGACACAGTCGGCAGGGCAATTTGGGAGTTGCTCGGTCGTACGTTTAGATCTCGTTGCGGCCCAGTAAGCGTAGGATGCGGTTCAGTTTGTCTTTGCCGCCGATGCTGTCATAGTGCTTCGGCCAGACCGCTGTGGTGGCTTTTTCGATCCACTCTTTTTCACCGTTGGCTGGATCGCTGATCACCATGCCTTTTTCAACCAGCTGCTGCTTGATACGCGCTTCGTTGGCGGTCAGGAACTCCGCACTATGCTTTGTAGCCGCTTTGCCCGCTTCAATGATCGCTTGCTGTACTTCAGGTTTCTGTTCCTGGAACAGCGCTTCACTCATGATCAATGGCTCAATGGAGAAGATATAGCGGATGTTGGTGACGTACTTCTGTACCGTATCGAACTTCATCGCGTCGACTGTCACGTACGGGTTGTCCTGACCATCCACCACACCCTGCTGCAGCGCTGTGAATGTCTCGGACCACGCCATCGGTGTCGGATTACCACCCCAGGCTTTATAGGTGTCGATCATGATCTCGTTCTTCGGTACCCGCACGATAATCTGCTGCAGATCTTCCAGGGTTTTGACCGGCTGCTTGGAGTTCGTCAGTACGCGAAAGCCGGTGTAGGCCCAGCCAACAATGCGGACACCCGCATCCCTAACCGTGTTTTCAACCAGTTCTTCGCCCACTTCCCCTTGGGTCAGCATCTCGGCTTCTTCAAGGCTCTGAATGACATACGGCAGGGTAAAGACACCAACGGTAGGGGAGAACGGAGTCACGTTATTGATGGCAAGGATGGAAAAATCCAGCGTACCGAGTCCGGCTTCAACAACGGTATCCTGCTCACTGCCCAGCTGACTGTTCATGAACAGCTGACCGGTGTATTTGCCGTCGGTCTTGGCTTCCAGATGCTCAACAAACTTCAGGCCAAAGGCGTGCTGCGAGCTACCTTCGGAATCACCACCTGCAATTTTCCAGGTTGTTGCAGCGAAGCTTGCGCTGCTGAAGAGCAAAGCTGCGGCAAGGGATAAGGCTTTGGCATTATTATTTTTATACTTCATATCTACCTCAGAGTGGTTGTGTTTATCTCCAAGACCTGCGGCGGAGTCGTCGCCCTGTATGACAAGTCTGAGATCATCCTGCGCCAATCCTTTCAGTGAATAAATGCAAACATGCGGTTGTTTAGTTGCGGGTTTTGGAAACAATGATCGTCCGTATACCGTGCCCATGCGGTTCTTTAAGTTGGGCTCTATATGTCTGTGTTTGCTGTCTTTAGTATGGATGTTTTGGTTGGATGTGAGAGGCAATCTGGCGGCTGGAGTGAACTAAACCCGCACGGTCTAGGAGCTTTGTGGATGTGGTTGTAGACGGGCCTCTTGTACAGATAGCAGCACATCACAATGGTCATTTAACAAGATCTCAACATTAGTGTCTTTGGACTTCTATCCAGTACATCGAGTAGTACTAGCGAAAGTGGCTCGTTTTGCCGCCTCTACATGGCCCGCTTTGATTCTTGCGTTTTGCGCAAACACGTTCCATATTAGGGTCTTAAGGATATCGCCATGCAGAAATATGAGTATGGCAAATCATCAATATGCGCATGCTCGTTTTCAGCGGAAGAGAAGAAAGCATTCGATCTATATTTCCTTTCTCTTCAGAATGTTAGGTTACTTTGGGTGGCTCGATTTTCTGCAATATATAAACCCGAGCACTATCAAATTATTTTGTGTGAAAAATCATGTTAACGATGCTCAACAAGAAAAATGCAAAAACAACATTCTGGCAGAAGGAAGTCTTGGGATGCGTGAGAGTTTTTGGCAGAGCTCCTCTGTACGTGACTATGATTGTTCTGCCAAGAGAGACTTTGTACGGTTGGACCTCTTGGTGACATTATTGAGTCTTATTCACCCCCTCAAGTAATAATCTAAGTTGATAGATAGATGAGAGTGATATGGAAATCTATACGGGTAATCTGCTTATTAAGACCTGAATCAGTGAATTCATCTGCTATT
>NZ_CAXRBQ010000104.1:0-16154 GCF_964228735.1 Pontibacterium sp. | reverse complement strand
AGCATCGACATCCCGCACCTTACCAACATAAAAAGCCCTAGAAGCGGGACTTAATCCCCAGCACCAGCGAGTTTGAATCGCCACGGACATCATTAAACAACTCAACTGCGCCAGAGCGATGGTGGCTGCGTAATACTACGCTCCAGTTTTCCCAGCTACGTGGCTTAAACTCCAGCTCAAGCAAGATATACGCAAGAAACTGAGCTGCCTCATCATGGTTGGCTACCTCAAATTCGGGAAGCTCAGTAGCATAGGACAGGCCAACACCGGCAGCAAAGTCGGTGTCCAGGTAGTGATCCCAGGGAAACGGGTACCAACGTACCGCTACCAGACCATTAAGTTCTTCGTGATTCTGCCCCTTGGTATGCTTAACCGCCTGGATCTCCCACTCGAAATCGTAACGCGGATCTGCAACCGGAATTTTATGGCTCAATCCCAACGCCGTTAACTGATAGTCACTGTTGTAATTCGCACTGCCAGTAATCACGTCTTCAATGGGATCTTCGGTCAGTACCGTTTGATAGAGTGTGACCGCCCACATTTTCTTTTCCGCCTGATCCTGAGCCTTTACTGGCATGCTGATCACCAAGCTCATCAAGCTAAAGAAGATGCAAACCCTAACCTTTAAACCGAACATATGGAGCCTCCCCGTTCCGTGTCAACACTATGCACTGTCTTTTTTGCTCTGGTTCACTGCTGCTCGGTACAGAACCTTACTATCTAAGATAGATCATCCAGTCCCAGCTAGCCTTCATCTGACAAAGACAAAAATAAGAAGAATGGGGAATGAATGCCGGAGTGCACTGGGTCATCGCGGCTGAGACCACGATACCGATAAAGAGCAAAATCACAGACTGAAAATTCGCCACGGCGATATACAGGCTGAAATCAAGTCTCTGTTTATCCAATAGGCCTCGCAAATCTCCTCTTCATCTTAACTCTCCCCACCACCGTCTATACTGAATAGCAATACTTTCGGAATTCATGTGTGAATAAGGGAGTAGCTATGCAATTGAAACGACTCGTTTTATACACCGTTGGCACAGCTACGCTGATGTTCTCAGCCCCCTTTAGCAATGCCGAAGAGCTTCTGGTGGGCAAAGCCTGCTCGGTCAGCTTTCAGGAAGAGAGTATCGGCATACTGGTTTTTTCAAAAGAGTGGTACCACAGCAGCCGGGATAACGCGTCCTATATCCCTGGCGACAACGCGACCGGTATCGGACTTGAGATCCATCTGTTTGCCAATAAAAACGGACACTTAAAAGGCCCTAATCTCGCTCAGTGCAACCGTTACCGCCTTCTACAGGTACGCAGCACCACCGCTCGACTATTCGACGGAGAACAGGCAGTACAGATCGATGTTCCGGACGGTTTTAGTGATCCTTTCTACGACAACAGCCCACTTGAGCACGGCTATGGCAGTCATATGACGCCGGTTGATGACCGGGATAAACCCTGGCAAGGGCAGCACTCAAGAACCTCAACCGTGGCCATCTACGACACCCCATACGTTTCTGACGCCTATGGCATTGAAGGTGAAAATATCGATGTAACCTTTGAGACCTGCGTGGTGTGTGAGCGGGAATTTCGTTATGACACGATTCTCTCGTGCGGGACCTGGGGTTACACCCGTGAATATATGGGGGGCCTGACCGGGTGGGCCGAGCCGGAGTTTGTTGGAGTGCAGTGCAAGGGGGAACCCAGCCAGATATTCCAGCAGGTGCTGGACCGGTCTAACCGTGTGGATTACAGCTTTTGGCTCAACTGGCGCATATCTTCCCAGAACCTGACCAATTAAAAGGCGCGCCCGCTCCGACTGAGGAGCCAGGCGCCCGACAGTTTGCAGATTGGCAGATCAGACCACCATATCCACCTGCTGCATGGTACCTACATCACCCGCTTCACTCAGGTAGAAGCCACTGGCACGTACCCGCCCGTTTTGTTGGTTGTCGTCGCCCTTGATGTCGAAAGGCGTTTCGGTAGATCCCAGATAGATGGCACCAATGTCACGGTCAGCCAGAGATTCCAGAATGTCTTCCTCTTCGGTTTTGGTCCAGATCTTAAGATCGTTGAAGATACTGTCAGCTTCATCGATGTAGTTGTTGCCATCCTCATCGTACTGCGCCAGATCCGCAAAACCGTTGCCACTCAGTGCCCCAAACAACTCCGTGCCATCGTTAATCACGCCGTCCTCATTTCGGTCCAGCGCTAGCATACCGCTGTTAGTGAAGTAGCTGATCAGCTCGTCCTCACCATCCGCATCGAGATCGAAGCTGAACTTCTCATCGGTAAGGTCTGCAGCATCGCCCTCAAAGTTGATCACCAGCGGATCGGTGAACGTAACCTGCTGCGAAACCTCGACAGTGCGGGTTGCCGAATAACTGCGCTCCATGGTCAGTTCAAGACCGAACTCAATTTCACGTCCATCTGCCGTTGTCACCGTACCGCAACTGTTAAAGTTGGTGCACTCGTACTCCTCCACCGATTCGGTCACGTTGAAGGTCATGGTCATCATGGTCATGGGCCGCTCTGGCATCTGCTGCTCTGCAGTCGCCTCCTTAAGTCCCTGTAGTTTCTCGGTGAGACGGGTCAGCTCGTCATCCCCGATGGAGGCCATTTGTACCTTTCGACCGCTGATAGCTTCTAATAAGCCTTTGAACAGGCGATCCCGGGTGATCTCCTGCTGCTTGTCCAGGTTACTCTGCACCGATTCTTCGGTGTTAAACTGCCAGCCATTGTCAGTCATCACCAGGATAGACGGTGGGGTCGCTCTATCCTCGATATCAGCATTTGCGGCTTCGGTTGTACTAACCGGAGCCTGAAACCCCGTAAAGACTCCACCGCGTGAAAACGAAAGCCCAGCTTCCTTGACCAGTTCGCTGAAATCCAGCTTGGCGACACTGGCATCAAAGGTTGTGCTGCGTGTAACCGACTCAAACTTCTCATGCTCCGCACTCATCTGCACGTTGCTGCTCTGAATAATCATACTGTTCTCCAGACAATCCCTTCTTACATTTCGGCTGTATTTCAGACACACCTACCCCTGCTGCCTTTTCGAAAAACAACCACTTGATATCCGTTCCAGCTTTTTTGGGACGAGTTAGCCCCTGCTTTTGAAAACACAAAAACAAAATTTGAAACGGCAATGCGAAAACGGAACCCTTTTGCCCTCGGTCAGCAGACGACCGGCAAGAGTTACCCTCTGCCGCTAGCAGTGCACTGAAACCGAATCGACAGGATTCCTTCTTTTCTGATGGACGAGATGACTAATACTGTTTGCGCGTAATCCAAACCTCCGTAAAAAGTACAGACAAAGCAATGGGTTATCACTGATAGCCCAAAGCAGCAGGCAAACGCACTGCTGCAATGTTCATTTCAGTAACAGAGTTTCAACCACAGCGATGCCGTGATAAGACAAAGTACAGAGGTAAAATTTGCAAAATGCAGACCGATTCAGGCGGGAAAACATTAAGCTTTATTAAACTGCTATAATGGCGCCCCAGCCACATGCAGAGAGGAGCCCCATGGAGTGTCGAATGGGATGCGGTGCCTGCTGTATCGCACCAAGTATCAAAGCGTTAAATAAACCTGCAGGGGTGCGTTGTCAGCACCTGACCGACGAGCTGCTGTGCGCAATTTTCGGGCAACCTGAGCGCCCTCAGGCCTGCGGCGATTTTAAGCCGGAGATGTCCGTATGTGGCACATCCCAGACCGAAGCACTGCACCTGATCACCGAGCTGGAAACCCTCACCACCCCTTGATGTACAGCGTTATGACACGCTGCTATGATCCCCACGTTTCCTACAACTGCGTTGAGAATCTGTAACGTGAATAAGAGCCTGATTACCAATAGTTTTGCGATTATCGCTACCCTGGCAGGTTTACTGCAGGACAACGATATCCTTTTCTCTGTCGGTCTATTTGCCACCTCCGGTGCACTGACTAACTGGCTGGCTGTCCACATGCTATTTGAGAAAGTACCCGGCCTGTATGGCTCCGGTGTTATCCCTGCTCGCTTTGAAGATTTTAAGCTCGGGATCAAAACATTGATGATGGAACAGTTCTTTACGGAGGAGAACATAGAGCGCTTTCTGGGGGCCGATAACGGTAATCAGCCCAACCTTCACCTGGCACCCGTAATCCAGCAAGTGGACTTCAACCCGGTATATGACGGCCTGATCGAGGTGATCGAGACCTCATCCCTGGGTTCCATGCTAAGCATGGTGGGCGGTGCGGCAGTCCTGGAACCGATGCGCGAGCCATTTGTTGCCAAGGTCAAAGGCTCCATGGAGGAAATTACTCAGAAGGAAGAGTTTGTTGCATTGCTAAAAGCTGAACTGGAACAGCCGTCCGTGATGGCCGAGATGAGCCAAAAAGTCGAACAGGTTGTGGAACAGCGCCTCGAAGAGCTGACACCGGAGCTGGTGAAGGAGATTATCCAGCGCATGATCCGGGAGCACCTCGGTTGGCTGGTCGTATGGGGTGGTGTGTTCGGTGGACTGATCGGCCTGATTGTGGCCGTACTGCAAGGCTAATTTCGCCCTTTTCGTACAAGCTAGTGTGGGTTACTCGTCGACCCACACCTTTCTCAGCGGCTCACCAAAGTCGTCATAGATCACTTTCTGGCGCGGCTGTTTACGACTCTTTTTCAGCGCCACATCAGGCTTTGGATTTTTCCGACGGGAATCGATCGTCGCCAACAGGCCATTCAGCGGGGTGCGTGACTGCACAGCGGACTCAAATCCAAACCGACGCGGGTCATACTTTCCATCTTCCAGCCCGCTCTCACCCATCTCGACCTGCTGGATCTCTCCCCCTTTGTCGATAAATGACTGGACCTGCTTTTCAAGCTCGGCGCGGATCTCCGCTTTAGATTGACGACGTTTCATTCGGCCATTATGCATAAATGTGGATAAAAAGCGAACAGCAGAGAGCTCACTCTCTGGTATGGTATCAGCCCTTCAGGCTCTGCCGTCGGATGTATGCTTTCTGACACTGCATCACAAAACGCGAGAGGATGATGTGCTGACGATCCGACATCGCGGTAAATTCACAACAGTGAATACCATCAATTGTTCTCACCCGCTGCAAGTTACAGCAGATGCTCATAGGCACACCATCAAGATCAAACTCCAACATGGCGGGCAGCAGCTCTTCCTTCAACTCACCTTGTACCCTATATGCCACACCATTCTCAGAAAGGTTAACCGCATCACATACCTGGCCGGATACGGTTAAATGAAAACCATCCTCTTCCGTTATCTCATGGCGATAGGCACGTCTACCGCTATCTCTGGTGTACTCGAGCTCAATCATCGCCCTGCTTCTCCAACACAAACTCAATACGACGATTCCGCGCACGGTTAACGTAGCTGGTATTCGGTGCCAACGGCACTGAATCACCATAACCTGTTGCCGACAAGCGTTCTGGCTGAACACCACCCCGAACGAGATAACGCAGCACCGTCGTCGCCCGTACCGCTGACAGCTCCCAGTTGGAAGGGAACTGTTCCGTATCAATCGGTGTATCGTCCGTATGGCCATGGATGTTCATTTTATAGTCCTGATGCTCATACATGGTGTCGAGCAGGACATTAACAAACGGATTGATCCGGCTGTTGAGGCGTGCGGAGCCCACCTCAAAGAACACTGCGCCATCCACAACAATCTTCACCATGCCATCTTTTGGCATAGTCACTGTTGCATGCTCGCTTAATTGCTGTGAATCAACCGCCTCCTGCAAGTCCCTAACCATCATCTCCCAATCCTGGAGATCGGTATGAGCAACCGGTGAGGTGGTGAGATTTTCGGACGCCTTATCACCGGCACTCTCTCCATCAGCGGCGTCAGAGGTCTTGATGGAGGTTTGGGTTACATCGATCTTCAGTGGCTGTGGAATATCCGTGGTTACCGGCGCAATAACATTCAGGTCAACCAGACTGTTGGCAGACAAAGCCCCCTGAAACTCTACCTGCAATGCATTCACAAACACTTCAAACCGATCCTTCTCAACACTTGAGATGGAGAACAATAATACGAAGAACACCAGCAAAAGGGTCATCAGGTCGGCATAGGTGACCAACCAGCCCATCTCATTGTCATCGTCCGGAAAGCTGTGCTTGGTTTTCACTTAGCTTTTCCTTTAGCCTCGGCAGCCGCAGGTGCTTCTTTGCCCGCGTTGGCGCTGGCAGCCTTTCGTGCACCACCTACTTTTACCGGCTTGCGCTCGGCCTCCGGTAGATAGGACGCAAGCTGCTCGTAAACGTGCATGTAGTGGTCATTGGTCAGAATACCGATACAACCTTCACGGATGATCTCCAGATTCGCCACTTCCGACAGGGTTCGGGCGCGCAACTTGCCGGCGATCGGCAAGAACACCATGGTAGACAGCAGAGACCCATAAAAAGTGGTCAGCAGCGCAACAGCCATGGACGGACCGATGGTCTCCGGGTTATCAAGCTCACTCAGCATCTGAATAAGACCAATCAGTGTACCCAACATGCCAAACGCAGGTGCATAGGCGGCCATTTTCTTGAAGACATCCTGAACTGCGTAGTGACGCATGATCAGCGAGTCGATCTCATTCTGCAGCGTATTGCGGATCACCTGCTCGGAAGCGGCTTCCGCCAGGAGGTTACAGGCACGCTTTAAAACATTGGAGCTGGTTTTAACATCACCCAGTTTAATCAGGCCATGGCGGTGACTGATGCGGCTCAGCTCCAGCATTGTCTGGATCATCTTTTGGGCATTGGTTTTATCGCGAGAGAAGACGATGTAAGCCGCCTTAAAGGCTTTGAGTACATCCTTGAAGGATACGGTAAGAAAGGTCGCTGCGATGGTACCACCAGCAACAATCATTAAACCTGGTACGTTTACGAAGACATCTGCACTACCGCCAAGCACGATGGCAGAAATTATAAGAGCCAGACCGGAGATAATCCCGATCAACGATGCGAAATCCATAACCTGCAAATCCTGAAGTAAACAACCGAGACATAGTAGCAGACAGTTCCTTATGCTGCGTACCACGTCGTACAAAAAGAGGTTAGCGGCGATTACGCTCAGAAGTTGAGGGGTATTAACCGTGGATAAAGGTAAATCCCCCGGTATGGTCCGGACCGTTGGCTCGATCCTGAATGATCACCTTGATTCGGTCACGCGGCACAATCACGGTACGGCTGATAAGTTCAATCATCTCCTGCCCCAGGCGTTCCTTCTGTTCCTGGGAACAGCTTTCCAGCAGATCTATTTTGGCAACGGGCATGGGACACACTCCGCAAAGGTTCTGGTTAAGCATCTGAGTTGGCTAACTTAAGCTTCGTCCCGATACGTCAACTTCGCCGTTATCCATCCGCAGGCTTTTTCTACTACTTTCGCACCTATCCCAAAGACAGCCCCAGCCAAAAGCCAGCTACAGGCACAAAAAAACCGGCACCCCGAAAAGGATGCCGGTTTTTCATGATTTAGCTTAGTTTTACAGACGCTCGACCTCTGCGCCTGCGTTCAGCTCTGCAACCAGATCCTGGTAGTCGTACTGGCCAGTACGGGATCCAAGAACGGACTGCATCGCTTTACGCTCGTCGTCGCTCATAGATTCAGCGCTACCCTGCTCTACGCCGGAAATCGCGATGATCGCACGGCCACCGTCTCCCAGTGCGGCAGATGCATAGCTCATCTGACCTTCTGCCGGATGAGGCACCTTAAACGCCTGCTGCAGCACTTCTGGTGGCAGTTCACGCTGAGAACGGTTTACTGTTTCCAGTGTTTTAACTTCGGAGTCACCTGCCTGAGAGGCCAGCGTCTCACCCGCATTCAGTGCTGCCAGAATATCCGCAACTTTTTCATCCAGCGCTTTAGCAATGCGCTCATTCAGCAGCTGCGCCTTAACTTCTTCTGCAACTTCGTCATAGCCCTGCTCTCGTGGCTGCTTATGCTCTTTGACACGAACCACAACAGAACGAGAGGCATCCAGTTCGATTGGCGTACTGTTTACACCCTCTTTCAGCAGTTCCTCGGAAAACGCTGTCGCAACCACACGGTTGCTACCGGTTACGTCGTCATTACCACCAAGACGGCTGAACGGCTCACTGGTCATGATCTCCATACCCAGAGCTTCAGACGGCTCGATCAGGTCACCGGAAGAGAAGCTCAGATCAGCCAGACGCTCCAGACGTTCAACGTAAACGCCTTCTGCTTTTTCACGCAGCAGGTCATATTTGATCTCGTTCTGAGCCTCTTCGAAGCTTGGCGGTTCAGTCGCCTGGATATCTACCAGCTTGATGATGTGGTAACCGAAGTCAGTCAGTACCGGCTCGGATACCTGGCCTTTCTCCATCGCAAACAGGGCGTCTTCAAACTCAGGTACAAACAAACCTTTGGCATTGAAACCCAGGTCACCGCCGTTTTCAGCAGAGCCCGGATCGTCAGATTCAGCCTTAGCCAGCTCGGCAAAGTCTTCACCTGCAGCAATACGCTGTGCAAGCTCTTTTGCCTTCGCTTCGGCATCATCTGCACTGCGCTCGTCTGAGATTTCAATCAGGATATGAGACGCCTGGCGCTCTTCCTGGCCTTCGAAGTTCTCAAGCAGGGCCTGGTACTGCTGCTGAATCTCGTCGTCAGAGACATCCACTTCATCCAGCATCTTGACCTTGTCCAGCAGCAGGTACTCGACAACAACCTGCTCTTCGGTCTTGTAGTTGCCGCGATTGGCATCGTAGAAACCGCGTGCTTCATCGTCGGAGACCTGAATCTCGGCTGCAACCTTGTCACTGTCGAGAGTGAAGTAGCTCAGATCACGCGTCTGCTGATCCAGCGCTACGACATTGCTCAGTTCAGACTCCAGCGCAAAGGCAGATAGCAGGTAGCCGGTACGCATCTGCTCTACGAGCTTCTCTTTGCGTACCAGATCACGGTACATCATCGGTGTCAGACCAGCATTTCGCAGTACAGCTTCGAACTGTGCTCGATCAAATTTACCGTCGACCTGGAAGCTTGGTGTGCTTACCAGCAGTTGATCGATCATACGATCAGAGAAAATCATGCCTTGGCTGTCGGCCGCTTGAGTCAGCACTGCCTGCTCAATCAGCCCATCCAGCACCATTTTGCTGATTACGTTATCGTCCAGCAGCGTTGGATCGGCATTTTCACCCATCTGATTCAGCAGCTGACGACGTTGTAACTCAACGCCCTGCAGCAACTGACGCTCGCTGATCTCTTCCCCGTTCACAGTTGCAGGGGCGTTACTACCACTTGTCAGACTTACAAGTGATTCAACACCGAAGAGCGCAAAGGTGACGGCGATAAGGCCTACAATCACTTTTGCGATGATGCTCTGAGAGTTATTCCGAATCGTTTGCAGCATGGTGCTTCAATAATCCTGGCAATCATCTAACAACAAAAAGGCGCAGTCCCGTAAAGGAATGCGCCTTTTTCAAATTTTTAACCGACGAATGTCAAAAGATACAGGCCGGTTTGTGGAGAAAGTGAGGCACCTAACAACTTAAACCCCCCCACCTTTTCTTTAGATCCCCTTCCACGAGGAACTTGGTTGGAACGGCTGGACAAGCTCAAGTCCTATTCAAACCGTTCCGGAGTAAAACCCCGACGCTACCGGGTTTTACTTGTTTACTGCGTCTTTCAGAGCCTTACCTGGTTTGAAGGTAGGCAGAGTAGCAGCAGCGATTTCGATTGGCTTACCAGTCTGTGGGTTACGACCAGTACGAGCAGCACGCTCTTTTACAGCAAAAGTACCGAAACCTACCAGTGCAACAGAATCACCGTTCTGCAGTGCACCAGTTACTGCTTCCAGAGTCGCGTCCAGTGCACGACCAGCTGCAGCTTTAGAGATGTCTGCAGAAGCAGCAATAGCGTCGATCAGTTCAGACTTATTCACATTGTTCCCCTTTATCGAAAAGATCTAGTTGTTATATCTAAAAATCCAGTCCAGCAAGATGGTCTTGGCAATTTATACCAACAGGCAGAAAGGGGTGTCAACACGCTTCAACGCCTTTCTACCCCTTGATTTGCCTAATGTGCCTTTATTTGCCCGTGCTCATTTTTTGCTGATTTTTCCTTGCCAGAGACGTCCTCTTCTGCATCACCCTTCAGAGGTTCCGGTTGGTATTTGAGTGCAATCTCCAGCACCTCATCAATCCAGCGAACCGGCTTAATATCGAGATCTGCTTTGATATTGGCAGGAATTTCTTTCAAATCGCGCTCATTCTCTTCAGGAATGATGACAGTTTTAATACCGCCACGGTGCGCTGCGAGCAGTTTTTCCTTCAGTCCGCCGATCGGCAAAACCTGCCCGCGCAGGGTGATTTCACCGGTCATGGCCACATCGGAACGCACTGGGATATTGGTCAAAACAGACACCAGCGCCGTACACATCCCAATACCGGCACTTGGGCCATCTTTTGGTGTTGCACCTTCCGGAACGTGAATATGAATATCGTTCTTCTCATGAAAATCTGACTGAATACCCAGGCTGTGAGAACGGTTGCGCACCACTGTCAGCGCTGCCTGGATGGATTCCTTCATCACATCACCCAGGCTACCGGTTGTTACCTGACGCCCCTTACCCGGCACCACAGCACCCTCAATACTGAGAATGTCGCCGCCCACCTGAGTCCAAGCCAGACCGGTAACGTGACCCACTAGGTCCTGCTCCTCCGCCATGCCGAACTTGTGTTTCTTCACGCCGGAGTATTTCTCCAGCTGCTCATCAGTGATAACTACCGGCAGCTCGGCTTTATCGGCCAGCGCCAGCTCTTTCACCACCTTACGGCACAGCTTGGCAATTTCACGCTCCAGACCACGCACACCCGCTTCACGGGTGTAGTAACGGATCAGACCCGTCACGGCAGAATCTTCGATCTGAACCTCTTTCTCCTTCAGCCCATTGTTCTTCAGCTGTTTAGGAATCAGGTACTTACGCGCAATGTTCAGCTTCTCATCTTCGGTGTAACCCGGGATGCGGATCAGCTCCATACGGTCCAGCAAAGGACCTGGGATGTTCATGGAGTTGGAGGTACACACAAACATCACATCGGACAGGTCGTAGTCCACTTCCAGGTAGTGGTCGTTGAAGGTACTGTTCTGTTCAGGGTCCAGAACCTCCAGCAGCGCAGACGCTGGATCACCACGGTGATCCATACCCATCTTGTCGATCTCATCCAACAGGAACAGCGGGTTCTTCACACCCACCTTGGACATTTTCTGCACCAGCTTACCCGGCATAGAACCGATGTAGGTGCGACGGTGACCACGAATTTCTGCTTCGTCACGCACACCACCCAGCGCCATACGTACGTACTTACGGTTGGTCGCACGGGCGATGGAACGCCCCAGGGAGGTTTTACCCACACCCGGAGGACCTACCAGACACAGGATCGGACCTTTCAGTTTCTTAACACGACGCTGAACCGCCAAGTATTCCAGAATACGATCCTTCACCTCTTCCAAACCGTAGTGGTCTTCGTTCAGGATCTTCTCGGCACGTTTCATGTCATGACGAACCTTGGAACGCTTGGTCCAAGGAATCTGCAGCATCCAGTCGATATAACCACGCACCACCGTTGCTTCTGCAGACATCGGAGACATCATCTTCAGCTTGGTGTACTCGCTCATGGTCTTATCCAGCGCTTCCTGTGGCATACCCGCCTCTTCGATGCGCTGTTTGAGCTGCTCCATATCGTTGGAACCGGTTTCGTCCAGATCACCCAGCTCTTTCTGAATCGCCTTCATCTGCTCATTCAGATAGTACTCGCGCTGGCTTTTCTCCATCTGCTTCTTAACACGGCCACGGATGCGCTTCTCGACCTCAACCAGATCGATTTCACCTTCCATCAGCGCCATCAGGTGCTCAAGGCGCTCGCGATTGCTCAGCATCTCGAGAATCTTCTGCTTCTCTTCCAGCTTGAGTGACATGTGTGCAGCGATGGTATCGGCCAAACGACCGGCATCATCAATGTTCTGCAGGGAAGACAAAACCTCTGACGGGATCTTCTTGTTCACCTGAACAAAGCGCTCGAACTGCTCCAGCATGGTGCGCTTGTACAGTTCCGCCTCGGCATCGGTGACATCTTCGATCGCCAGGGCCTCGACTTCTGCAGAGAAGTACTCGTGATCGTCGTGCAAGGCCTTGATAGACGCGCGGAAATCACCTTCCACTAGCACTTTTACAGTGCCATCCGGCAATTTCAGCATCTGCAGAACGCTGGCAACGGTACCTACGTCAAACAGCTCGTCTGCCGCCGGATCGTCGTCCGACGCATTTTTCTGAGCGACCAGCAGAATCTCTTTTTCCTGGCTCATCGCCACTTCCAAAGCCTGAATCGACTTTTCGCGGCCCACGAAAAGTGGAATCACCATGTGCGGGTATACCACTACGTCGCGCAGCGGAAGAACCGGGAGCTCGGTAGTTACCTGTACGTTGTTTTCGTCTGTTTGCGCCATGATGAGCCTACCTTATCAGATACTGGCACCTGCAGAGGCAGGTGCTATAAACACGAACTAAAAACCTGTTATTGGCTAGATGGGGATGCCAACAGCCAATTACAACCAATTGATATAAAAAAATCAGGTTCTTAGATAAATGGAGCTGCCTTCAATATATAGCATCAACCATCACTGGGCGAAGTCAAAAAAGGGGCTGAAGCGCCCCTTTTTGATCTTTATTTGTAGTATGCGTTGTCTCGCACGCTGTGGTCTGTCACATCCCGCACCCCGGCGAGGCCTGCGACACGCTCGACCAGCGTTTTCTCGACACCGTCTTTCAGGGTCATATCGACTGCGCTGCAACCCTGGCAACCGCCACCAAACTGCAGAATTGCGATGTGCCCATTCTCCTCTTCCACCAATTCGACCAGTTTTACCTCACCACCGTGAGAGGCCAGACCAGGGTTGATGTCTGAGTAAAGTATGTAGTTGATCTGCTCGTCCATTGGGCTGTCAGGAGAGACTTTAGGCACCTTGGAGTTTGGCGCTTTGATGGTCAGCTGGCCGCCCATACGGTCTTCCGCGAAGTCCACCATCGCTTCTTCAAGGTATGGCACGCTGTTCTGTTCGATGTAGACACGGAACTTGCTCAGCTCCATTACTTCATCGTCTTCAATCACTTCGTCCGGACGGCAATATGCAAGACAAGATTCTGCGTAAGGCGTGCCCGGCTGAGTAACAAACATGCGGACAGCAATCCCTTCAACGTCCTGCTTAGCTAACAGTTCTGCCAGATAGTTTTCGGCGCTTTCGGTTACCGTAATGGTCATACAAAATCCTGTCTTAACTTTTACTTGCTCTATCTGGCTGAAGCATACACCGATTCTATTTCTGAGTAAATTGCTCAGTTATTAACCAGAGGGCATGCAGGGATATTTCTGTTAAACTTGCGCCTTTTCTTTTGCCCCCAATCCACGATGCCTGCAACCCAACGCTACAAAACGATTATGCTGCTCGGCCTGCCAATCATTGGTGGCATGCTGTCACAGAGCATACTGAATCTGGTAGACGCTGCGATGGTGGGCAGTTTGGGGGATCGCGCCCTTGCTGGCGTGGGTGCCGGCAGTTACGCCAATTTTGTCGCTGTGAGCCTGATTCTAGGGCTCTCATCGGGTGTACAGGCGATGGTCGCACGACGCAAGGGCCAGGGTCAGATCGACGAAATGGCCCGCCCGGTCAACTGGGGTTTGGCGATTTCACTGTTTTTTGCCCTGCCGCTCAGCCTTCTCTATCTGTCGTTTTCAGATCAGATCATCGCCTTAGTAACAGACGATCTAGCCACACAGGAGATCGGGCAACGGTATTTCGACTACCGCACCATGGCAATGTTAGCCGTGGGCATCAACCTCTCCTTTCGTGGATGGTGGAACGGCACCAAACGCCCGGGCACTTACCTGGCTACCCTGATCGCTATTCACCTACTCAACGTTATTATCAGCTACGGATTGATCTTCGGGCACTTTGGCCTACCTGCAATGGGCGCACCCGGAGCGGGTTTAGGTACCGCCATTGCTCTCTACTTGGGCTGCATACTGAACGCTGTATTGATTTGGCGTGATGCACGTCCTCACGGTTTTCTGCGTTATCAGCGAGGTACAGCATCAATCGGCCGTTTGCTGGGGCTGTGTATCCCCCACTCGCTGCAGCAATTCTTTTTTGCTGGCGGCATCTGCACCTTGTTCTGGATTATCGGGCAGCTTGGCACTCAGGAGCAGGCCATCGCCCACGTACTGATCAACCTTGCCCTGTTCCTGATCCTGCCCGGCGTTGGATTCGGCATCGCCTCCACTTCGCTGGTGAGTCACTCCCTGGGAGAGCGTAAAACAGAAGAAGCCTGTCAGTGGGGCTGGGACACCATAAAGACCGCTCTGGGTACAATCATGCTGTTGAGCCTGCCAATGTGGCTGGCGCCCGACCTGGTACTCGGCCTATTTATCCATCAGGCGGACGTACTGGCTGAAGCGCGACTGCCACTCCAGATCACAGCCTTGGCGATCTGCGTTGACACCGCGGCCATCGTTCTGACCCAATCCTTGCTGGGTGCTGGCGCCAACCGCTCCGTGCTCTACATAAGCACCGCCAGCCAATGGGCGTTTTACCTGCCACTGGCCTGGCTGATCGGCCCGCACCTGGGATTTGGCTTGTTAGGCATCTGGCTGGTACAACTAATCCACCGTGCTCTTTCGTCCGTCATATTCTCTTATGTTTGGTCAAAGCGCCGCTGGGCAGAGATAGCGGTATAAAGGGCACCCTCGCATCTGATAAACTGAGACGAGTTCACACTGATCAAGGACCGCAGAGTAGATGGAAGGGCACAACCTCGTTTTTTCGTTTTTTTTGATCTTTACCGGCGCTGCAATTCTGGCGTCTGCCGCCCTTTATACCCGCCAACCCCTGCTGGTTGCCTACATCGTGCTGGGCGCAATCCTGGGTCCTTACGGTATGGGATATGTCAGTGACACCCAGATGATGTCGGAGATCTCCCATATCGGCATCATTTTCCTGCTGTTCCTGCTGGGTCTGGACATGCAACCCAGCCACCTGATTCATATGCTGAAAAAGGCAACATTAGTGGCCATCGGTAGCTCGGTCATTTTTTTTGCTACGGGTTACGGCATCGGTGTCGCTTTCGGTTATACACAAGCGGAAGCCGCCATTATTGGTGCCGCCCTGATGTTTTCCAGCACCATCATAGGGATCAAGCTGCTGCCAACCACCGTACTGCACCATCGCCATACCGGTGAGCTGGTTGTTGGTCTGCTTCTCCTGCAGGACGTCATCGCGATTATGGTATTGCTGTTCCTGTACAGCGGTGAGGCGGAAAGCAACGGCATGGGTACCTACCTGAAAACCCTGGCCGCCCTGCCAATTCTGATCGTGTCGGCGTTTGTGTTTGTGAAATACGTGCTGCTAAAACTGATTCAGCGCTTTGACCGCTTTCATGAGTACATTTTTCTGCTGGCCATCGGCTGGTGCCTGGGATTGGCAGAGATCGCCCAAATGTCCGGACTCTCTGCGGAGATTGGTGCATTTGTTGCCGGGGTTTCGATCGCGACCAGCCCAATTGCACAGTACATCGCCACCAGTTTGAAACCACTGCGTGATTTCTTCCTGATCCTGTTCTTCTTCTCGATCGGTGCGAGCTTCAACCTTACCCTGCTGGGTGACATCATCCTGCCGTCTATCATCCTGGCAGTGCTGGTTGTGGGCCTGAAGCCGGTTGTATTCCGCTTCCTGCTCAGCAAGATAAGCGAGAGCAAAAGCCTAGCTTGGGAGGTTGGATTCCGCCTGGGGCAGATCAGTGAGTTTTCATTACTGATCGCTTACATCGCCACCAGCGCCGCACTGATAGGCCAGGAGGCTTCACATGTTATCCAAGCAACGGCCATCCTGACCTTCCTGCTATCCACCTACGTGGTCATTTTCAACTACCCTTCACCTATCGCTGTTTCGGACAAACTGCGACGGGATTAGACAGGTATTGCCAGACACAAAAAACGGGGCATCAAGCCCCGTTCAGGTTGCTGACGAACCCCGCTTTTTAGCGGGGTTCTCTCTTTTAAAGGCTTATCGCACGGTTTCCAGCGATCAGTGAAGCCTTAACGATGAATGTGCGTTTCCGGCCCTCATAGGCAGCCCTGCTCTCCCAGTTGCCT
>NZ_CAXRBQ010000103.1:0-56914 GCF_964228735.1 Pontibacterium sp. | reverse complement strand
CGTCGGAGAAGACGGTGAATGATGCTGCAGTAGCGCAGATGCGGCGGCAGAATCCGGATAAGATCGAGCGGTGTTAAAGAATGTGGTTATATTCAATGCGGTGGCACGGCAATAGCAGATGAATTCACTGATTCAGGTAAGACTCAAGCCACTCCACTACATCTTCTGCATCAGAAACAAGAAAATAACTTAACGTTTCCACTCTCCCTTTCGCTGGAGAGGTTGATAGAACCTGCTCCACTGCCTGCAAAGCACGTGGTTCCATACGCTTAAACGGCGTATAAACCAATAAAATTTCGTTATCAAATCCATATGATTCTTTAAAGTGATCTTCAGGAGATAGAAAATAGACATAAATATCAGTATTATATTCTTTTCTTTTACGCCCCCAAGTAACATAAAAGCCGCTAAGAAACGGGATCAAGAAATCCCTTTGCTCCGGATAGTCATTCAGCAATCCATCTCTTACATCCGCCTTTATTTGACCCACACTCAACTTCCTTATAAATATTAAACAAACACCAAGAACTAAAACCCCTAAAAAACAGAACCCGGATATACTTAAGCACTAACTCAAAAGCCCCCAATGTATAACATTCGGCCATAAAAATTTTAGGAATTTTTATACGTTATTAAGAGCTCCCTTTTATCATTGTTCCTCAAATATAGCGAGCGCTCAAAAACTCACTGCCTACTCTTTGAACAAATCCGGCATGCCCGCTTCAATATTGATGCGGACATGCCTTCAATTTACCTACATCAGGTTGTAAACAAACACCACCAGTACTGCAGCCGGAGTCACGAAGCGCAGGATAAACATAAACAGTTTAAACGCTGCGCCGTTACCGATAGACAGTTCGTTTTCAGTTGCCTGCTTGGACATAAACCAGCCCATAAACAGTGCGATGAACAGACCGCCCAGAGGCATCATCAGGTTCGCGGTTACGTAGTCCAGCAGATCGAAGATGGTTTTACCTTCGAAGCGCTCGAACATACCCAGTGGGTGGAAGCCGGACCATTCGTTCAGGGACAGGATGGTCAGTACACCCAGTGCCCAGATGCTCCAACCACCGATCAGTGCACCCTTGGTACGGTCGATGCCCTTCTGCTCTTCAAACCACTCTACAACCGGCTCCAGCAGGGAGATTGCGGAGGTTACCGCTGCAACTACCAGCAGTACAAAGAACAGGGTGCCGAACAGTACACCACCCGGCATCTGGCCGAAGGCGATTGGCAGGGTCTGGAAGATCAGGCCCGGACCTGCACCCGGCTCCATGCCGTTAGCGAATACCAGTGGGAAAATCGCCAGACCGGCCAGCAGCGCAACCAGAGTATCGACGATGGATACGGTGAACGCGGTTTTTACGATGGATACATTTTTCGGCAGGTAGGAGCCGTACGCCATCATCACACCCATACCCAGGCTGAGGGTGAAGAACGCGTGACCCAGTGCGGTCAGTACACCTTCTGTGGTCAGCTTGGAGAAGTCCGGGCTGAACAGGAAGCTGAAGCCCGCACCAAAGCTGTCGGTGCTCATGGCGTAACCCACCATCACCAGAATCAGCGCAAACAGGATCGGCATCAGGATGTTGATCGCTTTCTCCATACCGGAGCTGACACCACGTGCCACGATCATCACTACCAGCACCATGAACAGGGAGTGCCACATCAACAGGGTGTACGGATCAGACAGCAGACCACCGAACATCTCACCGATGGACTCGGAGCTCGCGCCCACAAACAGGCCACCGGCAGAGTTACCCACATACGCCAGCGCCCAACCGCCGATTACGGAGTAGAACGACAGGATCAGGAACGAGGCGATCATGCCCATACCGCCGAGCCATACCCAGCGTTTTGATAGACCATCCCGCGCAGCCAGTTTACGCATGCTGTTGATCGGGCTGGAACCACCGCGGCGACCGATCGCCACCTCGGCCACCATAATCGGGATACCGATCAGGGCGATACACAGCAGGTAGACCAGCACAAACGCACCACCACCGTTCTCACCGGTGATGTATGGGAATTTCCAGATATTCCCCAGGCCAACGGCGGAACCACTGGCCGCCAGGATAAAGGCCAGTCGGGAAGACCACATTGGGTGGCCAGCATTTGAGTCATCAGACGCTGCAGATCCGGCAGCCGGATTCTGAGTCAATTCAGTCATTTGAAGTCTCCATCTTATTTTTATCTTCAGAGAGGTTTAGTTTTTTAATAAATACGCAGCCCACAAACGGCCCGCAGGCTGCGTATTCTTGGATCAGAATGGGTTAGTTCATGAAGTGCTATTTCATGAAGCGCTCTTCAGCCAGCTCATCTGCGATCTGGCCAGTAGGACGACCGCTCGCATCGGAACGTTTGAAGATCTCTTCCAGGGTGTCTGCAATGGTTTCGATGTGCGCACGCACTTTCTCGTGCTCGTGTCCCACGCGCTCGTAGTAGACGTCGATGATGCCACCGGCATTCAGCACGTAATCCGGTGCGTACAGGATGCCGTGATCCATCAGCAGCTGGTCGTGGCGCGGATGCGCCAGCTGGTTGTTAGATGCACCGGCCACCACTTTTGCCTTGATTTGTGGGATGCTCACGTCGTTCAATACCGCACCCAAAGCACACGGTGCCAGCACGTCCACATCCAGAGACAGGATCTCGCTCTGCGGTACCGCGGTTGCGCCCAGCTCGGTCACGGCCAGCTGCACGGACTCTTCGTGGATATCGGTCACGAACAGCTCCGCACCGGCGTATTTCAGGTGTTTAGCCAGACGGTAACCCACGTTGCCCACCCCCTGGATCGCCACTTTCAGACCGGTCAGGTCATCACGGCCCAGCTTGTGTTTCACCGCAGTTTTCAGACCGATGAAGGTGCCGTACGCGGTTGCTGGAGACGGGTCACCGTTACATGGCAGACCATCAATACCGGTACGCTCGGTCACACCCGCTACGTTTTCAGTGAAGCGGTTCATCACCTGCAGATCCGGTACGCTGGTGCCGGAGTCTTCCGCCGCGATGTACTGACCGCCGGTACGTTCCAGGAAACGGCCCATCGCCGCCAGCAGCTCTTCGGTCTTGTGCTTGCGTGGGTCACCGATGATCACGGACTTGCCGCCGCCCAGCTTCAGGTTGGCCAGCGCGGATTTATAGGTCATGCCCTTGGACAGACGCAGCACGTCACACAGTGCTTCCTCGTCGCTGGCGTATTCCCACATACGGCAGCCGCCCAGCGCCGGACCCAGGTTGGTGTTGTGTACGGCGATGATCGCTTTCAAGCCGGTCTCTTCGTCGCAGAAAAACGCCAGCTGTTCGTGGTTATCAAATTCCGGATGGCTAAAAACAGACATGTTGGATGTTTCCTTCGTGTTCAGTGCTTCTTTCATCAATGCATTCATACCCCAACCTCCTGCAGGTTGCTGGTGTTGTGGGAGGTTTGGGTAACTCGGCTCAGCAGATCCTGACGCTGCGGCTGGGCTTTTTCGTAAGCCGCATCTTTCACCGGGCCGTAACCGCGGATAGAGCCCGCCAATGCTGCCAACGCACAGGCATCGTCATAGGTAACAGAACTCAGGTTGCTGAGGATTGTGTTGATATCGCTTTCGTATTCGCTGATCAGGCGGCGTTCCAGACGGCGGTCAGCGGAGTAGCCGAAGATATCCAGCGGCGTGCCACGCAGGTTGCGCATCTTTGCCAGTTTCTGCAGCATCGGCAGCATCTTGCTGGAGAACTTACGCTTACGCGGACGACCGGTGGCCGGGTTGATCTTGGAGATCAGTGGCGGCGCCAGGTTGAACTCCAGCTCAAACTCACCTTCGAACTGAGCTTCCAACTGCTGCTGGAACTTCTCGGAGGTGAGCTGACGGGCCACTTCGTACTCGTCTTTGTAGGCCAGCACTTTGCTGTAGTTCTCGGCAACGGCCATGGTCAGGCGATTGCCCTTGGTAAGTGCTTGCTGCCCTTGTAACGCTTTCTCGCTTGCCTGCACCTTGTCCACCAGCGCCTTGTAACGCTGTGCCAGCGCGTCGTTCTGGTATTCACGCAGGTGCTGCATCTCACGCTCGGTAACGTCACCCAGGCTTGGGATCATCTTCACCACCTGAACCGCGCTGTCTGGTGTTACCAGCGCCTCAACAGCTGGCAGATCAAAGGCTGCACGACGGCCCCAGAGGAACGCCTGCTTATTGGCATCCACGGACACACCGTTCAACTCGATCGCTTTTTCGATCGCTTCTCGGGTCAGTGGGATCAGGCCTTTCTGCCAGGCATAACCGATGCAGAACAGGTTCACCGCCATGCCGTCACCCAGCAGTTTGGTTGCCAGTTTGGTAGCATCCAGGCAGTGACTGCCGCCTTCGATCGCGGTATCCACGATCACCTGCTGCATGTCGGTGGTAGGTACTTTCAGGTCTGGATCGCGAGTAAAAGCCGCCGGCATGGTTTCGTGGTTGTTCACCACCACACGACTGCGGTTCCGGTCCAGTTTGCCCAGCGCTTCTTCGCTGGCGCCCACCATCAGGTCAAAGCCGATCATCAGGTCGGACTCGCCTGCCGGGATACGCACGGTATGGATCTGGTCCTGGGAGTTGGCGATACGGATGTGGCTCATCACGGCGCCGAATTTCTGCGCCAGACCGATCTGATCGAGTACCGCCGCGCCCTTGCCTTCAACGTGGGCCGCCATGCCCAGCAGTGCACTCACGGTTACCACACCGGTACCACCTACGCCGGTCAGCATGATGTTGTACGGCTGGTCGCTGGTTGGCAGATGAGGTTCCGGCAGTTCCGGGAAGGTGACATTTTTTGCCAGTGCTTCCGGCTTACGCAGCTTGCCACCTTTTACGGTGACAAAGCTTGGGCAGAAACCACGCACACAGCTGAAGTCTTTGTTACAGGCGGACTGGTCGATGCTGCGTTTGCGACCGCGTTCGGTCTCTTCCGGCAGCAGGGATAGACAGTTGGACTGCACACCGCAGTCACCACAGCCTTCGCAGACTTCGGTGTTGATAACTACGCGCTGATCCGGGTCGACCATGCTGCCGCGCTTGCGGCGACGGCGTTTCTCAGCCGCACAGGTCTGGTCGAAGATCATCACGGTACAACCCGGAATGTCACGCAGCTCCAGCTGAACGGCATTCAGGTCGTCACGGTGGTGGAACGTTACTCCGTCAGCAAAGTCGGCGCGGCTTGGATATTTGTCCGGCTCATCACTCACCAACGCGATGCGGCGAATACCTTCGCCGTAGAGTTGATGGGTAATCTGCTGCACGGTCAGGGTGCCGTCGATCGGCTGACCACCGGTCATCGCCACGGCATCGTTGTACAGCACCTTGTAGGTGATATTTACACCCGCCGCCACAGAGGCACGGATTGCCAGCAGACCGGAGTGGAAGTAGGTACCGTCACCCAGGTTCTGGAACACGTGACCGTTGTCGGTAAACGGTGCCTGACCAATCCAGGTTGCACCCTCGCCGCCCATCTGGGTGAAGGTGTCGGTGCCACGGTCCATCCAGGTCGCCATGTAGTGACAACCGATACCACCCAGCGCACGGCTACCGTCCGGCAGTGTGGTGGAGGTGTTGTGCGGGCAACCGGAACAGAAGTGTGGCGTGCGCTCCAGCAGTGCACGCGGCTGTGCCAGCTCTGCCTCTTTGTCATCCAGGAAGCTCAGACGGTGTTTCATCTGCTCGCTGCTGTAGAACGCTTTGATACGGGATGCGATCGCACGGGCTATCATCGCCGGGGTCAGTTCACCCAGGGAGGTCACCAGTTCGCTCTGGTTTTCATCACGTTTGCCGACCACGCGTGGACGTTTATCATCCTGCCAGCTGAACAGTTGCTCTTTCAGCTGATCTTCAATCAGGCCACGCTTCTCTTCGATCACCAGCACTTCGTCGAGGCCCTGGGCAAATTCGCGGATGCCTTCCGGCTCCAGCGGCCAAGGCATTGCCACCTTGTAAAGGCGGATACCCAGAGATGCAGCCAGCTCGTGGCTGATGCCCAGATCTTCCAGCGCCTGCAGTACGTCGAGGTAGGACTTACCGGTGGTAACGATACCGAAACGTGGCTGTTCCGGCTCGATGATCACACGGTCCAGTCGGTTAGCTCGGCAGAAAGCCTGTGCAGCGCGGATCTTATACTTCTGCAGACGCTCTTCCTGCTGCATCGGTTTATCCGGCCAGCGGGCGTTAACCCCATCTTCCGGCATCTCGAAATCGGTTGGAATCTTGATCTCCAGACGGTCCTGATCCAGGTTGGCGGAGATCGCAGAATCCATCACCTCAGCCAGTGCCTTGAAGCCTACCCAGCAGCCGCTGTAACGGGACATCGCCCAGCCGTACAGACCGTAATCCAGCATCTCTTGAATGCCGGACGGGTACAGTACCGGGATCATCGCGTCCATAAACGCGAAGTCACTCTGGTGAGGTAAGGTGGAGGATTTGGAGGCGTGGTCATCACCCGCTACGGCGAGTACACCACCGTGTGGCGTGGTGCCAAAGGCATTAGCGTGTTTGAGTACGTCACCGGTGCGATCGACACCCGGTCCTTTGCCGTACCAGAGGCCAAAAACGCCGTCGTATTTCGCGCCTTCGAAGATGTTGACCTGCTGTGAACCCCAGACGGCGGTGGCGCCCAGATCTTCGTTCACACCTGGCTGAAAGGTGATGTTGTGTTCTTTGAGGTAATCGCGAATCTGCCACAGGGTCTTATCGAAATTGCCCAGTGGAGAGCCACGGTAACCGGAGATAAATCCGGCGGTGTTCAAACCGGCCGCACGGTCGCGCTCGGCCTGCAACATGGGTAGACGTGCCAACGCCTGACTGCCGGTGATATATACCCGACCTGACGTTTTTTCCCACTTATCCTGGAGGGTTATTTCTTCTTGCATGCGTATCGCTCCCAGCCCCGATCAGGTGCACAGATGCCGCCTGGAGTCAGGACAAATCAGTGAAGAATTTGAATGAACGGAGGTGCGGACGGGTTACAGTCGCGCCGTGAGTTCAATCTGGGAGTGTGGAGAAATTCCGGTGACTACCGGTTGTTGTGCAGAGACACACGCAGGATGCGCGCAAACAGCGAATAGAGATAGCATCATAACAAATTACCTTCAAACCGCAGCTGGATCGCAGCGTTGGTCGCATATTGTTTTTATTGTGTCCGGCGGGTTTTGTGGCCGGTCAGTAATTCTTGCGAACGCCTTTTTGGGGCGATTCGGCGATCAACATTATCGGTGGGGCCAAATCAAGTCAAGGCTACAAATTGCACAAAAGTGACCTGAAAATTTAGATTTTGTGATCGGGGTTTGAACGGGATAACACGACACAGTTTGTGATTACGCATTCATAAAAAGCGTAATATTTTGAAATATAAGGGATATTACCTAGGAGGGGCTGTTGACTTGGGCAGCGCACAAACCAACAGTTTTTACGAACAAGCAGATCGATAATTTATATAATTTTTTGAAGCTTTAGGTGAAATTTCCCACCACCTCTCTTGGCATTGGATCGGTCGCCCTCAGAGCGGGCTGCTACGGAGTGTCAAATCTCGTAGCAGCGGGCTCCGACCGCGACAAACCTCGTCGCAAGGAAAAGTCGCCCTCGGAGCGGGCTGCTACGAATGATCGGGTTATACCAATGCCTCCGCCATCTCACGTGCTGCGCTGAAGTTGGTTTTACCACTACCCAACACCGGCACGGTCTCCACCGCATGCACCGCCGCAGGGATCATCAAACCTGGCATTCCACCTTTGATCAGCTGATCACGCAGGTCTTCGGTTTGTGCACTTTCCACCAGCAGCACAACCTTCTCGCCCTTCTTGGCGTCCGGCATGTTCACCGCCACCAACGGTAGTTCCGGCTGGTTGAGGATACGGCGCACCTCCCCTTCCACCGCGGTCAGACTCACCATCTCACCACCCAACTTAGCGAAGCGAGAATAGCGATCAACGATGGTTAGGAAGCCGTCTTCATCCAAATGCCCCTTGTCACCAGACTTGTACCAACGGATGCCATCCAGCTCGACAATGGTCTCGGCGGTTTTCTCAGGATTGTTCAGATACCCTTTCATGATCTGGGTACCACCGATCAGTATCAGGCCGTCTTCACCCGTTGGCAGCTCTTCCAGCGTATCCGGATCAACGATGCGGAAGGTAGAACCCGGCAGCGCCAGTCCGACCGTACCCTGTTTGGTGCCGACCTGCACATGCCACTCACCCACAACCAGATGATCCGGCAGGTTCACACCAGCCACCGGCGTGGTCTCGGTACAGCCGTAACCTTCCTGGATCGGCACACGGAAGCGGGCTTCAAAGGCTTCACGTACTTTCGGATCCAGCTTCTCGGCACCGGCCACGACCACACGCAGGGAGTCCAGCATCATCGGATGCAGCTTGCTGTTGCGGGTGTAGATGCGCAGGAAAGTGGAGGTTGCACACATGATGGTTGCACGGAAACGGGCCACCCCTTTACCGATATTCGGCGCATCGGTCGGGTCCGGATGGCAGACCACCGGAATGCCTTCGATCAGCGGCATAAAGCAGGTGACTGTGAGGCCAAATGCGTGGAACAGCGGCAAAGTTGCCATGATCTTGTCGTAATCGCGTACATTCAGCACATCGGAGGTCTGGCGCAGGTTACCCATGATATTGCGGTGGCTGAGCATCACACCTTTTGGCGCACCTTCGCTGCCTGATGAGAACAAGATCGCCGCAGTATCCTCCAAGTTCGTGCGTTTACATAGAATCCACTGCAGCATAAAGGTTGGCAGCAGCTTCACCATCAACAGCGTGCGCAGGCCTTCGGCTTTGCTCACACCCGCTTTGATATCTTCCATGTACAACACGTTGCGGCCTTCAAACAGCGGCTCAACATCGATGCCACGGAGCTTCAGCTTGGCCACAAACTTGTGCGCCGTAACGATGGTTTCAACGTCAGACTGTTCCAGCGCCGACAGCATCGATTCAACCGCCGCGGTGAAGTTGATGTTTACCACGGTCTTACCCGCCATCAGAGACGCCATGTTGGCGATGGCACCGGCGTTGGTAGTCGGCACCAGCAGCCCGATATTCTTACCGGCGGTCTTCTTGATACGACGGGCAAAGATGGCACAACCGGTCAGCAGACGTGCGTGGGTCAGCGGCGTGTCTTTTACCTCAGTGATCGCCCACTCGGTTGGCTCCTGCTTGGCGGTACGGATAAATGCCTGCGGCAAGGTTTCCATGCCTTTGGTGTGTTCCTCCCAGGCGCTGATCGACATCTCTGCCACACGCTTTTTCACGGTCTCAGCATTGCTGTCGATCGGCATCTGCTTACCAAATGCCACAATCACATCACGCTGGATACCGCTGTTACGCAGGTCCTTCATACGTTCGGTAGAACGGGAGAATTTGCTGCCCCACAGGCCACGCAGGTAGAACGGAACGATCACACCTTCTGCACCTTCACAGGCACGCTCAAATCCACGCTTGAACTCGGCAATTTGACCGGTGTGGCTGATGGAGCCCTCAGGGAACAGGCACACCACCTTGCCTTGGTTCAGCAGTTCAGTGACTTTCTTCAGTGCGGTACGGCTCTTGCCACCGGAGATCGGGATCACACCGTAGATATCCAGGAACCACTTCAGGTACCAGCGCTCGTAGATGCTACGGTCCATTACAAAGTGGATATGGCGTGGGCAGGCCATCTGGATAATCGCCCAGTCCAGCCAGCTGATATGATTACCCAGCAGCAACATGCCTTTGCCGTCTTCCGCCAGGTTCTCAAAACCCAGCACCTGCAGTTTGTACTTGCGCTTCAACAGGCCCAGCACGATCAGGCGCAGGAACGCTTCCGGTACGGTGGTGATCGCCATTACGGTACCCGCAATCGCCACAACCGCCAGTGTCCACAGCAGATACACACCATCCACGCCCTGGTAGGCACTCAATACGGTGATCACCAGGAAGCCGAACATCATCAGGTTCTGGATAAAGTTGCTGCCGGCCAGCACACGGCCGTTCTCGTTCTCACCGGCGTTAAACTGGATCAGTGCATTCAGCGGTACGTTCAGCATCGCACCAAACATACCGATCATCAGGAACACTGCCCCTAGCAGCCACATGCTAGGCATCTGCGGCAGCAGGATCAGGCCTGCCGCGACGCCCGCTGCACCCAGCGGAATCAAGCCCACGTTGATGTATTTGTGCGACAGACGTCCCGCAATGATCGAACCGATCATGATGCCGATACCCGCCAGCGCCATCACCCCCTGAATCACAAAAGTGTTGTGCTGATCCAGATGCTCTTCGGCAAAGGCCGGGAATACCGCCAGCATCACCTGGCTAATCGACCAGAACAGGGAGAGGCCAATGATCGCCAGGAAGATCGGACGATGGCCCAGGATCATACCCATATTGGCTTTTAGGGTTTTACCCTTGGCGTATTCACCCCAATCAAAGCGGGATTCGGTATTGGTTTCCTGTGTGCGTGGCAAGCGATACGCCATCAGCAGTTCCAGCACGGCACCGGCCACCAGCACCCACCCCAGTGGCGCCACACGCAGCAGACTCTCTTCCGGACTCATCTGCGCCGCCCCTTCCAGGCGGATCTCAAACATCAGCGAGAACACCACGATACCGCTCAGAATGGCGATCATGGTGGTCGCCTGCACCCAGCCGTTACCCTCACTGAGGTTGTCGGCACCCAGCAGCTCCTTGATGTAGCCATACTTCGCCGGTGAGTAGAACGCACTCTGCACCGCCAGGATAAAGGTGAGACCGAACGCCACAATAAACAGGCCCTGGTAGTAACAGAAGGTAATCAGCAAAGTGATCGCCACCGCCGCCCAGGCGGACTTCCGCATCACCTCGTTTTTGGAGTACTTATCCGCAACATAACCACAGGGCGTGAAAAGCATAAAAAACGGCAACAGGATCAGACCGTTTACCACTGCGGTCAGCAGGATCTGTACGTCACCGTCATAGGCTTTAAACAGCGTGTTCTGAATAACGATCTTGTGGCCAAGATCCACAAACGCGTTGATAAACGCCATCAAAATAAAGGCAATGAATCCTTTCTGTTTAAGCAAACCAATCATGCTGCATCTCCTTTTGCATTTCCTTTGGTTTGTCCTTTGGTATAGGCCCAACCATCCAGATAACGATCGATCAGGCTATCGGTCATCAACTGTGCCGCCGAATCGCCACCAAAGAACAGTTTGTCGCGCATCTTCAATTGGGTAATTCCGTGTACACCACCCCACAGCGTGCGGGCCGCCAGGGTAATATCTTCCGGTGTTTCATCTGGGTATAGCTCAGCCAAGTCAACTTCAACACGCCCGAACAGTGTTGCGATCTTATCCTGCAGCCATTCCGGGGCATCGCCCTCATCGGTGCTGTGATCAAACAGCAACGCCCAACGGTGGGACCACTCGCGGGCGTAATCGAGGTAGGCATTGGCATAGGCTTTGAGGCGATCGCGCGGAGGCTGGTCAGCAGACTGTTGCTCCAGCGTATGCATCAGACCTTCGAGGGTACGGGCGTTAATCTGCCAGCAGAGGTCATCCAGGTTTTTAAATACCAGATAAAGAGAACCCACCGAATAGCCGATTGCTGAAGCCACTTTACGGGTACTCAGTGCCGCCCCACCCTGCTCGTCCAACAGAGTTTCAGCGGCAGTGAGCGCCATCTCCTGCAGCTCTTCGCGGGTGTGATCGCTGCGTCTTGCCATGGTTACCTACCCTTGATGAAAAGATGAAAAACCGAACTGAACAAGCTGTTCCTAAACCAACCTACTGAACACTGTTCAATTAACTTGAAACCAAGAATAGTGAACAGTGTTCAGTTTGTAAAGACAGAGCACAAAAGAAATCCAAATCGGGCTATTTAATAGCCAATTATCTGTTGCTTATGCATCTGGGAAATATCAGAGTGAAATATCATTCTAAAGTGGTAAGACCAGTACTCAGATTGGGGTTTGAAGCCATTGTGAAAATCTGGGCACAATATGACATCCTGTAGTTATTCGAACGGCAAAATAAAAATGACAAGTTCGATAAGGTATCTCGCCTCGTTTATTGCACTTCTGTTCTCATCCTCCGTCTGGGCGATGAGTGTTACTTTCGTTAACCCTGGCAAAGAGGGTGAACGTTTTTGGGATATGGTCACCGAGACCATGCGCGCTGCAGCGACAGATTTCGGCATCGAGCTGGAGGTGATCTATGCGCAGCGCAACCGTGTCCGCATGGCGGAACAAGGGGTCGCTGTCACACAGCGGCAAACGCCGCCCGATTACCTGATTTTGGTGAATGAAGAGCAGGCCGCCGAAAAGATTCTGCTAGCCGCCAGTCAAAAACAGATACGTACCCTGATGCTGCTGAACGATTTCCTGCCGGAACAAAGAACGCGGGTTGGTCTTCCCGGTGGCGTTCATAAGAACCTGCTCGGCGCCATTACACCGGATAACTTTGGCGCCGGTGAACGCATGATGACGGCGCTACACCGTTGTGTCGAACAATCAAAAATGCAACCGCCCTACCACTTCCTGGCGATTGGTGGGGACAAACTCACCCCTGCCTCCATCGACCGAAACGGTGGCGCCCTATCGGTAGTGGACAATCACAAAAACGAGATCAAACTCGATCGCTTCCTGTACGCCAACTGGAACCGATCCGAAGCCAAAGCCCTAACCCACAGCTATCTGCAGTGGGCGGAACGCAACCAGATCACACCGGCCGCCATCTGGTCTGCAAACGACCCAATCGCCTTTGGTGCCCGGGACGCCTTGCAGGAGAATGGTCTGCAGGCCGGCAAAGATGTGTGCATGGTCGGCCTTAACTGGTCCGCCGAAGCGCTGCAATTGGTCAGGTCTGGTGAGTTGTTGCTCTCTGATGGCGGCCACTTTCTGGCAGGCGCCTGGTCGATGGTGGCGCTAAAAGACTACCACGCACGCTTACAACAAGGTGACGACCAACCGATCGGATCGGTGCGCTTCCAGATGCAGAGCATTGATGCCACAAATGTCGATCAGTACCTAAACCGGTTAGGTGATGAGAACTGGGGAAAGATCGATTTTAATCGTTTCTTGCTTGGCGACAGTTCGAAAAATCATGACTATGATTTCTCATTGAAACATGTGTTTAACTCCATCAATCACTGACGGCCAGATACTTGATGCATAACCGGTTTCAATCGCTGCGCGTTAAACTCCTGCTGGTACTGCTGCCCTCAGTGCTATTAGCGTTGGGTCTGTCATTCAGCTACTCAGCGCAGAATGCTAAGGAGCAGTTCAACCTCAACCTCGAACAGAAGCGTGAAAGCCTCACCCAATACTCGACCGTCCTCGTCGATCCACTCTGGAACTTCAACACCAGCGCTCTGGAAAGTATCACCCACACCATGATGCTGGATCCGGATGTATTGCAGGTAACGATCTGGGACGAAGGCAACAACATCGTTCATCAGGCAAGCTCGCCTTTAATAGGCGATGTAGAAGTTGCGTTCTCGTTGGAAGAACCGCTGATCTACCAGAATGCCCACATTACACAACGTGCCGGTACCTTGCGTGTGAAAGTTGGCAACCTGAGGCTTAAGCAAGCAGAGCAGCACGATCTACGCGAATCGCTTCTCTCACTGCTGCTGATTGTTGTAACCATGTCATTGGCGATTTATCTGGTCTACGAGAAACTCCTTGGTGGGCCAATTCAGTCGCTACTCAGTGCAATCAAAAGTAGCCAGGGAGAGCAGAACTTTGTTCGCGTAAAGCACTGCGCGAACGATGAGCTGGGTGAAATCACCCGCGCCTTTAACGAGATGCAGGGTCGCATTGAGCAGCATCACTCACGCCTGAAAAGCAGCGAAGACCACCTTAAAAACCTCTATCACTCCACACCGTCCCTGCTCTTCAGCTTTGATGAAAAGGGCATTATTTGTGACGCAAGCGATTATTTTGTCAAAGCACTCGGCTACCACCGCGAGCAGATCATCAATCAACCCCTGGCTGCTTTGACGCGGGACGCCAACTCACCCGAAACAGTGCAACGACTGATCAACATGCTGTGGAAATACGGATTGGTCTCCAAATTTCCGCTGGTGATTCTTGACGCTGCAGGTACGCCACATGACATGCTGATCAACGCGACGCTATCTGCCAGCGATACCTTCCCGGGCGCGTTGGCCGTGATGTCCGACGTGACCAGCCTCAAGCAAGCCCACCGTGAACTGAACCACCAAGCCAATACCGATATGCTGTCAGGCCTGCCTAACCGCAACCAGTTCCAAAGCTATCTGGAATCACTGGTTGAAGAGCGCCAGCATTCACAACAACCGTTTGCAGTGCTGTTTATCGACCTGGACCGCTTTAAATCGGTTAACGATACCTTTGGCCATCACGTTGGTGACGAGCTAATCCGGGCGGCGGCGCAACGTATCGATCAGGAGCTGCAAAGCTCTGATAAGGTTGCCCGACTGGGTGGCGATGAGTTTGCCGTTATTCTGGAGCAGATCGCTTCACCTGACGACGCCGCTGCGACCGCGCAGCGCATCCTGCAGGCACTGGAAGCCTCATTCAGGCTGCCAAACTGCAAGGTGTATGCTTCGGCGTCTATTGGTATTGCGTGCTATCCGATCGACGCTGATAGCCCCGCCGCCTTGCTACAAAATGCCGACATTGCGATGTACAGCGCAAAAGATGAGGGCCGTAGCCGCATCGCTTTTTACTCTCCGGAACATGTGCAGAATGCGCAGGCAAGAGCTCACACCGAAGTCTTGCTGCGCCGGGCGATCCGCGATGATCTGCTGGAGCTTCACTACCAGCCCATCGTCAACATGAAGGATGGCACAATTACCGGTGCCGAAGCCCTGCTACGTCTGAAGGACGGCGACCGCTTCATATCACCGTTCCACTTCATTCCGATCGCAGAAGAGACAGGTCTGATCATCCCAATCGGGGTTTGGTGTATCGAGCAGACCTGTGCCCAACTGGCGCATTGGCGCAAACATCTGAACGACGACTTCTATCTCTCGGTAAACGTATCTACCCGTCAGTTCCAGTCGGAGCATCTGGTGGAAACCCTGGAGCAATCACTTGCGCAGCACCAGCTGCCACCCGAAAGCCTGCTGATTGAGATCACTGAAAGTCTGCTGTTGCACGACAACCAGAACAACCAGGCGGTAATCTCCCAGCTCGATAAACTCGGCTGTCGGATTGCGATCGATGACTTTGGTACCGGCTATTCCGCGTTGAGCTATCTGATGAAGTTCCCACTGGATGTGCTGAAGATCGACCGATCATTCATCATCAACTGCACCAACAAGGAAGACGGCAAGTACAGCGGCCTGGTGGAAGCGATCATCCAGATGAGCCACAGCATGCGTCTGAAAGTGATCACAGAGGGGATCGAAACACGCGAGCAGATGGAGTTTATCCTGGCGCGTGGCGGGCGTTGTGCGCAGGGATACTACTTTGCCAAACCGATGAGGGCTGATGCCCTCGAATCGGATTGGGAACTGCTTTCAGAAGAGATAGCAGCGAAGTGCGCCTCGCCGGAACGAGCCCTTCTGGCTGAAGCGCTGGTTTAACGACGAGTCAGGTACACACCACACTCCAGGTGGTGGGTGTACGGAAACTGATCGAAGATGGCGAAACGCTCAATCTTGTGGGTTTCGGTGATCACCTTCAGGTTGTCGTTCAGAGTCTCCGGGTTACAGGAGATGTAGATGATGTTGTTGTACTCCTGCACCTGTTTCACGGTGTCATCATCCAGGCCGGCACGCGGTGGATCGACCAATACGGTGGTGAAATCGCAACTCTCCAGATCCAGGTCCTTGGTGCGGCGCTTCTGCACCTGACCGCTGAGTACCTGCGAAAACTCCTCAGAACTGATACGCACCACATCCACGTTATCGATATTGTTCGCCTGAATGTTGTACTGGGCCGCGTAAACAGAGGTTTTTGAGATCTCGGTGGCCACCACACGGCGGAAGTTCTGCGCCAATGGCAGGGTAAAGTTACCGTTACCGCAGTACAGCTCCACCATATCGCCACCTGCATCCTGGCTGGCATCCAACGCCCACTTGATCATGGAACGGCACACTTCACCGTTTGGCTGGCTGAAGGCGTTTTCCACCTGTTTGTAGATGTATTCGCGACCGTTGATATTCATCTTTTCGATGACGAAATCCTGGTCCAGCACCACCTTCTTCTTACGGGAACGGCCCACAATGTTGATGCCGAATTTCTCACGCAGTTTGCGCGCTTCCTCTTCCCATACCTCGTCGATCGGACGGTGGTACAGCAGGCTTACCAGCACCTCACCACTCAGGGTGCTGAGGAAGTCCACCTGGAACAGGCGACGACGCAACGCTTCAATGCTGCGGATTTCGTCCAGCAGGGTGAACATCAGGTTGTGGATGGTTTCAGACACCATCGGACAGCTGGTCAGCTTGGTGTGCTGGTACTTGTTGCCTGGCTCGAACATGATGTAATCCAGATCATCACCGTCGTGCCAGGTACGGAATTCAGCACGCAGGCGGTAGTGTTCCTTCGGCGATTCAAACACTTCGATCTCAGGCAGCGCAAACGCCGAGAACTCGTTCTCAACCCAGGCTTTTTTCTCTGCCAGCAGTTCGTCGTACTTTTCCGGTTCCACCTTGGGAATCGCCATTGCTACCTCACCTGTTCGTGCATACTTTAGAAAGACGCGCGATTCTACCAGCCACGCGGGTTATGGAATAGCGGGGAGAAGGTGAAAATCCCTTATATATTTCGTTTCGAGGTCGGCTATCTGTTCATAAACCGTTGTAAACAGCGTAAAATTGCGCGTTTTAATGCGTATATAACAATTCAGGTTTGACTTCCCATCATGACTGACCAGCGTAAGATTCTCGTTACAAGCGCTCTGCCCTACGCCAACGGCCCGATCCATCTGGGTCACCTGGTAGAGTACATTCAGACTGATATCTGGGTTCGTTTCCAGAAACAGCGCGGCCACAGCTGCACCTACGTTTGCGCCGACGACGCTCACGGCACACCAATCATGCTGAAGGCAGATCAGATGGGGATCGAGCCACAGGCACTGATCGATCAGGTGAGTGTTGAACACCAGCGCGACTTCAGCGGTTTCAGGGTGGGTTTCGACAACTACTACTCCACTCACTCGGAAGAGAACCAGCACTTCGCGTCGCTGATCTACACCCGTCTGCGTGACAAGGGCCACATCGCCCAGAAAACCATCACCCAGGCGTTCGACCCTGAGAAAGAGATGTTCCTGCCGGACCGCTTCGTTAAGGGTGACTGCCCGAAATGTGGTGCGGAAGACCAGTATGGCGACTCCTGTGAAAAATGCGGTGCGACCTACAGCCCGGTAGAGCTGAAAAATGCCTACTCCGCTGTATCCGGTGCCAAGCCGATCGAAAAAGAGTCCGAGCATTACTTCTTCAAGCTGGGTGACTTCGAACGCTTCCTGCGCGGCTGGGTAAACGAGTGCGTACAGGATCAGATGATCCACAAGCTGAACGAGTGGTTCGAATCCGGTCTGCAGAACTGGGACATCTCCCGTGACGCACCGTACTGGGGTTTCGAGATTCCGGATGCACCGGGCAAATACTTCTACGTATGGCTGGACGCACCAATCGGTTACATGGCCAGCTTCAAGAACTGGTGTGACAAGAACGGCGTAGACTTTGACGAGTACTGGAACGAGTCCTCCGACACCGAGCTGTACCACTTCATCGGTAAAGATATCGCGTACTTCCACACCCTGTTCTGGCCAGCGATGCTGGAAGGCGCAGGTTTCCGTAAGCCGAATAAAGTGTTCTGCCACGGTTTCCTGACCGTCGACGGTCAGAAGATGTCCAAGTCCCGCGGCACCTTTATCATGGCGGAAACCTACCTGAACCACCTGCGTCCAGAATACCTGCGTTACTACTTCGCAGCGAAACTGGGTTCCGGCATCGACGATATCGACCTGAACCTGGAAGACTTCCGCATGCGTGTAAACGCAGACCTGGTGAATAAGGTTGTAAACATCGCATCCCGTTGCGCCGGTTTCATCAAGAAGAAGTTTGACGGCGAGTTGGCAGCAGAACTGGCAGTTCCCGCCCTATACGAAGAAGCGGTTGCAGCGGGCGACTCCATCGCAGACGCCTTCGAAAACCGTGAATTCTCCCGCGCGATGCGTGAAATCATGGCGATTGCTGACAAAGCTAACCAGTACATCGATGCGGCTGAACCTTGGGTTCTGGCAAAACAGGAAGGCAAAGAACAGGAAGTACAGGATTGCTGCTCCATGGGCATCAACCTGTTTCGTGTGATCGTGACCTACTTGGCGCCAGTGCTGCCACAGGTTGCAGAAGACGTGAAAGCGTTCCTGAACATCGAAGATCTGTCCTGGGATTCGGTTAAACAGCCACTGCTGTCTCACAAGATCAACAAGTTCAAACCTCTGATGCAGCGCATCGAAGAGGACAAAGTGAACGCGATGATCGAAGACAGCAAAGCAACGCTGGCTGCATTGGCGGCTTCCACCGCGGGTCACAAACAGAAGGCCCAGACCGAACTCGACAACAAAGATGATATCCGCGAGCTGGATAAAGATCCAATCGCTGACACCATCACGTTCGACGATTTCGCTAAAGTGGACCTGCGTGTTGCACGTATCGCAAAAGCGGAACATGTGGATGGCGCCAAGAAACTGCTGCAGCTGACCCTGGACCTGGGCGGCGAAACCCGCAATGTCTTCGCCGGCATCAAGTCCGCGTACTCCCCAGAAGACCTGGAAGGCAAGCTGACCGTGATGGTGGCTAACCTGGCACCGCGTAAGATGAAGTTCGGCATGTCCGAAGGTATGGTGCTGGCAGCTGGTCCTGGCGGTAAGGATCTGTGGATTCTGGAGCCGCACGAAGGCGCCAAGCCTGGCATGCGTATCATGTAATCTGACCTGATCAGAACCCCGTAAAAAGCCCGGTATCAGTACCGGGCTTTTTTGTGGCTGTGCGGTCGGAAAAAGCCCCGTTGATACAAGCTGCTATGCTGAAAACAACCTCTATAAACCGGACTCGCCTATGAAATACATTCTCATCCTGATTGCACTTGGGGCTGCCGGCATCCTGTTAGCGCTGTTTATGATGGGACAGCTATCCAAATCAGGCACCGCACCAGGCTTGGTTGAAGGCAAACTCAGCACCTGCCCTCAATCACCCAACTGCATCTGCACCGAGTACCCCGAAGACGTTGAGCACTACATCAAACCGGTTGATTACGGCAGTGCCAATATCAAGGTCGTCCGCAGTTTGATTCGCAAGTCGATTGATGCGACAGGCGGAAGCATGGTTCGGGAGAAAGACAACTACTTCGCTGCCACCTACCGATCGGGTACCTTTGGCTTTGTAGATGACCTGGAAGTGCGAATTGATGAGACAACCAAACAGATTCATATCCGCTCGGCATCACGTATCGGCTACAGTGATTTGGGTGTGAACAAAGCGCGTGCCCTGCAGCTACGCACGCGCTTGCAGAAGTTATAGCGGCTGGCTCCTCAATCGGAGTCTTTGTTTTGCTTACGCGCGGCGGCTTTGCGCTCCTGGGCCGCAATATATTCCCGATCCATTGCACCGTATTGGCGCTCGTATGCATCCGGATCGGAACGCCACAACCGGTAAAGCTTGCGATCATTTTTCGCCATGGGCGGCGGGGTTTCACGGTAACGGCGAATGGCATTGAGTGTAACCGGCGTAAACACCAGAGCCACAAACAGCAACACCCAAAGAACTTTGTACTCTTCCAGCATCAGAACCACTTAATTTGCTTAGATAATTAGCCAGGCTTTTAGCCCACCCAGCTTTTTATCCATGGTAATAGCAATGCCAGGCTAAGCAAAGACAACATCGTGGTGGCAAGTACGGTACTTGATGCCAGTTCCACGCGGGTATCATATTGCTGTGCCAGCACGTACACCATGGAACCTGCCGGAAGCGCGGCCAACAGCACCGCCGATGCCGCCCAGAACGGATCCATGCCGATCACCAGTACCACCAACAACGTCGCCAGCGGCTGCACCAGCAGCTTCATCGCAGTCATCCAGCTCAACTGCAACATGTTCCCTTTAAACGACAGGCCATACAGCGACAATCCCATCGCAAACAGCGCAACCGGCGCCGCCGACGGGGCGATCATGTTCAGCAGGTTTTCCAGCGGTGTTGGCACGGCAACAGAGAAGTAAGAGACCAACATGCCCAGAATGGGCGCCAGCATAACGGGATTCTTCAGAAACACATTGTTGAACATCGCCAGCATGGAACCGCGCTCCTGCCCTTCTGCATCCAGGTGTGCACACAGGGCCAGCACAAAGATCATCGCCATGTTGGTGCTCAGCGTTACGATCACCACCGGCAAGGTCCCGTCATCACCAAACAGGAAGTAGAAGAGCGGCACGCCCATGTAGACCGTATTGCCCCAGCTGGCGATCAGCGCCACCACGGCCCGGTCCAACGCACCCTTGAGGTTAAGCCAGCGCGCACCTGCCAGCGCCGCCAGGATTACAGCAGCGGTGCCTGCGAAGTAGGCACCAAGGAACGGCCAGTTTATGATTTCAGCCAGTGAAACCCGGGCAGTCGAAAGGAACAGCAGGGGTGGGATAGCGATATAGAATACGTACTGGTTAAGCGCCTTGGCGGCACCCGCATCCAGCATCCCCGACTTACGACACCCCCACCCTATCGCCATCAGGGCAAACACGGGGATCACGGTTTCCAGCAGCAGTTGCATCTTTTTCTCCGGTTCGCTTGCAACGAACCCTTTCACAAAAGATGAAATTCTATCTACTGGAAACCGATCGGACTATCTCAGAAAACGCACATCACTGTTGCGCGTCGCTAAGACGGTTATGACCAATGCCCCACCAGCACACTGTAAAGCGGAATCCCCACCAACACATTAAACGGGAAGGTGATCGCCAGGGATGCCGTGATCGACAGGCTCTGGTTGGCTTTTGGCAGCGCGACCGCCATCGCCGCCGGTACTGCAATATAGGAGGCACTGCCACCCAGGGTCGCCAACAGAATCACACCGCCGGTAGATAACTCTAAAGCATACGCCAGCAGCGCCCCCAAACCGGCACCCACTAACGGCATCAGCACACCAAAGCTGGCGATAAATGAGCCGAAGCTGCGCAATACACCCAACTGAGATGATGCAATGCGCCCCATCTCCAGCAGGAACAGCGCCAGCACACCGTGGAACAGGGTGCCAAAGAACGGCATCAACGAATCGGCACGAGAGCCTGCCCACCAGCCGATCAATAATCCACCCACCAGCAACAGTACACCCTGGTTCAGGAAGATTTCATGGGCTGCCTTTTTCAGGTCCAACGCCTGATCGCGGTCTCGCGCCAACCACAGACCCACTGCGATTGCCGGCACCTCCAGCAGGGCCACAAAGAGTGGGAAGTACGGTTCGTATTCAATGCCGTTGGCTTCCACTACCGCCATCGCCACAGCAAAGGTCGCCACACTCACCGAGCCATAATGCGCAGCAACCGAGGCCGAATCGATACGGGACAAGCCACCCACTTTATACAGAATAGGGAAGGCGATCAGTGGCAGCACCAAGCCAAAGCCAATGATCGCCGCCGCCTGGATCAGAAGATCATCGGAAGCGTGGCTGTTCAACGCCACGCCACCTTTCAGGCCGATCGCGATCAACAGGAACAGGGTCAGGGATTGATATAACCCCTTTGGCATTTTGATTGGCGCCTTCAGTAACTGGGCCACCATGCCCAAAAGAAAGAAACCAACAACCACATCCAGCTGCATCAGTTAGAACCCCGGTTGCGAGCTGCTACTTTAACGTTTGCAGTCTGCGCCACCCACTTGCGGGTTAAAAACGACAGCCCCATCAGGATCGCAGCAACCACAACCAGTCCATAGCCTGGCAGGCCCAGTTGCACCAGTACCAAACCCAATGCCATCAGCACCAGGGACACCGCCATCTCAAATGCAAACGCTCGCTTTTTCATCTACTCTCTTCTCTCCTGTAAGGGGTATGTCAACGGAGAGGAATTCTGAGGGATTTAAAGAATAGATAAAAATCGATATTATTTATTTTTTACATAGATATTAATCTATATATGACTCAATCACGCCTGCACGCCCATATTGGCACAGTCAGACAGCTGGAAATCCTGCTCGCGGTCTACCAACAAGGTTCCGTCACCGCCGCTGCCGAACAGTTGCACCTGACACAACCTACCGTCTCCATGCAGCTGAAAAAGCTGGCTAGCGCCGTGGACGCCAGACTGTACGACCAGGTCGGTCGTAAGCTGATCTTTACCGAAGCGGGCCTGGCGGTTGTGTCTACTGCCCGCGAGGTGTTGCAAAGCTTCGATCGTCTGGATATGACCCTGTCTCAACTCAAGGGTATGAAAGCGGGTACGTTGAAGCTGGCGGTGGTGACAACCGCCAAGTACTTTATCCCCCACCTACTGGGTGATTTCTGTAAGTTGTATCCAGAGATTGATATCGACTTTAAGGTGGGCAACCGACAGCAAATTATCGACCGTATGGAGACCGGCGAAGATGATCTCTACGTGTTCAGTCATCCACCCAGGGATCACGCGCTGCAAACCTATAACTTCCTGCCCAACCCGTTAGTGGCAATTGCCCCCGAAGACCATCCGCTGGCAAACGTAGCCGCAATTCCTCTGGAAACCTTTGCTGAAGAACCTTTCCTGATGCGGGAAAACGGATCGGGCACCCGTCATGCCATCGAACAGCACATGGCCGACCGTGAGATCAAACTCAACGTGCGCATGACGATTGAGAGTAACGAAGCGATCAAACACGCGGTGATGTCGGGACTAGGGGTATCAATCCTCTCCAGCCATACCCTCTCCTTTGGTGGCCGCACCGGTTTGGCTGAATTGAATGTGCAACAGCTGCCGATTACGCCCACCTGGTATCTTGTGCATCTGAAGTCAAAGAGCCTGTCCGTGGTTGCGCAGACATTTCTGGATTATGTCAGTGACACCGGTCGGGATAGCTTGCTGGAAGAGCTGAACAGCCAGACATAAAAAAGGCAGCCGATTGGGGCTGCCTTTTTCGATACCTGCAGGACATTGCTTAAGTCATCGGTACGCCGTTAACCACGATCTTACCTTTGTTAACAGACACCTCCGTGCTGATCTTACCGCCCTCTTTCTTCATCAGGCCCTGCGCCGCCAAGCCGTCCAGCTCACGGTACGGGTTTTGATCCGGCAACGCCTGCAGCAGGGATTCATCCACGCTGAACTGGAAGTTACCATCCAGTTTCTGCAGCAACGCATTCGGGTTCTGCATCCCCTGCATCACGTCAAAACCAGCCATCTGCACATCACCATCAGCCTTCAGGATGCCCTTGTCGGTCTGTACGTCAAAGGTGCTCAGGTTCAGGTTGATCCCTTTGTGGGTCAGGCCGCTGAACAATCCCATTAATACGAACGGGTTCTCACGTTGTGCCCGTGGCAGCTCGTTAAACTGTTTGGCAAACGTCAGGAACGCCTCTTTATCAAAGTCGAAGGTCATATCCAGTTTTGCACTGTTCAGGTTAACCGGCTCTTCATAATCAGATTCAACAGCCACTGCGCCCATGCTGTACACAAAATCCAGCAAGGTGCGATCGGCTTTTTCAGCCTGAGACATTGTTAAACCGATGTCGTTGAGGGTGACCACCTTGTTCGCTGACTGATTGTTCAGCCAAATTTCCCCAAATTGGGCATCAACCTCAAAGCTGGACAGCAAGCCATCAAAATAGCTGGTGCCAGGCAACATGGTGCCGCTTTGCACTACAGTCATGCCTGACATTTTCATCACCTGCTCACCGTTTTGGGTGATCACGGTATCAGCCATGGTGCCAGTACCCGTGATTTCATTGCCAACAAATGTGCCTTGGCTCTCAAATGCGCCAATTCGGAACTCGTTGTTCTCTTCTTTTACGGAAAAGGTATCGGACTTGAAGATCTGATCAATCACCAGTTCCTGGGATACCGGATTGAAGCTGGCGTCAGTCAGGAGCTGCAGAGGCGGCTGGGATGGATTGGCCTGCGTGGCTTTTAGGGTGTCCAGCAGTTCACCCGGTGCCAGACGGAGATCGTAGTTTGCGGTCATAAAGCCGTTCTTGGTGTTAACCACAAACGGGATACGCTCGATCTTCAGCATCTCGACAATGTTCGGGTCTTCGATGATCAGGTCAACCTTGTAGCTGCTTTCCATATAGCCTGGGGTAGACTGCAGCTCGACTTTCATCATGCCTTCATACTGCGGCGCTGTGTTGATCTGCTCAACCACATGCACAACAGACGCATGTGCCTGATCACCGGTATATTTGATACCACCAGCCGCTACTGCTGCCGCGCCTACTAATACTACGGGAAGGACGACTTTGTTCATCCATAATCTCCTGATCACTCCATTAATGATGCAGCGCAGTCTAGCACAAATATGGGTAGCAGCTCTGACACCCTGAATTTCTTTCAGGCACAAAAAAGCCGCACTCGATGGCGCGGCTTTTTCGGAAGTAACTAACTTATTTTACAGAGCAAGTCAGTTCTTCTTCGATCTTCATCATGCCAGCTTCAACAGCAGCGATCGCCTTAGCGTCGTGGTCGTTTACTGGGCAGCCGCATTTGTGGTCGCCGTTAGTAGCGTGCAGACGAGCCTGTTCCAGGTGCCACTGTGCAACTTTCAGGTGCTGATCAACGTTCATTATAATATTCCTTATCAAACCGCGAGTTTGTGAAAATTTTCGCGCGTGACTTTACCACAAAATTTCTAAAAGTTGTCCTAGATCAATAAAAAAATTTTCGCACTCAATAATGAGAGACTTTCTCATCAATAATTTGCCTCTACGTTACGGCTAATTTTGTTCTAATATCCATCCCATAACCCTGTAAACCCTACGTAGGACGCCATCAATGGAAGACGTATTGCAAAAATTGCGTGAGAGCAACGCTCGGGTCGTTGTACCTCTGGAACTGCCAACAGAAGATCAGTTGGTCGAAGTAGAGGAGGAGATCCTGATCTCAATCCCATTTGAGATGCGCGAATTTATGCTGAAAACCGGTGACGTTATCTACGGTAGCATCGAACCGGTCACGGCTGCCGATCCTCAGTCCCACACCTACCTGCCGGAAGTGGCAGCGAATGCTTGGGCTGACGGCGTGCCACGTGAGTATGTGCCGATCTGCGTGGATGGCGATCAATACTACGTGATCACCCAGGAAGGTGAAGTACTGCTCTGGTCGATCGATGAGGATGCGGCTACCGAAGAGTGGAGCTCGATCTGGCACTGGGCCCGGGATGTGTGGCTGGAAAGCTAAGTCCACAAGAAAGGAAGCACGATGCACAAACGCCAACTTGGCCCTTTTGCGGTTTCGGCCATCGGCCTGGGCTGTATGATCCTCTCCCATGGCTATGGTCATTGCGAACCAGCGCAGGCGGAGAGACTCCTGTTACGCGCTTTGGATTTGGGGTACGACCTGTTTGATACCGCAGCCGTATATGGAATCGGTAACAATGAAACCCTGCTTGGGCGGGTACTGAAACCCTATCGTAACCAGATCACCCTCGCCTCCAAATGCGCATTGGATGGAGATAGCTCGGGTAACCGGATTATCGATGGCAGCCGGAAGAACATTCACCGAATGTGCGAAACCAGCCTGCAACGCCTGCAGACCGATGTGATTGACCTCTATTACCTGCACCGCAAAGACCCTAATACCGGCATTGAGGAGAGTATGGGCGCCCTCGCCGACCTCAAAGCCCAGGGTAAAATCCGGGCGATCGGGCTGTCGGAAGTGTCCGCCGACACCATCCAACGAGCTCACGCCGTGCACCCGGTCGACGCCGTGCAATCGGAATATTCGCTCTGGAGCCGCGGTGCTGAAAGGGAGGTGCTGGCCACCTGCCAGGAACTGGGGATCACCTTTGTACCGTTCAGTCCCGTTGGTCGCGGGATGCTAACGGGCACCTTAACGTCGCGGACAGAGTTATCGGATAGCGATCTGCGCAGTGGTATGCCGCGCTTTCAACCCGACAACTTCGCTCATAACCTGGATGTGGTGCGCAATTTCTCAGCGCTCGCTGCAGAGATGGGTTACAGCCCAGCTCAACTCTCGCTGGCCTGGTTACTGAACAAAGGTACGGGCCATATCCCAATTCCAGGAACGCGCGACACTGCGCATCTGGCAGAGAATGCTTCGGCCAGTGAAATTGTGCTGTCGGCTGAAGAGCTGGAACAGATTGAAAAGACGATCAATCCAAGCCTGATCAAAGGCGAGCGTTACCCACCGGCAGCCATGCGCGAAGTCGATAGCGAAAACTGAGGGTTTCATTAACCTCTTAATAGGATGCGAGCAGCTCCGACGAGAGCTGTTCGCGTTGCCCTTCCAGGCTGTAGGCGTTGTGCTCGTGAAACAGCCAGCGATGCAACTCAGCAGCATTCTTTACGTCACCGCTTCGCGCAAGAAAGCGTTGCAGACTCTCAGCCTCTCGCTTACGCCGTTCAGCAATTACCTGCTCGTTTAGCCCCTTATCGGACACCACCTCAAAGTCCAGCTCATAGTCCAGCGTCGAGAAACGCTCACTGAAGATAAATTCAAAGATCGCCTGGGTGCGTGGCATATGGAATTCGGAAGTAATCACCTTCAGCCGGCGCAACTGCATCGGCTCGGTGTGAATTGTACGGAGATAGTATGCATTTCCGATCGTATCGTAAGAGCAGGTCTCGAACAGTACTTGCGAGGAATCTACACCCGCACGTTGCAGGTACTGGGCTGCCACAACAGATTCAAAGACAGGAAACCCAGCCGCATCAACGGGCAGTGGCTTGTGAAAAGTACCGGCACTGAGGGTAATAAAATAACGGGTCGAGTCCACTGCAAGGGCAGCATCCAAGCGCCGTAGAGTCCAGGGTGGCAATTCACCGTCGGCAGACACTCCTCCGCCGGGTATGATCACCGCATCCCACTCGAAGCCTTCGCTCATTACGCACCCCATCTTTAGTCAACGGCCGTCATCATAGCAAAATTTCTGCAACAGATTGATGCAGCACTGATCTGGCGCTTTAAGCGCCAACGGGAAATAATCGATTCACAATAAAAAGCTCAAGGATTGCCCATGCGTTTTCTGATGATCGGTGCCGGCGGGATCGGCGCCTATTACGCCGCCCGCCTGCGAGCAGCCGGACACGACCTGACTCTGACCGCCCGTGGTGAACATCTCCGGGCACTCAACGAAAACGGCCTTAAGGTACAACACCCCGAGTTTCAGTTTGACCAACCGGTGACTGCACTCGATCACGCAACGTTGATCAAAACACTAAGCGCCGACCAGTTCGACCTGATCATCATCTCCCTCAAGAGCGGCGCCACCCACGCCTTGCTGACTGAACTGGGAGCCTGGCTGGGTGGTAGTGACACGCCGGTCCTGTCGCTCCAGAACGGTGTCGACAACGAAACTCAGATCGCAGTCCAGATCGGTGACAACCGCACGGTTGGCGGTTTAGCGGTACGCATAGGCGGCCACATTATCGAACCCGGTATCGTTGAAGCGAAAGGCCCGGCGCAGGTGGTGATGGGTGCATGGCCCAATGCCAACAGCACGCCAGAGCTGCAAAGCCATCTACAGCCGTTGGTTGACGCCTTTAACACGGCCGGTATTCCAACCACCCTGAGCGACGATATTCAGTACCAGTTGTGGCGCAAGCTGCTGATCAACAACGGTGTCAATCCGTTATCGGCACTCACGATGCTCGATACCCGCGCGCTCACTCAACACCCGGCCTACGGCAAGGCGGTCTACCGAATGATGGAGGAGACGGCACTGGCGGCCGAAGCAGACGGCATTAGCCTCTCTAAGACGGATGTGGATGAGATGTACAACCTGATCTGCAACTTTGACGCAATTAAAACCTCGATGTTGGTCGACAAAGAAAAGGGACGCCCCCTTGAACTGGAGGAGATCTGTGGTGCAGTATTGCGTCGTTGCGCAGCACTTGGCAAAGAGGCGCCAACAACCGAACTGATACAGGCCTTGTTAAAACAGGACATCAACACATGACACTGAACGATTTTGTTAGCCGCATCGGCAACGACAGCACTCTGGACTTCGAAGACACCATGCAGGTGATCGCAGATAACTACAGCTACACGGCTACCGGTTTTAACAACGGCGATGTACGCAACGATGCAGGCCAGAACGAAGGCAGCTGCAAGATCTTCGCCTTTGCCAAACTGAACAACCTGGACAAAGACCAGACCCTGGCATGCTTCGGTCGCTTCTACCAGGACGTACTGAATACCCCTGAAGGTACCGATCACGGCAACATCCGCTCCTTTATGGTTAACGGTTGGGACGGCATCCGCTTCGACGGCGAAGCACTGGCCTGATCCCTAACCGGGCTTACCGGCCACTTTCCTATCGGTAAGCCCGCTCCTTTATATCTCCTTCTCTGTCACAACCAAAACCCTACTCTCCCGCAGATAATTGCACTGATCCTTTCCCGTCCTACGTCGTATAACCCTGCAAACAACGGGCATACGGGAACCGCTTCATGTTCAGCAACGCAACACCCACAGCTTTCAGGCTTACGGCCCTATTCACCTTTTTACTTGTTCTGACAGGCTGCAGCAGCATGAAAATTGAAGACTTTAAGGATCAGACACCCACCCTGGTGCTGGAGGAGTATTTCCTGGGTGACACAACTGCATGGGGCATTTTTGAGGACCGCTTCGGCAACCTCAAACGCTCTTTTAAGGTTGAGATCACCGGCACCCTGGAAGACGGTGTACTTACCCTCGACGAACACTTTGAGTACAACGACGGCGAGACGGATCGCCGCGTATGGCGTATTACCCCTAAAGGCGATGGCTACTATGAAGGCGAAGCGGGTGACGTGGTCGGTATCGCTTCCGGACAAGTCGCCGGGAATGCCCTTAACTGGGAATACGATCTGGATCTACCTGTCGGAGATTCAGTCTGGCGGGTGCACTTCAACGACTGGATGTTTCTGCTGCCTGACGGCGTACTGATCAACAAAGCCAAAGTCACCAAGTGGGGGCTTCATCTTGGTACCGTGACCCTCTTCTTCAACAAACCCAAAAGCTAACGAGGGAGACAGGCATGATTCACGTATCCGACCTCAACCCAGCCCAGCCTATCCAGAAAGTGATCGTGTACTCACTCGCACCGATGCTCTATCAGATCAGCATCGAAGACGAACTGGGTGAGCATCTGGTCTACACCGAAGACAACACGCCATACCGCACAACCTGTATCGAAAAGGTAAAAGAGCTGTTCGAGCCCTTCTCGGTCAAAGCAATGGTCCTGAGGCAACAAAGCGCTTACGACGAGATGATCGGTCATCCCTCCAAGCAGGCCGATAACACACTCGAAGTGATGCTGTCACCGACCCGCGCAGGCTATTAGGTGCCTGCACCATCTCACTGACACAAAAAAGCCCCTGACGTTTCCGACAGTGGCTGGTTCAGGTTAGCTCCGTTTACGCCAGGGTATCGGTAGCCACCTTGTATTTCGGATCTTCGATCACGTTCACTTCGACCAGGTTGCCAGCCTTGCGCAGCAGGTCACGGCATTCCGGGCTCAGGTGACGGAAGTGCAGCTCTTTACCCGCCTTCAGGTAACGATCCGCCAGGGAATCAATCGCCTCAAGACCGGAATGGTCCATTACGCGGGAGTTCGCGAAATCAACGATCACTTCCTGCGGATCGTTGTGTGGATCAAAGTGGTCACGGAAGGTCTGGATGGAGCCAAAGAACAGCGGACCGTGTGGCAGGTATACCTTCACATTGTCCTCTTCTTTCACTTCAAAGTGCATGTTCTTCGCGTGCTTCCAGGCAAAGACCAGCGCAGACATGATCACACCCACTATTACGGCAATCGCCAGGTCGGTCAGGACAGTAACCACCGTCACGGTAATTCCCACCAGCGTATCGGACAGCGGGATACGGCCCAGCAGACGGAAGCTTGCCCACTCAAAGGTACCCAGCACCACCATGAACATCACACCCACCAGCGCCGCTACCGGGATCATCTCGATCAGGGACGAGCCAACCAGAATAAAGGCCAGCAGGAACAGCGCGGCAGAGATACCGGACGCACGTCCACGACCACCGGAGTTGATGTTGATCATACTCTGACCGATCATCGCGCAACCGCCCATACCACCAAAGAAGCCGGTCGCTACGTTTGCAACGCCCTGGCCGATACACTCTTTGTTACCACGGCCACGGGTCTCGGTAACTTCATCGATCAGCGTCAGGGTCAGCAGGGACTCGATCAGACCAATCGCCGCCAGAATCAGCGCGTAAGGCACGATGATCTGCAGGGTTTCCAGGTTGATCGGCACCATTGGGATGTGGAACTGCGGCAGGCCACCGGCGATGGTTGCCAGCGGATTGCCGGTCATATCACGCAGCACATCCTGTACGTTACGTGCATCCAGATCCAGACTGATTACCAGACCCGCAACCACAACGATCGCCACCAGAGAGGATGGCAACGCTTTGGTTAGCTTAGGCAGGAAGTGGATGATCGCCATGGTCAACGCCACCAGGCCCAGCATCAGGTACATCTGATAGCCCTGCAGCCATGCCAGCTCGCCGGTGCTCTCGTCCATAAACTGGAACTGTTTCATCTGTGCCAGGAAGATTACGATCGCCAGACCGTTCACAAAGCCGAGCATTACCGGGTGCGGCACCAGACGGATAAACTTACCCAGTCGGAACACCCCGGCCAGAATCTGGAAGATACCCATCAGGACAACCGTCGCGAACAGGTATTCCACCCCGTGCAGGGCAACCAGACTCACCATTACCACCGCCAGGGCACCGGTTGCACCGGAGATCATACCTGGACGACCACCAATCGCGGCGGTAATCAGGCCAACCATGAAGGCAGCGTAAAGTCCGACCAGTGGCTCAACACCGGCAACAAAGGCGAATGCAACCGCCTCGGGAACCAGCGCCAGCGCCACAGTCAGACCGGAAAGCACGTCGGCTTTCAGGCTTTGTGTGCGTGAAGCAATCAGTTGAAACATTGAGACTCTCTGCGCAAATTTTAAGCAGGTTGGAAAAAGTGCGCGAGTATAGCAGAACACCTTTGCACTCGCAGCATATCAGCCGCGGATTTGGGAAATAAGTCGTTTTCTTTTATCAGAAAGGCCCGATTCGGCGAGTTTCGCGGCAAAATCGCGCAAGGCATGACTCGCGTCTGCAACGCCATAGTCACCTACACTGGCCAGATTTCGCCAGGCGGGAGGCAGGTGTCGGGCCTTGTGAATCATTCCGCCATCGGCATCCGCGGCCAGGTAACGCACGCGACCGATACCACTGGCCAGAATACGGGTAAAACACATGGGACAGGGTTCCAGCGACACAATCATGGTCAGCTCACTGCGGTCACCATAGTCGGGGAAACGTTGCTCAAACTCGTCCAGCAGCTCCATCTCTGCATGGGCCGCCGCACGGTAGTTCTCTTCAAAGACCCGGTTATAGCCTTCCGCCAGGATGTCGCCGTTGCCGTCGATCAACACCGCGCCAATGCCGTAACAGTCGTTACGCAGCGCTTCCAGCGCCAGAACACAGCAGCGCCGCCCTATTCGCTCATCCCGATGGTCCAGCGAAATTGGCAGGTCATCATATTCCCGCTCCAGTTGATCGACATTCATCCATCCAACTCCTTTCCATCACGGCAATCACAGCAATCGGAGCTGCTCGCCCTGTTTTGGCTGGTACTGCCCCAACCGGTAACCTACTCCGAGCAGGCGCACTGGTTTATGTCCACGTTCCCAGGCCTCCCGCAAGAGCGCGGCAAATAGCTCCATATCAGGCTGCTCAGCGGCGTGTTCGGCTGTGGTCTGGGTAAAGTCGGCAAACTTCACCTTCACCACGGCCCCGGTTACCGTACGTTTGTCCCGATGTTTTTCAAAGCGCCTTGCGAGGCTCTCCATCAACATCGGCAGTTGTTGCAGACACTGGTTAAGGTCATGCAGATCTTCCGGATAGGTGTGCTCCACACTGATCGACTTACGTTCCCGGCTCACTTTCACCGGGCGATCATCGATCCCCCGGCACAGTTCATACAGCCGCTTACCGAAGCTGCCAAAGTGATCCACTAATTGCGCGAGCGTGTACCCGCGCAGGTCACCGCAGGTCTTAATTCCCAGTTTATGCAGCCGGGCAGCGGTTTTCTCGCCCACACCAAAAATCTTTTCCACCGGCAAAACTTCAACAAAGGACTCCACATCCTGCGGCCGGATCACATACAGACCATCCGGCTTATCCCAGTCACTCGCAATTTTGGCCAAAAACTTGGACGGTGCCACACCGGCGGACACGGTAATGCCCACCTCCTTTTTGATCCGCTCACGGATCTCCTGGGCAATCAGCGTGGCGCTGCCCTTGCAGTGATCGCAATCGGTAACATCAAGGTAAGCTTCATCGAGGGAGAGCGGTTCAATCAGGTCGGTGTAGTCACGGTATATCGCCATGATCTGCTGGGAAACCTGCCGGTACTTCTCCATATTGCCCGGTATCACGGTCAGGTTTGGGCAAAGCTTGATTGCCCGTGCGGTAGCCATTGCCGAACGCACACCAAACTCACGGGCAAGGTAGTTGCAGGTAGAGATCACACCACGCCGGTCGGAGCTGCCGCCTATCGCCAGAGGAATCTCGGCCAACGCAGGGTTGTCCCGCATCTCAACAGCCGCGTAAAAGCAGTCACAATCGCAGTGGATGATTTTTCGTTGGCCCATGCCCCTCAGTTCCACAACTTAGGAATAAACAAGGTTCTAGCTTTTAAGCCCAAGAACGATGGATCAACGATCAGTATACAAACAGATCAGATCATGGGACCAATAATACTGTATAAACATACAGACCAACAGTGCTCAGTCAAAATTATCACACACCACCTGTACTAAACTGACCTGAAAGGACCGTTCATTCGGTACGATGATGTGAAATTAGGATGCATCCCAATGAACCAACAATGGACCAGTTTCCGGAATACCTTCATATGTAGCCTAGTCTGGTTATTAGTCGCTACGGCTCCATATGCCTATAGTGAACAAACTGAAGCTATCCCCCTCATCTCATCCCCTCCTCAAACCCCTGATACATCTCCAACCGGATACGACTGGTGGATCGAGCAACACGATAACTGGACCGAATCTTTCTATGACATGGTTTCGTCCATCGACAGCTTCTTCGCTGGCGACAACTACGAGCTGTTAGAGCACAACAGCTACCTGCGATTACGCCTCGGCGCGCGCTGGGAAGAAGATGACGGATTGAGTGAAGATGGAGATCTGAAGGTACGCTTAGACTTGCCTTCTATGAAGCAGCGCTGGAACCTGTTTATCGAAAACCAGCTAGACGAGAGGGAAACGTTGGAGAGTACCAACCGGGAAGATGATATCAGCCCCAGCAGTGATGATGACAGCTTCTACGGCGGCATTAGCCAGGAGCAAGACTTGGAAGACTGGTACCTGCGCCCTGAACTGGGGCTGAGGTTAAGGGCTTCACTTGATCCGTTTGCCCGCCTGAAAGCCCGGCGAGAACTGGATATCGATTCTGCGTGGCACGGCCAATTCCAGCAGTCGATCTACTACTTCCATTCGGATGGGTTTGGTACACGACTACAACTGTTGTTTTCACGGCCAGCGGGCGAACGCTTCCTATGGCAAGTTAAATCAGAAGCCCAATGGCAAGAAAATACCCATAACACAGACCTGGCACAGATATTTACTCTGAAACAGTATTTGGCAAACCGCACCACCCTCACCTATGAGCTTGGTTTTCTGGGTGAAACCAAACCATCCCTGCGCTCCAGCGAGCACTATATTAACCTGCGCTATAGACAACCGCTTTATAAAGATAAGCTCTACCTGGATGTGGTGCCCGCAGTAAGCTGGCCACGCGATGAAGACTTCGACCCTGAGTTCTCTATCACAACCCGTCTTGAGATCCTGTTTAGCAAATAGTGCAGACAGGCATCCGCGGCCCAGCTCAACTTAGTCAGTAGAGATAATCACCTCGTGCATCTCCAACCCACCCTTCTGGCTGAACGCCTCTTTCGGTAGAGGATTTGAGTGGGACCGTTTGAAGTCTTCACTCCCGACCCACCCATCAAAACTGGTTTTATCCACCCAGTGCGTCTGCACGATGTAAGGCATCCCCTCTTTCGCCGGACGCAGAACTTCCATACGCACAAACCCAGGCTGCTTGTCGATCTCACCCGCCCGCTTCCGGAAGCGCTCTTCAAAGGTCTCCTGCCAGCCATCTGCCACGTAGATTCGATTTGCCACCACAAATTGCATCAGTCCTGCTCCTGCTATTAAACATTGTTGCCTTGATTAAACCCGTTTTCAGCCGCCCCGCCAACCGTCATCAAAGCGTAAGATTTGCGTCAACGGTCAGTCACAAATCTTCCATATATTTTTCACACGACACGAACAAACGAAGGTGTACAACGTGATCAACGTTGAAAAAGCTCTGACCAATAAATACCCAGCGTTTGTGCAGAAGCCTGCACCGGTAAAACGCTCCACTCTGTTTATGCTGCGCCGCCTGATCCGTGAAGACGAGATCAACTCTTTCCTGGTGCAGAACGATGATGCGACCGGCTTCGAATTTATTGACCGTGTACTGGAGTACTTCAACTTCAGTTACACCATGAGCAACAAAGACCGCATGAACATTCCATCGAGCGGTCGCGTTCTGATTGTTGCTAACCACCCACTGGGCGCCCTCGACGGCCTGGCCCTGCTGAAGGCAATCGGCGAAGTGCGTCGTGACGTAAAAATCGTTGCCAACGATCTGCTGATGAACTTCGATCCGCTGAAATCGCTCTTTCTGCCTGTGGACAACATGGGCAAAAGCACCCGCAAGCGTGATATCGCCCGCATCGTGGAAGCACTGCAGAACGAAGAAGCAGTGATTGTCTTCCCGGCGGGGGAAGTATCCCGTGCAGGCGTGACTGGCATTAAAGACGGTAAGTGGAACAGCGGCTTTATCCGATTTGCCCGCAAGGCCAACGCACCAATTCTGCCGACCTTCATCGGTGGTAAGAACTCTTCCCTGTTTTATGGTGCGTCGTACATCAACCGCAACCTCTCCACGCTGCTGCTGGCGCGTGAGATGTTCAATAAAAAATCCGTATCCATTCCGATGAAGGTGGGTGAACCAATCCCGTTCAGCCAACTGGACGCGGTACCGGTTTCCACCCAGGAAAAGTGCAAGTTGCTGAAAAAGCACCTGTACCGCATCGCCAAGGGTCGTAAGCCGCTCTTTATTACGGAAAAAACCATCGCTCACCCGGAAGACCGCCAGATCATCAAGCAGGAGCTGAAAGAATCTGAGCTGCTGGGGGAAACCTCCGATGGAAAAAAGATCTACTTATTCGACTACCGCGCCGATTCCGCAGTCATCAATGAAGTGGGGCGTCTGCGTGAAATCGCTTTCCGTTGTGTGGGTGAAGGCACCGGTGAGAAGAAAGATCTGGATAAATACGACAACTACTACCGCCACCTGATCCTGTGGGACGAAGAAGAACTGGAGATCGCGGGCGCCTATCGCCTGGCGGAAGCGTTTAAGCTGCGCGAAAACCAAGACCAGGGCCTCTACAGTGCCACGCTGTTCAACTACACCGAACAGATGGAGCCGTATTTCGACAAGGGTATCGAGCTAGGCCGCAGTTTCGTCCAGCCCAAGTACTGGGGCAAACGCAGCCTGGACTACCTCTGGTACGGTATCGGGGCATACCTTCGCAAGAACCCGGATGTTCGCTACATGTTCGGCCCCGTTAGCCTCAGCAATTCCTACCCGAAAGCGGCCAAGGACATGCTGATCTGGTTCTACAGCCACTACTTCCGCGATAACGAATATCTGGGTCGCTCCTTCTCTCCCTACCAGTTTGACGATGCCACCGTGCAGAACATGGAACGTATGTTTGACGGCGACGACTACAAAGCAGATTTCCGCCTGATGAAGGAACAGATGGAGTTCCTCGGCGTGAGCGTACCAACCCTGTATAAGCAATACAGCGAGTTGTGTGAAGACGGCGGCGTGCGTTTCCTGGACTTCGGTGTGGATGCCGACTTCAACTACTGCGTAGACGGCCTGGTACTGGTCGACCTGGAGTACGTTAAGCCCAAAAAACGTACCCGCTACATGGGTGAATAACCCGGACAACAAGTAACCCCTTGCCGGGCCGTACACGGATGTATCACAGGCGGCCCGGCACTTTTCCCGCCGCCTAAGCCCCCACTCTCTGCAATACCCGTTGCTCGGCCGCCTCGCTATACTCATAAGGATCAACGAAGGAATCGTCTATGAGCAGCAACGATAAACACCCGGTTAAAGTGTCATCCAAACATGAACTGGATGCATTTCTGGAGCAGGTATCCAACGCCCCCGCCACACTCAACACGGGTGCCGAAGGCCGCCTGCTGTTCGCGCTGGATGCCACCGCCAGTCGGCAGCGCACCTGGGATCAAGCCTGTCACCTGCAAAGCGAAATGTTTCTGGAAGCCGGCAAGATCGGCGGCCTGCAGGTCCAGCTTTGCTACTACCAAGGATACGGTCTGTTCGAGCACACCGGCTGGTTTAACAATACCCGCGCTCTACTCGACCGGATGAACCGGGTCAGCTGTGTTGCTGGGCAAACCCAGCTGTTACGGGTACTCAATCACGCCCTGCTGGAAACACGCACCCGTAAGATTCAGGCGGTGATCTTTATCGGAGACTGCCTCGAAGAACCGGCTGACAAGCTCGCACGCCTGGCCGGTGAACTGGGCTTGTTGAGCACGCCCGTCTTTATCTTTCAGGAAGGCAATGAGCTGGTCGCTAAACGCGCCTTCAAAGAGATTGCCCGCCTCTCCGGTGGTGCTTACTGCAGCTTTAATGCTGGCAGCGCACAGATCCTTCGGCAGTTGCTTGCAGCGGTGGCGGTGTACGCAGCCGGTGGCCCTAAGGCACTGGAAAACTTCGCGAAAGACAAAAGCGGCGAAGTGCTGCAACTCACCCATCAACTCAAAGGCCACTGAACTACATAGCCTTTGGCCACACTCAATTGATCTGAACTCCGGTAAAAAACGATATACTAACCTGTAAGATCTGTTCTGCATTTATAGGGAGTAAATTGTGCATCCATTGGGTCTGGTACTACTGGGCATTGTTGCCGTGGTTGGCATGCTTTGGGTTAAGTCTCAACCGGTCAAACAGCAACGGGCCGCAGTGATCAAAGTGGTGACCACGCTGGTGATCATGGCACTGGTGTATCTGGCGGTGACCGGCAGATTGCACTGGCTCGGCGTACTGATCGCCGGTGTACTGCCATTTATGCGCAAACTCCTGCCCCTGATTATCCGTTTCCTGCCATTTTTGAAAAATCTCTATGATCAGCGCCAGGCCGGACAACACAGCGGCGGCAATCACTCCGAAGTTCAGACGGCCATCATCAAGATGACGCTGGATCATGACTCTGGCGTCATGTACGGCACGGTACTGAATGGCCCTCTGCAGGGCCGGGAGCTGGGCGATCTGAGCGAACAGGAGTTTATCCAGCTACTGACCTACTGCCGTCAGAAAGACACTGAGTCGGCACGACTGCTGGAGGCGTACCTGGATAAACGCTTTGGTGATAGCTGGCGGGAAGATGATCCCGGCACTCATTCCCAGCACAACCATGCCGGCGACAGCAGTGGCCCCATGAGTCGCGACGAAGCCTATAGCATTCTGGGTCTCACGCCTGATGCGGATGAAAAGAGCATTATCGAAGCGCACCGCCGCCTGATGCAGAAGGTACACCCGGATCGCGGAGGTAGCGACTACCTGGCCGCCAAGATCAACCAAGCCAAGGATCTGTTGTTAAACGGGTAGATAGTTCAATCAGGTATCAAGCGTTGGGGCGTTACTGTCGATGCAGCAACAGCCCCTCACGATACGTTTTGTGACCGAACTTAAGACGCAGTGCTCCGTCACTTTCGCGCTCAAAGAACAGCACTTGCCGTGTACCGGATTCCCGCTCCAGTTCCAACTGAACACGGCCACTCTCCAGTAAGCGCCAGTGCCCTTTGAGATAACTCGCTATGCTGCCGGATTCACCCTGGCGCAGATCGGTAAAGGCGAGGTTACCGTCCGGCTCCAACACCGCCATCAAAGACAAGATACCGTCACTGTAGGTATAGGTTGCTGCGATACTGCTGCGCGCCAAGTTGCCCCGGCGGCCACAGCCATCAAATGTCATATCGTATACAGAGATATTCGCAGTATAGGGGTAAAGGGTCCCGAAGCGGTCATAACACGCTTCGCGCGTAAGTTTCAGCTCAACGGAATAGCCTTCCTGAACCTCCAGTGTGCTACTCCAGGACATAGTTCTTCCGGTCTCTTCCGGCTCCACCAACGGAAAAAGCAGTTGCCGTAACGAACCGCGCACATGCACCCGAATACCTTCGTCCCGTATATCGGCGATCCACAGCGGATTTTCGCCCGCCGCACGGTAGTGGTTGCCATGCAGTTCGAACTCACAGCCCCGTGGCTGAGGGCCCACCAACAGTAGCTCATCAATCCGTGATCTATCCGGGTTCATTGGATCCGGCGCCACCATCATTTCGGCATACACCTGTTCGAATTCAACCGGTGCTTGTTTGAACCAGCGCGCCAGCTCACCGCTTTCATCCAGTAATAGCTGCTCTTTGGAAACGTAGCAGGGGCGCAGCACAAACTGGTCACCGCTACGCACCACGATTCCACGCTGAAAATCAGCTACAGCGGGCTTCTGCGACGTGTCGGCGCAACCGGCAATTGCCACAATCAGCATCGTCACTACAAGAAATCTGAGCACGTAATTACCAAAACCTTTATTTAGATCAAATATTCAACAAAAGCCGTACTGCGTTTTATTGATCGTTCTACAAAGAGTGGGAATAATAGGCAAATCAATCAAGGAGGGAAAGACGATGGCGAGACCTGCCGAATTTGTTCGTCAAGACGTGTTAGAAAAAGCAATGGAAGTGTTCTGGCGTACCGGATTCACCGGAACGTCTGTAACCGATCTGGTAAAAGCAACCAACCTGAAACCCGGCTCGCTGTACGGCGCCTTTCAGAGCAAACGCGGACTGTTTATGGAGGTGATCGACACCTACGCCCAGAACAGCCTGACCCGCGTATCAACGTGCCTGCTCAACAACGATAGTCCGATTGCCGCAATTCAGGAATTCTTCAAACGTTTCAGCCAGGATATCGCGATGGACGACATCGGTCGCGGCTGTCTGATGGTGAACACCATGCTGGAACTGGCCACGGAAGATGATGAGATCAGGGAGAAGATCACAAACTATCTGGATCAGATTGAGTCGATGTTTGCGCAAACACTGACTCGCGCACAGGAAAAAGGTGAACTGGCGGCGCAAGCGTCACCGGAAGAGCTGGCGAAGTTCCTGATGGCCAATATCTGGGGTATGCGCGTAATGAGCAGCACCCGTCCGGATACAACAACGTACACCGCAATTATCAACAACACGCTAAACGCGCTGCCGATCGTCAAGCACTGATTGCAAACCGCGTAGTCGTTCGAAAGGCTCATGTGCAGGCATGGGCCTTTTTATTTGCCTGCCGTTGCTGGCATGTCCTTTTTGCCTGTCCATTGTGTGCATTCTCAGTGCCCTTGTTTCGCGCCATAATGGGGAAAAAGAACGCGCAAGGAGTCACTATGAAGCTCGCCCGCTTCCGCCATCAGGACAAAGTCCAGACCGGTGTTATTGCCAACGAACAGGTCTACCCAACATCTCAGGATCCCGCCCTGCCAACAGATATGCTGGCCCTGCTTCCCGCACTGGAAGACCTGAGCCACAACCTGCAGGTACTTACGGAAAAAGGCCAGGGCATTCCACTGGCCGATGTTCAGTTGCTAGCCCCGATTGCCCAGCCTGAGAAGTTTCTTGGCGTGGGCCTGAACTATGCAGACCACATCGAAGAAACCGGACTGGATACGCCGGAATTTCCAACCATCTTCAACAAGCAGAGCAGCTGTGTGATCGGCCCTGACGATGCGATCCACCGCCCAAGGGTGTCGGAAAAGCTGGACTACGAAGGTGAACTGGCACTGGTCATCGGAAAAGAGTGCCGCCATGTGCCCTACGACCAGGCCCACAAGGTGATCGCTGGTTACACCATCGTCAACGACGTGTCCGTGCGTGACTGGCAGATCAAAGCGCCTACATGGACCTTGGGCAAATCATTCGACACCCACGGCCCGATGGGGCCGTGGATCGTCACGGCCGATGCGATTGATCCACACAACCTGGAGCTGAAAACCTGGGTGAACAACGAACTCCGTCAGCACTCCAACACCGAGCACCTGATCTTCGATTGCTACAAACTGGTCGAGACCCTCTCCACCGTCTGTACATTGAAGCCGGGTGATGTAATCGCCACCGGCACCTGCTCCGGCGTGGGCGTCAAGATGAAGCCACGTGGCTACATGAAACCCGGCGACACCGTCACCATCAAGATTGAAGGGATTGGGCAACTTAGCAACCCGGTGGTTGAGGAACCGGAAGATAACGCACGCTTTTAAGCCCTGCGTTCATCACCTGCCTGCAGACCTTGGTTATCAGGCAGGTGATATTGCTATCTCGAAACAACCTGTTTCACATTAGATCCAGACAACAATCTCTCTCAAACTCACCGCTTAAGCATCACCGTCGCCCCTTTTGTCGCCAAATCCGAGACACACCATTTTCGCTGTCGCATTTTCGCTACAACGCCAGAGCCCTTTAAAACTGGGCTTCTCCGGGAACACCCCAAACCCTGTCGCCAGATACAGACACAAATAGCGTGAATTTCAGGATTATTGCGCTGCTTTTTTTCTTCTTCAGCGTAAAGCCTTTACACAAAGACCCATAAGCAATTGTTTTAAAACGACTTTTAAAAAGTTGGCACACCACTTGATATATACATTGTGATTTAAAACTACAGCCAACTCAAAATTTGAAGGAATCAAGTATGAAGAAGACGTCTGCGATCGCTCTGGCTGCGGTACTGTTTGCATCCCCTGTTGCGGTGATGGCAACCGATACTACTGCAGAAGAGAAACCAACTGCATTCGAGCAGCTGGACCAGAACAAAGATGGCAAGATCAGTGCTATTGAAGCGAAAGATACCGCTCCACTGGCACAGCAATTTGAAGAACTGGACATCAACAAAGATGGCTACCTGACAGAGGCCGAGTTTTCCCTTATCCAGACGGATACAGAAACGACTGCACGTCTATTTTCTAAAAACGCTGTATTTACTCTCTAAGTCACAGCATTAGCGCCCCGAGTCATATCCCTCCCAACTGATGACTCGGATGCGCCCCTAACAGGCCATATTACCTACCCTACCCTACCCAATATGGCCTGTCCCCTTTCATAATGGACTTAACCTCATGGACGCTTTGGTAGATAATTTTCGTTATTGCATTCACATTTTCCGGCCGTTCATGACTCAGTCCCGCTTCGCCAACTGGCGTCCTAATTCACTCAAGCAGCTGGTCCTCCTGGCGTTTATCCTGGTGGTCATGCCACTGGGCATCCTGCTGTTCCAAGCCAGCAACGCACTGGTTGAACAATCGGCAATGGGACGCGACCTGGCCAGACAATCCCTGGAAATCAGCCGTCGCGGCCAAACCATGCAGCTGCTTGCCGAAGACATCACCCGCGCAGCCCGCCAATATAAGATTCTTGCGAAGGAAGAGATCAGACTCCGCCTTGTTGATCAGCTCAACGATTACCGTCAGCTGTTGACCATTCAAAGCTTTGCGCTCGATGAGAGCAGCCATATTCGACTGATTTACGAACACCTGGACAAACTGGCGGATGACCACTTTGATCCCGACAAGCTGATACTGATCAGCCTGACCCGTGAACTGAACGTCCGCCTGGATCAGGCCCTGGATATCCGCCTGAAAGAGCTGAATACCGTTGCCCACAACACCCAGAACGAACTGGTAATCGAGGCATCCATACTGATCGCCATGTCAGCTATTTTAATGGCATTCTTCAGCCGTCGAATCAGCCGCCCGGTCTTACGCCTTGGCAGCCGCATTCGCGCGCTCGGACGCGGTGAGCGCAGCTTTGGTACCCGTATCGGCGGCCCTCGCGAACTGGTTGAGCTGGACGAGCAGCTGGATTGGCTCAGTCAGCAACTGGAGCAGCTGGAAAGCGAAAAACAACGCTTCCTGCGCCACATGTCACACGAACTGAAAACACCACTGACCACATTGCGCGAAGGCTCTGACCTGCTGGCAGAAGAGGTGGCGGGCAACTTGAACGATTCGCAACGGGAAATTGTTGGCCTGCTGCAGACAAACGCCGTTCAGCTTCAGTCTCTGATTGAGCAGTTGCTGGACTACAACCGACTGGGCCAGCAGGAGCCGGTGCAGGCGCAAGAACTTGACCTCAGCATGCTGATCAACGAAGCGCTGACACCCCACCAGCTGTTGCTGGAGCAGAAAAAGATTCAGGTCTACACCCCGGTAAACAAGGTATACTGGCACACAGACCGGGCCATGCTGCTGCGTATTCTCAGCAATCTGATCTCGAATGCCGCCCATTACGGCTCCAAGGGTGGCGAACTCGCCATCACCGTCTCTGAAGCATCAGACGCCATGCTGATTGATGTGGAAAACAGCGGCCCCGTCATTCCGGATGAAGATGTCCCGCATCTGTTCGAACCGTTTTACCAGGGTAGTCACAAGCGTGCAGGCGCCATTAAAGGCTCAGGTATTGGTCTGAGCATTGCCCAGGATGCGGCCCATGCCCTGAAATCTGAACTAAGCCTGCACAACAACCGACAGAACAAAGTGTGTTTTCGCCTGGCTTTAAGTGAATTGAGTACCTGAACATGCGTATAGGAATCGTGTTACTGCTGAGTATGCTGATCACAGGCTGTGAGTTTCAGCGTCAGCTAAAAGAGATCTACGAAGAGACACCCAACGTGGTCACGGGCTGTCATATCGGCGATGAACGTCTGAGTGGCCTGCTCTATCAGGAGCGCAACTTTCTGTCCGCCAAAGCGTCCCAACGATCTACCATGTTGAATCAGGCGATCAGTGCCGGAGACCATCCGCAAACCGCATTGCTGCTATCACAGCCTTCGGCCAGCGCCAGCGATTTGCAGAAGTCCCTGCAATACTTCAGTAAGCAGGGGATCAATCCGACGCGGGACTGCCCGGGTGATCGCTACCTGCTGTTGCGTTTTACACAAGCCAAACTGATGCTGGAGATCAACCAGCAGCGCGGCCAACTGCAACAGGAGAATCAGGAGCTGCGTAAGAAGATTGAAGCGCTGACTCAGATCGAACAGGAGATCAGCCGCGACCGGGAGATTGCCCAGTGAGTGCCCATATTCTGCTTGTCGATGACGATACCAGCCTGCTGAAACTGCTCAGCCTGCGCCTGACCTCCAGCGGTTACACCGTGACCTGCGCGGAAAGTGGTCCACAGGCCCTGCAACTGCTGAACGATAATATCGACCTGATGCTCACCGACCTACGCATGGAAGGGATGGACGGCCTGGAGCTGTTTAATCAGGTGCAGAAGCGCCGCCCCGAACTGCCGGTGGTGATTATCACCGCACACGGCTCCATTCCCGAAGCCGTGAAAGCCACTCAGGATGGTGTGTTTGGTTTCCTGACCAAGCCGATCAACCGCGAACAGCTGCTTGAGACCATCGAAAGCGCCCTCTCCGGCACCCCATCCAGTCCCGACGACTGGAGCCAGGAGATCGTTACCCGCAGCGATACGATGGCCGATCTGCTGGCACAAGCCGAACGTGTCGCCCACTCTGCGGTAAGCGTACTGGTCAGCGGTCCAAGCGGTAGTGGTAAAGAACTGCTTGCTCGCGCCATCCACAAGGCCAGCCCGCGTCGTAACCATCCGTTTGTGGCAATCAACTGTGGTGCCCTGCCCGAACAGTTGCTGGAATCCGAACTCTTTGGCCACGTCAAAGGCGCGTTTACCGGTGCGGTAAGCCGTCACGAAGGTCTGTTCCAGGCCGCTAACGGTGGCACCCTGTTCCTCGATGAGATCGGTGATATGCCGATGCCACTGCAGGTGAAACTGCTGCGAGCATTGCAGGAACGCCAGATCCGTCCGGTCGGCAGCACCGAAAGCATCCCGGTAGATGTGCGGGTAATCTCCGCGACCCACCGTGACCTGGACAAGGCGATGCAGGAGAATGACTTTCGTGAAGACCTTTACTACCGTCTGAACGTGGTTAACCTCTGCCTGCCGCCCTTGCGCGAACGTCCGGAAGATATTCCGTTGCTGGCCCGCTACTTTGTTGAGCGTGCCGCCGAGCGCCATAACAGCAAGGTAAAAGGACTGTCTCCGGCCGCTCTGACGCTGCTGGCACAGATGGCCTGGCCCGGTAACGTACGGCAGCTGGAAAACGTGATTGAACAGGTCACCGCCCTCAGCACCACACCGATCATCTCCGAAGGAGCTATCGCCCAGGCACTATCCAACCAAGATCACGTCCTGCCGACCTTCAACGATGCCCGTGCTGAGTTCGAGAAACGCTATCTGATCAAGGTGATGCAGATCACCGAGGGCAACGCGAGCCAAGCCGCCCGCATCGCGGGACGAAACCGCACTGACTTCTATAAGCTGCTCAACAAGTACGATCTGGAACCTGCTCAGTTCAAGTCATCGAACGGAAACCTGAAAGCGGGCTAACGTATTTGCCCTAATCCTCCGTAGTCAGGTAATACCGGGCTAAGGCAGCAAGGTATTACCTCTACATTCACCTATCCTTTTATTAACGGCCATTTATGACCTGAGTGGCAATAAAGGATCGAAACTCTGACTCAACCTAAATGTCAGATGCGGTAACCGAATCGTTTTTCTGACACAAGGTATATTCAGCACAGGCCGATGACGTATGCGCCACTTAGCCCTATTGCTTGTGGTAGGCATCTTCATTACCGGATGTTCATCGATCGTGTCGAAGGAGACCAGCCGCTTGGCTGAAAACCTGGCGGCTGCGATCGAAGATAATAATGACCCCGAAACCGTGCGCGCCGGGGCTCCCGCCTACCTGCTTATGATCGACGGCCTCATTCATGGAGCGCCCGAAGATCAGGGGTTACTGCGTGCGGGTGCAGGCATCTACAGCGCATACGCCAATGTGTTTATCACCTCTCCCCAGCGACAACAACGCCTGACAGAAACCGCAATCAGCTACGCGGGGCGCGCATTATGCGTTCAACACGGTCATCTCTGTCAGCCACAGCAGATCCCGTTCAAGACGTTCCAGCAACACCTTCAGCACACCTCACAGGAGAGTGTGGCCAACCTCTATACCCTGGGGGCCAGTTGGTCTGGCTGGATTCAGGCGCGCAATACCGACTGGGAGGCCATTGCTCAACTCCCTTACGTTAAAGCATTGCTACAGCGCGTGGTGGAACTGGATGAAAGCCATCGACAAGGGGGCGCACATCTCTATCTGGGGGCACTCAATGCATTGCTGCCACCAGCGATGGGAGGAAAACCGGAAGTGAGTCGTAAACACTTTGAACGGGCCATCACACTCTCCCAGGGGCGTAACCTGATGGCCAAAGTGATGTTTGCCCAACGCTATGCGCGCCTGGTTTTCAATCAATCCCTGCATGACAGACTGCTGAGGGAAGTACTGGACAGTACTCCAACCAGCAAGGGGTATACGTTGATGAACACTCTGGCACAGCAGCAAGCACGCAAGTTGCTGGAGGAATCGGACGAATACTTCTGAGGAGATTACCTTACTCAACTATCCCGACTATCGGACATGGAGGATTGTGGTCGGCAAACTCGAAACCCGGAGGCGTCATGCGAATCAACACCCTGCTCTCGCTAGCCCTGCTGATCCTAATGCAGTTTACGGCAGCGCCACTAACCGAAGCCGCGGTTTTCAAAATTGCCACTGTGTCTCCTGACGGCTCCAGCTGGATGATCAAAATGCGTCAGGGTGCCCGAGAAATTGCGGACCTGACCGAGGGACGCGTGAAGTTTAAGTTTTATCCCGGTGGCGTCATGGGCGGCGACAAGACAGTCCTTCGTAAGATTCGCTTGGGTCAGTTACAGGGGGGCGCGCTACCCGGTGGGAGCCTCGCCACCTATGCGCGTAATAGCACGCTCTACAACCTGCCGCTGTTGTTTCGTTCCTATAACGAAGTCGATGCTGTCCGCCCCCATATGGATGCGCTGATCATCAAGGAACTTGAGCAGGGAGGTTTTGTGACGTTCGGCCTGGCCGAAGGCGGACTGGCTTATCTAATGAGCAACTCACGCATTACCGACGTTCGCCAACTCAAAAACAAAAAGGTCTGGGTACCAGACACCGATGCCAACTCACAAAATACCGCAGACTCCTTTAACCTCAATCCGATACCGCTGAGCATTGGCGACGTATTGCCGGGTTTGCAAACCGGCATGATCGACACGATAGCCACCTCCCCTATTGTGGCGATCGCCCTGCAGTGGCATACGCAATTCAGCCACATGACCGACCTGCCTCTGACCTACTTTTATGCAGTTCTGGCCATCGATAAAAAAGCGTTCCAGAGGATCAGCCAGGACGACCAGGCTCGGGTCAGGCAGGTGATGCAGCGTGTTTTTCGGGATATTGACCGCCAGAATCGCAAGGACAACCTCGCTGCGCTAAACGCACTACAGAAACAGGGGATTCAACTAAGCAGTCCCACTGATCAGGAAATCTCGGAGTGGCAACGCCGTGCTCAACAGGCGATTGACGGCGTACTGCAGGATGGCAGGGTGTCCCCCCTGTTATACAAACAGCTGAATGCCCATCTGTCGGCCTTCCGTAACGGCAGATCTCAGCCCCAGCCGGAGCAGGACGGTGTGGAGTAAGCTGCTCCAGCTCACCCACTGGCTGGAGAACGCCATACTGTCGGGCCTGCTGTTATTGGTGATCGTCGCGGCAAACGGACAGATCATTCTACGTAACCTTCTGGAACTGCCTATCGTCTGGCTGGACCCTTTCCTCAGGGTTACCATACTCTGGCTTGCGCTGTTTGGTGCAATGGTCGCCACACGGCAGCAGTCACATATCGCCATCGACCTGCTCAACCGTTACCTGCCGCTGCACTGGTGCTTGCGGGCAGAACGCGGTGTCCATGCGTTTTCCGCCGTCATCTGTGCGCTTTTGGCCTGGTACAGCCTGCTCCTGGTGTTACTGGAATACGAGGATGGCTTGATCGCCTTTGCCCAGGTCCCGGTCTGGCTCTGCGAAAGCATCATGCCGTTTGCCTTTACCGTTATGGCACTGCGTTTCCTTTGGCAGTCGCTACGGGGCAGTCACCGGTTGGACAGCAGTGTCCACCATGATGGAGAGCCCCTGTGAACCTCGCCGCGATGATTGGCATTATGATGCTGGCGATGATGCGAGCACCGATCTTTATCGTTATAGCCACGGCGGCTCTGTACGGCTTTTACCAACAGGAGATCCATCTCTCTGTTGTTGCTGTGGAGATCTACCGCATCACAGAAACACCGGTGCTGCTCGCCCTGCCGTTATTTAGCTTCGCCGGGTATCTGCTGGCGGCAACCCGTGCCTCAGAACGGCTCTTGCGCCTCAGCCGCGCCCTACTGGGCTGGTTGCCAGCAGGCCTGCCGGTCATCGCCTTTTTCACCTGCGCCCTCTTCACCGCGCTGACCGGTGCGTCTGGTGTCACCATCGTTGCTATCGGCGCACTGCTTTATCCGGCCCTGCTGCAAAGTGGATATGAGCAGCGTTTTAGCCTGGGTTTGGTAACTGCCTCTGGCAGTCTCGGCTTATTGCTGGCCCCATCAATGCCGCTGATTCTTTACGGCGTGGTTGTACAACAGATGGACCTCCCGATCAGCCTGGACCTGTCGGACCTGTTTCTTGCCGGGCTGGCCCCTGCTCTGTTAATGATCTTGTTGCTGAGCCTGTGGAGTGCCTGGAGCACCCGCGGGCAACCCCGTCTGATCACACCGTTTTCCACGATGGAACTCAAGGCTGCACTCTGGGAAGCCCGGGCCGAACTCCCCTTGCCGCTGGTCGTACTGGGCGGTATCTACAGTGGACTGATCAGCATCTCGGAAGCGGCGGCAGTCGCCGCGTTGTACGTTCTGGTGGTGGAGGTGTTTTTTTACCGGGAGCTGCCTCTGCGGACACTGCCAAAGGTACTGATTCAAAGCAGCATTCTCGTCGGTGAGATTATTCTGATCCTGGCGCTCTCCCTGGCCTTCAGCAACGTTCTTATCGATGCGGAGATACCCATCAAAACATTTGAGTTGATCCGCAGCCAGGTGGATAACCAGATTACCTTCTTATTGCTTTTAAACGGGCTGCTCCTGCTGCTAGGCGCCTTTCTGGATATATTCTCGGCAATTGTGATTATGGTGCCGCTGCTGCTGCCGTTGGCCCTGGCCTACGACATCCATCCGATCCATCTGGGGATAATTTTCCTGGCTAATATGCAGCTGGGTTACTTTACTCCCCCCGTTGGGATCAACCTGTTTATCGCCAGCGCACGTTTCAAGCAACCGATCACCACCCTCTACCGCGCCAGCCTGCCATTTTTTATAGTACTGTTAATTTCAGTGCTAATAATCACCTACATCCCGGCGCTCAGTATGACGTGGATTGAGTGAGTATATTTAAAGTCGCTAAGTTTTTTAATGAATTTTTTCTAATATATTTCCACAAGACACCTATGTATATTGTTTGATCACTTGTACACAAGAAGAGTGTCTTTATGGAAAGCCAAAAGGAAATTTGTTCGCGCTGTATTGCATTGAAAAACACGGAGGCAGGACACCGGACCCTCACGGTCCTAGCCTTGATAGGGCACAGCGAACTTAGAGAGATCGCTAAATTCGAAACCCTCACCCTTCACACCTGCGAAACCTGTGGCACCAATTGGAGTTTCGATCCTGGCCTAGGCTGGCGGATACTTAGAGAGTCTGATATCAGGGAAAATCTCATGGCGAGCTATGGGGTATGATCACAACGCCGCATTTTTCAAACCGGCAAAGTGAGAATATTTCCTGTAGTAATCGATAGTCGCTCAACTACGCTTAAAACTCGGACACTGTAAATTTGGACATTCTCCACGGAGGGATAATTCACAGAATAACGTAAAACCAGCAGTCGAAGTGCTTCCGAGCCTTCAGGGGTATACGCGAGGCAACAAGATGATTTATTTTCTGCTCGTTGTACCTGTATTTATGTTTTTACTGCTCGCTGTAATGAAGTCCGCGAAAAGTGCAGATGACCAAATAGAACAAATGCTCGCTGAAGAGGGCATTCGAAAGTCTGGCAGGCGAATCTTTCGCCCTAAGGGTGCACGGGCTCTATCTCCCCAAGTGATACCAATCACTAAACACCGTATTCGTTGAACGTCGAGTAGCTTTTGCCTCGACTAAACATCTTCGGCGAACATTTAAATACGGTCCATGCCTTTATACTCGTTTGAGATCAGAGTGCTTTCCGCACCCAATCACTGTGTGGCCGATACAGCACAATGTTCATCCCTAAAAAGCAACCCAGTTGAACTAAACGGCTGAACACTTATCTCTTTTGGTAACCGTTTATGAAAACCAGGAGGGTGAGTTTATGGAGTTCGTCACAGATGATGCCACCGTTCAATGCATCCGAATCGTTCCTGGCCATGAGGGCAGCCAAGACACCCGTGTGGTTGTCGCTACTTTTGATGCAGCCGTAGAAACGATCGCCCCTCACGTAGCAGCCAAGCTCAGCGAGATAGAAATTCGAGAATTGGAACTCTGGCTGGAAGATCGGGCACAGCTTCACGCCGAATTGAGTGAAATACCAACCGAAATTGCCGCTCTACAGGCGTTACCACAGATGATCACTCAAGCGTGTGATTCACTCGGTAGCTTGAAAGAATTAGATAGAGACACCTATCAAGCCCTTATGAACGCCGTTTCCCAGCTATCGGACGCACTGGCTCAGGTTCAAAATATAACCGAACACGACAGAACCAAACTGAATCATTTACAAGACAGTGAAGAACTAAAAGAAAAACTGGATGCCTTCAAACAAAACCTGGGGGATTAAACGCTTCAACGCCCTATCGGTGCCAAGATAGCCCCGGTAAGCTTCATCAGATCAGCGGCAGACATCTCAATCTCCAGGCCCCGGCGCCCCGCACTCATGCAGATGGCGTCGTAGCTTTCAGCACTGCTGTCGATCACCATCGGCAGGCGCTTCTTCTGACCCAGTGGACTGATCCCACCAACCACGTAGCCGGTGGCCCGCTCAGCATCAGCCGGATTGGCCATGGAGACTTTCTTGGCTTTGAGTGCGGATGCCATCGCTTTCAGGTCCAACTGGCCTGAGACCGGCACAACACCCACAGCGAGCTTCCGATTGTCGCCATTTATCTCCACCAGCAGGGTTTTGAATACACGGCCGTACTCCATACCCAACGCGTCGGCAGCTTCCTCACCATAAGACGCCGCCGATGGATCGTGGCTGTACTCATGGATTGCGTATTTCACTTTGCCCTTTTTGGCCGCGTTAATTGCCGGTGTCATCGTCAGCTCCTTAAACAACAGAGCGGCCATTATAGGCCGCTCTGTTTTAATCCTCTAATATCACCGGTGTCTGGTCTTACCACACCCTATGCTTCACCTACTCGCTACGAATCCCTCGTCCCACCAGTACGTCGGCAATGTCGATGACATCGATGATGGTCCCTTCGCCTTTACTCATCCGGATCACTTTATCCTGTACACGGATAATCTCTTCGGTCGCGGCATCGTAAGGCAACCGTTCGGCTAACTGTTCCGGTATTGGGTGCGATGCTGCACGCACTTCGCGGTCAACCACATCCCCCCGCTCCAGTTTACGCTGCCAACCTGGGGGCAAATCGCCACCACGATCCAGTTTTTTCTGCAGGCCGGGTGGAAGGTCTTTTACCTTGCCGCCTTTATGTCCCTTGTCGCCGTGATCGGCATAATACTCTCGGATAACGTCGTGTTCATGGGCTGAGAAGTAGCGCTTGTGTTCGGCTTTATCTTTAGCTTTTTCAGCCTTGGCCTTTTTGCTCTCTTTCTGCTGATGCTTCTCAGCCTTCTTGTCATTACCGGCCCACTCGGGCTTACCGGCCAGTGCAGGACTGGAGGCCAGTGCCAGACAAATCAATCCTATCAATATACGCATAGCAACTTACCTATCGATCTTGCTGATTTTGGCCCCTTCGAGCGTAAGGTTGTACATCAGCCCTTTGTTGGAAAAGATAAAACCGATGATTGGCTGCTGGGCAGTATTGCTGTCGATCTCCCCGCCTGCGCCCAGGGTTGCAACCGCCACACTGCCGTCTACACCTGCTTCCCAACCATCGCTGTTGAGGAATTTATTCATCGCGTCTTTGGTCATGAATAGAATGACCTCTGCCTTCAACTGTGCGCCAAACTGCAGCCCGACTGAAGCTGACACCACGTTGTAGTATCCACTCGTTTTACCGCCACGCAGCAGCGCCCCCTCGCCATACTCACCACCGATACCAAAGCCCGCTTTGATCACTTCCGGGAACACCAATACTCCCGCCGCTTTCTGGGACAGGCGTTTGGCGGAAGAAGAGGTTTTATAGAGGCTGCTCAGCGCTTCCTGGACCTTGGCGTCGATCTCTGCCCTTGAAGCCGCCTGAACCTGTGGTACAACCAGCAGCATGCTGATCATCAACAGAAATGCACATTGAAGTTTCCGTAACATCATCAATCTCCCCCGTCACTGGGACTGTTGCTGTGTTACTTACCTGTAAAGGCCCGAGAACGAAAACGGCAAGACTGTTCAGTTTCCGATCTGGGGTGTCCTGAACTTCAGCGTAGTGCGATAACCGGGTTCTGGCAAAAAGATCACGTCAATATGAGCGCAACTGTCGGGAAAAGTTCGCAAAAGCAGGGAATTTAAACGATTGTTGGTCATTGCTGCGCAATGGCCAACCTACGGGCATGACGTGAAATGTAGGTTGGCCACCACGCAGTGATGCCCAACACAAATAACACAAATAAAGAAATCCGGGGCCCCGCAAACTATTAGAGTGCGTTGGGCATTGCTGCGCAATGGCCAACCTACGGGCATGGCGTGAAATGTAGGTTGGCCACCACTCAGTGATGCCCAACACAAATCATGCAGAAAGAGAGAGGTGTTCAAAGGTGTTCATGTTTACCAAACACTGGGCGTGGTTTTCCACTTCCACTGTCTGGATCGGGAACTGTTTGTACCACTTGAATACTGCGCGTTGACCGCTTTCCAACGTGGTATTGAGATTGGCGTGATACTGCACCGGGATTACCGCGTGCAAAAACTGCGGACGGCCATCGGCATGCAGCAATGTAATCGCATCCGGCTGCTGCTTTGCCTTGTTGATCAACAGATCAATCAGCTCTTCGCTGATCAGCGGTGTATCACAGGGCAACACCAACAGATGGGAATGGCGCCCGTCCAGGTGATTCATCGCAGCCTGTACACCGGCCAGTGGGCCAACAAAACCTTGGGTATCGTCAGTCACCGTTGCCAGACCAAAGCGATCGTAGGTCTCGCGGTTACGGTTGCAGCTGATCACAAGTTCATCCACCTGCGCTTGCACCCGCTCCAAGGTCCAACGAATCATGGGCCCCTGTCGGAACGGTACGAGGCCTTTGTCCTCACCGCCCATACGGCTGCCCTGACCACCGGCCAGGATAACGGCTGCGATCGAGCTGAAGGGTTCACTCATCGCCGTAACTCCTCAGCCCAGCAATCCGTTGAACGGAATAAACTCAAGCGGATCACCCACCGCCACAGCCTGTTCGGCAGGAATCACCAAAAGACCATCGGACATCACCGATGAACTCAGTACACCTGAACTCTGGCTATGGGCAGGTGCAGCGACCAGCTCTCCATCCTGTACACTGAGCGCAGCCCGCAGAAACTCTTCGCGCGCTACCACTTTGGTGCGCTCGTAACCGCTCTTCACGGTATAACGCTTCGGCAGCACGTCGCTGCAGCCCTGCATGGTTTTGATGTACGGGCTGGCCAGCATCAGGAAGGTCACCAGCACTGCTGCAGGATTGCCCGGCAGGCCGATAAACGGGGTCTGACCGACACGACCGTATGCCAGCGGTTTACCCGGCTTGATCGCCAGACGCCAGAGCATCAGTTCACCCAGGCTCTCTACAGCCGCTTTGACGTGATCCTCTTCACCCACGGATACGCCACCACTGCTGATCACCAGATCGGCATCTTCGGCCGCTGCAGCCAGTGCATCCTGGGTCACCTGTGGGTCATCTTCGATAATACCGGGGAACACCACTTCAATCCCCATGCGCTCCAGCAACCCTTTCAGGGTGAAGTAGTTGGAGTTGTAGATCTTGCCTGGACCTGCCTCTTCACCCGGCAATACCAGTTCATCACCGGTGGTCAGGATCGCCACTTTGATGCGTCGATACACAGTGACTTCAGCAACACCCACGGAGGCAATAACACCCAGGTGACGGCCATCCAGTTTCGTGCCCTTCGCGACAACGCATCGACCAGGTTGAATATCCTGTCCAGCCGGGCGGATATGGTCTCCTGCCTTAGGGTGGATCAGTAGCTGGATATCTTCACCCACATGACGGGTTTGTTCCTGCATGATCACAGCATCAGCACCCGGCGGGATCTCTGAGCCGGTAAAGATGCGTGCAGCAGTGCCTGGTTCCAGAAGTGTACCCTGCTGACCGGCGGCAATACGCTGGCTAATTGGAACCAGCAAGCTTTCCGGCAATGAGCGGGTATTTACCGCATAACCATCCATCGCACTGTTGGCGGCCGGTGGCACTGCAATCGTTGATAATACATCCGCAGCCAAAACACGCCCCGCAGCGTCCTCCAGCGAAACAGTTTCTGTTTCAGTTACAGGTTTTGCAGAATCCAGCAGGCGCTGCAGGCCCACATCAAAAGACATCAGGCGATCATAGTCGCAGCTACACGCAGTCATAGTAGATCTCTCGGCAAACTCGAACTTGTGGATAGCAGATCAGGAACGGGAGCCGCAGGCGGTATCCACGTTCGGCATAACCATCTCAACAAAATTACACGGACGGTGGCGGGCATCCAGCTGCTCGCGGATCACCTTCTCCCAGGCGGTTTTACACGCTTTAGGCGAGCCCGGCATGGCGAAGATCACCGTACGGTTGGCGACCCCAGCTACGGCGCGGGACTGGACGGTTGACGTGCCGATCTCCTCATAAGAGACCTGCCTGAACAACTCGCCGTAGCCTTCGATCTGTTTATCAAAGAGCGGGGTCAATGCTTCGGGGGTGGTGTCGCGGGCGGTAAAGCCGGTTCCGCCGGTCACCAGTACCACATGTACATCAGGATGGGCGATCCACTGGGATACCACGGAACGCAACTGATAGATGCAATCCGGTTTGATGTCACGCCACCACAGGGCATGGCCGGTATCGGTAATACACTGCTGCAGGGTATCGCCGGAGGTATCGGTCTCCAGTGTGCGGGTATCTGAAACGGTTAATACCGCAATGTTGAGCGGCTGAAATACCGCGTCTTTTTTTGCGTGTCCCATCTGGAGTCTCCATCAAAATCTAGCTGTTCGCTGGCCGGTTGATCTGGCTTTTCCGTCAACCCTGTCAGCAATTGTTCAACATGAGCGACCACTGCTTCGAAATCCGCATCGGACGCTTTTTCGCCTATGCGCTTTTTGTGGCCATACTCGTATAACTTCACATGTTCTGCGGGCTGTACGCCGCATTTGGCAAGGCAGGCTTCGGTGCAATGTAGCTGACAGCCGTCGATGGCTATAATGTCGCGCCCGGAACGGGCGACCTTCACCAAGGCCTCTACACCGCCGCCCACACCGGAGATACAGGACATCTCCGCTTTGGATTGATGATCAAGGTGCACCGCCACGTCATTGGCGAGCTGAGCAACGCTGGAGCAACCGGAGCAGGCGTAAACCAGCGGCAGCTCTCTGCGCTTTACCCTCTTCCCATTGCCCTGCTCGCTCATGCCATCATCCCCCTCAGGCCCTGCACGCTGAGGATGGTCAGATGACAGCCATCCACCAGCAATAAACCACGGCTTTTCAGATCACGCATCACGCGGGAAAAGGTTTCCGGCTGCATCGCCAAACGTGCGGCGATCAGCTGTTTCGCCACCGGCAACTTCACCTCGGCGCGCTCTGCACCTTCAGGTACCAGTCCCAGCAGGAAGCGGACCACCCGGTGAGAGGCACTCTGCAAAGTCAGCGTTTCGATCTCCGCCATACTGTTCTGCAGACGGCAGGCCATCGCGGCCAGCACGCCAAAGCAGCTATCGGTCGATTCGCGCAGCAGGCGCTGATAGACGTTGCTGCTCAGCGAGATCACCTGGCTGCGCTCGATCGCGCTCGCGTTCACCGGATAGTGGTGTTCGGCCATAAACATCGCCGCTTCGCCCACGGCCTGATCCCGGGTCAGCACATTCATCACAATCTCACGCCCCTCAGCGGTGAGACGGAACATCTTGATGCTGCCCTGAATCACGATAAAGAAACGCTCTGCTTCATCGTCCTGCAGGAACAGGGTCTGATCCGGTTTCAAATCAATCAGGCGGGAGTGCGCGGTCAGCGCTTGAAACTGTTCGTCGTTCAGTGAGGACAGCAACGTATGGTTGCGGATCTGACTCAGGGCTTCCGCCATCTGAGCCTCTTTGTCACAAACCTTATTCATTGCTCGCTTAACCTCCGGTCATGTTCATAAACCGCAGCACCTGAGGCGCGTCATCCTCGGCAAACTGATGACCTTCCGGACGGCGGCTGATCGCATCGCGAATAAGTGATTCAATGCGGTGCGCTTCGCCGGGGTAACGGCGCAGCACCGCGCGTAGATCTACGGAATTCTCCTGTCCCAAACACAGCAACAAACGCCCCTCTGCCGTCACCCGCAGGCGGTTGCAGCTGGAGCAGAAATTGTGGCTGTGTGGTGAGATAAACCCGATCCGTCCTTTTGCATCGGGAATACGGTAGTACCGGGAAGGTCCACCGGTGGAATCTGTACTTGGCAACAGCGCATAGCGGCTTTCAATTACCTGACGCACGTCATCGCTGGAACAATATGCCTGCTGGCGATCATGATGCTGAATCTGCCCCAGCGGCATCTCTTCGATAAAGCTGATATCGATACCCCGCTGCTGGGCATAATCCACCAGCGGCAGGATCTCATCGTCGTTGTGGTTCTTCATCACCACAGCGTTGAGTTTGATCTTCTCGAATCCATCCGCCACGGCGGCATCCACACCCGCCAACACCTGGTGCAACATGTCGCGGCGAGTCATACGGGCGAAGCGTTCCGGATTCAGGCTATCCAGGCTGATGTTGATCCGCTTCAGTCCCGCCTCTTTCAGCGGTTTGGCAAACTTGCTCAGCTGTGATCCGTTGGTGGTGAGTGTGACCTCATCCAACCCAGGCAGTGCCGACAGCTTGGCGATCAGGTCAATCACACCACGACGCACCAGCGGCTCACCGCCGGTCAGACGGATACGCTTGATACCCAAATTGACAAAGGATTCACCCAGAGTGGCCAGCTCCTCCAGCGACAGCACCTTGGCGCGTGGCAGGAACTCCATATCTTCCGCCATACAGTAAACACAGCGAAAATCACAACGGTCAGTCACCGACAAGCGGATGTAATCGATCTTGCGACCAAAACCGTCAATCAACTGTGTTTCAGATGTGTTCATGGCGAACTCCCGGGAATCTAATTGCCATCGATTATCGCAACGGCACCCCAGGCCCTGTATACCTCACAGGTGGTAACTGCACGGGGTATTAGTGTTAGAAAAACACCGGAATATGGGCGTTTGCGCCCTGTTTACAGGGGATTGAGGGCTACCCCCT
>NZ_CAXRBQ010000102.1:0-10620 GCF_964228735.1 Pontibacterium sp. | reverse complement strand
TGTGGTTCCCGATAGCATTCAGAGCAAAAAAACGTCGGAGAAGACGGTGAATGATGCTGCAGTAGCGCAGATGCGGCGGCAGAATCCGGATAAGATCGAGCGGTGTTAAAGAATGTGGTTATATTCAATGCGGTGGCACGGCAATAGCAGATGAATTCACTGATTCAGGTGAGTAACATTATCGGCGTGATTCAGGGCATCGCGGAACAGACCAATCTGCTCGCCCTGAACGCTGCGATTGAAGCGGCGCGTGCTGGTGATCATGGACGTGGATTTTCGGTGGTGGCAGACGAGGTACGCGCCCTTTCACTGAACACCCAACAAGCCACCGAGGAGATACGCGCATTGCTGGATTCTCTGCATACCCGGGCTGGCACCGCGGTTAACACCATGCAGAAAGGCCGCATCATGGCGCAGGAAAACGTGGAGCTATCCGAGCAGGTTTATCGCCTGATCGAAACCGTATCGAGTGATATCGACCGTATCAATCAGTTAAACCTGCTCATCGCGACGGCCACTGAAGAGCAGGCCCAGGTGACCCACATCACCCGCGAAAATCTGACCAACATCAGCCAGGCCACAACCCGCACCGAAGACAGTGCACGTTCTAACAGTGACGCCAGCCGCTCCCTGGAGCAACAGTCTGAACAACTGCGTAAGGTGCTGGCACAGTTCAAGCTGTAACGCCCTACTCACTAGAAAAGAAAAGGCGGGCACTGATATCAGCGACCGCCTTCTTTCCAAACACCCTCTGGCACTAACCGACCTTCAGATCAAACTGCCGTGGCCAGTCCCGATAGTTAAAAACCTGCCCCTCCTGCCGGATACGGGCGATCTCGCTTAGATCCAGATCGGCATACACCCAGCCAGGCTTTTCTGAATCGCCTTCAGCCAATATGCCGTTGTCCGGGAATCCATAGTCGACCGGCGTATACACACTGGCGCGTCCGGTATTGATATCAACTGCCTCCGACCAAGCAGCCTCACCAAAGGTTGGTGACTGCACCACATAACACTGATTTTCCAACGCCCGCGCCTGGCAACCCAAACGAACACGGTGGAACCCCGCTTGCGTATCGGTGCAACTCGGCACCAGAATCAGATCGGCCCCGGCCTCCACCTGCTGACGGGCTATCAGAGGAAACTCCGAGTCGTAGCAGATGTTGATCGCTATTTTGCCGAAGCCCGTGTCGAACACCCGGATCTTGTCTCCGGCGGAGATCAACCACTGCTCGTTCTCAAAACGTGTCATCACCAGCTTATCCTGCGAGCCAATCACGCCGTCCGGACCAAACACAGTTGCGCGGTTCAGGTAGCTGCCGTCTTCCCGCTGTACCGGGTAACTCGCCCCCAGAATCAGCAGATCAAACCGTTTAGCCAGTGCCAAATGTAACCCTTCCCAGTCCGGATAGATCGACTGCATCGCGTCCAGCTGCTTACTGAGGTCTGAGTAGATCACTTCACCGAACAGCGACGCCAGTTCCATGCTGCCGTATTCCGGAAACACCAGCAGCTTAGCGCCCTGCCCGGCCGCATCGCTCACCCAATGTTCCAGCTTATCGGCATAGTCAGACCAGTGCTCAAAGAAGCCAATATCGTATTGTGCGACCGCAATCCTGAGCTTTTCCATCACAGAGCCTTCATCCAAAACGTCATCGGCTTGGCGGACTGCTCGGCTTCATCCAGATCTTTCCAGCTGTAGGTCGTCGCCAGTTCCGGTGTCTTGTGGTATCCACGCTTCTGCCAAAACCTGTCCAGTGGTTCGTAGTCCGCAGGCCGACGGGGATGATCTTCAGGGCGCTCCACGGCACAGAAACAACTGTGCGTAAAGCCACCTAGTTTGGCGGCATGGGCTTCGCGCTGCTCAAAAAACGCAACACCCACACCCAGCCCCCGATACTGCGGCAGCAAGACGGACTCACCGCAATAGTAGATCCCATCGGGGTTGTAACCTGCGTCGATAAAGGGCTGCTTAAACTCGATGGTTTCGTTGGCCATCGGTATCGCAGTCGACGCGCCAACCACCTCATCGCCATCAAACACCAGAACAATCACACTGTCCGGTGCCTGTACGTAGGTGTTCAGGTATTCCTCTTCATACGCCAGATCGCCGTCGTACAGATAGGGAAACTCGCGAAATACGCGTATGCGCAGCGCTGCCAGCGCCGGGATGCAGTCCTTTAACGCCTCGCCGCTAACCGACTGGATTTTTAACACTCGTCTTACTCCGCGACCTGCGTTACCGGGAGACCTGTTCAATCCAGTCCTGCAGGTTGTAGTAGTTGGTGATGCGCGCCACTTTACCGTCTCTAATCTCGAAAAAGGCGCCTGCGGGCAGATCGTATGTCTGACCGTTTGCCTCTGGCAAGCCCTCATCCGTGGAAAGGTACTCGCCCAACACCCGAAACTCCACGGCCGCCCGACTTCCCTCTTCATTGCTGCTGATAGACAGGTCAACAATCTGCTCACGATAGTGGGCATTCATCCGATCCATAAACGCTGCAAACACCGCTTTACCCACTTCGCGGCCGCCTTGGTTGATATCGTGCACGACATCTTCGGTCAGCAGGTTCAGGAAGGCCTCCATATCCTGGCGGTTAAAGGCGTCATAGTACTGCTGCAACAGTTCAACGGTGTTCTTGTTCATAGCTACTTAAATCTATCCACGACATGGTCGGGTATAACCACCCAACAAAAGAGCTGTTCGATCGGTACGAGATAAATACGCACCGTCCATCAATGCGCTGTTCTCACCATTCAGAGGCTGAAATCAGCTGACCCCACAGTGAATCAGGAATACGCCGGCAGCACTGCTCTCTATGCGACAAAAAAGCCAGCTATACGTCGCTACAAGTAAATTTCTATCAAAAACGCCCGTCTATACTGGACCAGATTCCATTCATACTTTGGTCTAAAAGCCTAAACAATAAGAACAACAAACTCTCCCAACACAAAAAATAATTACAGGGCCGAATGCAGTTATGAAAATACGTACAAAGCTACTGGCTGTAATAACCATCTCCGTGGTCATTCCAGTCTTTGTCATTTCATCATTTGCCATCTACAAAGCGCGGGAAGCCGCTTTGAACAACTTCAGGGATAGTGCCGCCAAAGAGATCACCCAGATAGATAATGCGTTCTCGATCTTCTTCAAAGGGATCGCCGACAACGTATCGTTCCTGGCTGAACACCCTTTGGTAAAAGATGACAGCTTCACACTTTCTAACTTCACCCAGGGGCCGGGTAACTTCAAAAGCCATATCGCAACCGGCGGTAAAGAAGCAGAACTGTACAAGCTGTACGAGAAGTTTGGCGAAACCCACCCAGGATTGGCCTACGTATACGGTGGCCGCAGTGACGGCGGCTATCTGGCCTGGCCCGATGTGCCGATGAAAGACCCATACGATCCACGCGGACGTCCGTGGTACAAAAAAGCGATGGAGAACCCGAATCAGGTAGGCCGTACCGGTGCCTATTACTGGGCGGGTGACGACGCCACCTACGTGGGCACAGTAAAAGCGGTTACGAACGAGCAAGGCACCGTGATCGGCGTGCAGGCGATGGATGTGTCCGTAAAAGAGCTCACCGAGATCGTGAAGAACATCAAGATCGGCGATGCCGGACACGTGCTGCTGATTGAAGATAACGGCACCGTGCTGGTTGATCCGAAGATCCCTGATCACAACTTCAAGAAAGTCACCGAAATCGACACTCCACTGTTCAAACAACTGCTAAGCACTAACTCCGGCTTGCTGGAGATCGAGCGTGACGGTGAAACCTACCTGGCAAACATCGTGCAGTCTGAGTCCCTGGGTTGGCGTTTTGTCGCACTGGTACCGGAGAGTGAAGTCTTTGCCACCGCCAACCAGATTGCGTGGCTTTCCGTCGTGATTGCGGCGGTATTGAGTGCCATATTTATCGTCATCGGCGGTATCGTCGCCCGACTGATCACTCTCCCGATAGATAACGTTGCCGGGATGCTGAAAGGTATTGCTGACGGTGAAGGGGATCTAACCGTCCGCCTAGAGATCATGTCCCGGGATGAAGTAGGTGAACTCGCTACCTCCTTCAACAAATTCATCGAAAAGATGCAGTCGATTATCCGCCAGATCGTCGGCCTTTCCGATGAACTGAAAACCAGCTCTGTAGCTGCCGCTGAAAGCGCCAATATGTCGCTCTCCGAGGTTAAACAGCAGCTTGATCAGATCACCCTGGTCGCCACGTCTGTGGAACAGATGTCCTCAGCAACTCAGGAGATCGCCGCAAATGCGGAACTGACCTCCCACACTGCCAGCGAAAGTGCTGAATACAGTGCTCACGGCCAATCAGTGGTGATGAACGCGCGTGACTCCATCGGCAATCTCGCCACCGAAGTGGGGAATGCCTCCGAGGTAATCAGCCGTCTAAGCGATCACTCTCAGGAGATCAACAGCATCCTTTCGACCATTCAGGGCATTGCGGAGCAAACCAACCTGCTTGCACTGAACGCCGCAATCGAAGCGGCACGCGCAGGCGAACACGGCCGTGGCTTTGCCGTTGTCGCCGATGAAGTCCGGGATCTGTCACAGAAAACCACCCGCTCCACCGACGATATCCGTAACATGATCAGCACACTGCAGTCTGCCACGCAGGAAGCGGTCGATATCATGAAACGTAGCGAATCGATGGCGCAGGGTACCGTTGAAGAAGCCAACCAGGCCTACGAGCAACTGACACAAATTACGGAATCTGTGAACAATATTCGTGATATGTCGGCCCAGATCGCGACGGCAACGGAAGAGCAGAGTTCAGTGAATGCAGGTATCGCCGACAACACCAGTCAGATTAAGGATATCGCCGACCAGATGTCCGCGGATGCCGACTCCCGACTGGAACGCTCCCGCACGCTGCACCGACTGTCCGAAGGCATGCATGAACAGGTCGGACTGTTTAAGGTTTAAACTGAATTATACCTAAACTCTCTTCGGCCCTGGTGCTCTCACCAGGGCCACCTTCCCGCCCCGTCTCAATATCATCACCTCTATTTCCTACCTCAAAACATGAGTAACGTGCCACGCCCAGCATGCAACCTTGGCACCAATATGCGATACAAAATTGAATCTCTATAAAAAGTACATGTTTACCTAATTTTTGAGCACCCATATACTTCTGATCGCAATTTATACATTCGTTAGCCAAATCTAATATAGGACGGCGATAACGCCAGTGATGACATGCTGCAGGATCGCGTAATCGTTGACTTCATCATTCAGTTACAAAGCTGCACCACCGCTCAGCAAAGTTACTGCCGTTACGCCGAGACGCTTGGGGGTTTTGGCATCAACGAATCGATCTACGCGATACTTCTCGGCGATAGTGACTACATCGCCTTCAGTGATTACCGCCAGAACTTTCTGGAGGCATATGAGGATGCCGGCGGCGCAGAAGCGGATGCAACGGTCTTCTGGAGTCAGCAGCGGAACACTCCACTGGTCTGGAATGACCCGATAAACAAGAGAATGGAGCTGCCGGAGAAATTCCATAAGGTAGAACAGATCTCAGCAGATTTTGATATTCAGTACGGCTTTACATTGCCTATCCATACCGGGGTCGAAGGATTCTGGGGATCATGCGGATTGAGTGCGTCCGGTATTAAAAAGCAGGCGTTTTTACAAGACGTATTGCCCTTTAAAGACCTGTTGATCGCCATATCAACCATCTTTGACATGCATGTTCGGCAGGTCAGCGGCAACCATATCCTTGAGCAGAGCACCGTCAGCACGCTGGAAGCACTGACCCCGATGGAGATCGAAACGTTGAAGTGGTTAGCCGAAGGATATTCCATCAAGCAGATCAGTGACGAGAAACTTCACCGCTCAATCGACAGCGTTAACATCTACATCCGCAACGCCAAAAAGAAACTAAACGCCCGCACCCGCGATCAGCTTATCGCCAAAGCCCTGATCCTGCGCCTTATTCCCTGACAGTACTCTTTGGCATGAATTCTTACAAAGTCACCGGTAGGTATACCTCTCCAGAAACAAAGATCATCAAAATGTAAGAATTACAGATATATGTAATTTGGTTGAAAAGGAAACTACTGTTTAATTAGCGGCCATTAAAGAAAGCACATCATTGGAAGAGATGCTATGCCCCTTTACCACCATGAATCTGCTACCTGCAGCGCTTGCAAGTCACATCTCAACAGTCAATCAGGTCATGCCATCTGTGACCTTCAGGGTGCGTTGTGGGAAGTAGACCCGGATTTTATCAAAATCATCCAGCAGAACCTGCCAGACGGTGAGCGCGGAAAACTGCCGTCGTTTGTCATCGCGCAGCTTAAGGATAAGGGCAGTTACATCTCCGATACAGTGCGTATCAAAGCATTTAGAAACAACGCCCGCACCTTCAAGCTTTGCGCGACCATTCAGTAAACCGGATCTAACAGTTTGCACAGGCCCCTCATGCTGCTCTTTTTCGATTCTCCTTCACCGAAGGAGCTGCAAACCGGACCTACCAATAACGAGCTACAGCTTATTCCGGATAGGTGTTTTTGCCGATCTCCCGCGTTTGGTGAGAGTCCCGGGCTGCCAGCAACGCCGGATATTCGGAGAAATCGTACAGATTTCGGAATTCCGCCCAGTCCAACAGTGCCAGCAGCGCAATGGTTGCCATATGCCACTCATCGAACGCCCCCTGCTCGGCCTGAGTATTCAGCCATGCCAACGTGTCTGGAATGCGCTCCAATTGCAGCTTGAACAGCAGTGTTTCTGGCGACACCTCCAGCCCGGAGCGCTTGCCCATAAACAGCACGATCAGTGAATCATTCACACCATCGATGGCTGCAATCAAATTCTGTTCGCAGATTGGTTGCTCAGGCAGTTGCTGCTTACGACGCAGGTATTCACAAATCACATGGGAATCGAAGACGGTCTGATCGCCATCCACCAGCACCGGCAACTTCTTGATCGGTGACACGGCTGCGTACTCGGCACGCTTTGCATCGTTATAGATATCTACCGCCTCAAAGTGGTAATCCATCCCATCCATCAGCATGCGAATCCGGCGTACATAAGGTGATGGCAGCGATCCATAGAGAGTCATCGACATGAGGTTCTTCCTTTACATGTAGGGTTTAAGAACTGAGCTGCAAGAGCAATAACATACCTTCGCCCGAATAGGCAAAAGGAAGGTCTTCAGCGGGGGCCGGATGGCAAAAATCGACGAAACAGTTCATCCGGAACCAAATCGTCGATTTCGCTTCTGCCCCCATCAAAGTTGGGCACTCTTTGACATTACTGGGATACAGCTATGGAATCCTTTGTCGTCTCCACCGGTTGTGTACGCGCAGCTTCGGTTACTGAAGCCACTTGATCGTCTGCGGAAACAACACCTGCCGCAGCAATGCGTTGAGCTACACGACGAGCAGCAGTAAACGAAGCCCAGGCCAGAATTCGAATCAACCGTGCCTCGTCACGATTGATGCTGTACACCGCCTCCACCAACGACTCATCGACCTGGTATGGCGCTTTAGCGATCACCAAAGCCAAGCGGGCTATGGCCCACTCCTCTCCCGTCAGTCCTTTGACCTCCTGATCAACCCATCCCCGGCTCATGGGCATCTGCTCTCCGTGCCATTGACTAAGGTTCTCTGCCACTAAGGCCTGGACCTGCGGCGATACCTCCTTCCGGGCTTCCTGTTCAATCACATGAGCCCAACGCGCGAGCGCTGCCGCTATCCGCTTATTGGGATGTGCCCATGTCATGTCTTCCGGCAAAGGGGCGGCGGGCAGCAGGGATAACGCCCGGGCGGGCTCTACATAGCTCTCCGTCGTACTCTTTAGCTCCTCACCAAACAACTTCAGTGCGGCAGACTTAACACCCTGCATCCCCATCGGTGCGCCAACTGGCTATCCATCCATCACCACATGGCTGAAGCGATTGATATGGCTCATCGCCATCATCGCGCCAATCACCTCAGGCATTTGCTCCTCCTTGAACGGGGCCGGTGGAATACCGTCAGGTCCCTCATTCGACAGGGCCAGAACCCACATCAGTCGCTCCCGAAGCACCGGGTCACTGATCTCCCCTTCCATTTCTGCGAAAATTTGTGAAGCGGCTCGGTGCTCGCCACTTCCGTGAACCAGACTGACCAGCATGTCTCCGCAATAGGGACAGTCATTGAGGCGGGAGAGCGTGGCACACATCGCATACTTGGTGGTGCGATCAACACGATCCGATACAAGCATCGTCTCACGTCCCGCCGTCCATATTCCCGCCAACAGCGGTGGCACCTTGGAGTGGCTGGTCAGGGAACCGTTGATAAAGAAATCATCCGCGATCATATCGTAGATCCGTTTAACCACACCGCTAGCCTCCTCTGTTGGTACGGATGTTACGTAGCGCATGGTTTTCACCGACATGCTATTAAACAACTGAGCTTTTAATTTACTGGGCAACATGGCTGGCCTCCGCTGTGTTTTTTGTTAGTACAGCTTCACCTTAATGCCGGGTAGGAAACCGGAATACTGCATGACATGTAGTAAACCACTACACTTTTTGTAGTCCCCCTTGCGTAACACCCGTGCAGAGAGAGATGCATGATCAAGTACAACCAGTTCTGTCCGGTTGCCAAAACCGCCGAGGTACTTGGTGAGAAATGGACATTGCTGATCGTAAGAGAGCTCATCGCTGGTGCAACCCGTTTCAATCAGATTCAACGGGCCATTCCGAAGATATCACCCACCACCCTGAACAAGCGTCTCAAGGAACTGCAAACACAGGGTGTCATCGTGCGGAAATCCATACCGGAACAGCAGGGGGATGAATACCAACTCACCGAAAGCGGACGGGAACTCTCTCCCCTGATTCACCAGATGGCACAATGGGGGATGCGCTGGGCACGACGCACCATGAGCGATGATGAACTGGATGTTGAACTGCTGATGGCAGATATCCAGAAACGACTGGATCCGGACAAACTACCCGGTGGTCGTGTGATTCTGAAATTCCACTACACCGATCTGATACGATTTGATCAATGGTGGGTAAAGATCGACAACGGCGAGGTGGAACTCTGCCTGGACAATCCCGGTTATGAGGTCGACGTCTATTTCACCAGCGATCTGCGCACCATGACGGAGGTATGGATGGGAGACACCAGCCTGGCGACCGCACAGGCGGATAAGCGCCTGAAAATCGTCGGCTCATCCATCTACCTCCATAACCTGAATTCCTGGTTTCCGCTCTTTGTATATTCACCAGCCAACCCGCATTCAGGAAGCCGCTAACATGCGCGAAACGACCGTACACATTTGCAGTCTAACCATTAATTCAAGATCAGCACCACTTAAGTTTTAAGTCCGTGACTATTTAAAAACAACCAGTTACGGTAGCCATCTCAACAACGTAAAGGAGATCAGGATGTCACAACAACGCGCAGTTCTTGCTGGGGGTTGCTTCTGGGGAATGCAGGATCTGGTCCGCAAAAAACCGGGTGTGATCAGCACACGCGTGGGTTACAGCGGCGGTGACGTAGAAAACGCCACCTACCGCAATCACGGTACTCATGCTGAAGCGATCGAAATACTGTTCGACCCGTCTCTGATCTCATACCGTCAGTTGCTGGAGTTCTTTTTTCAGATCCACGCCCCTTCCACGCCTAATCAGCAAGTAAACGACCGCGGTAGCTCATATCGCTCAGCAATCTATTATGTGGATGACGAGCAGAAACAGGTCGCCCTGGATACCATCGCGGATGTGGATGCCAGTGGCCTCTGGCCGGGCAAAGTGGTAACCGAGGTTGAACCGGTCGGTGCGTTCTGGGAAGCAGAACCCGAGCATCAGGATTACCTGGAACGCTTCCCTTACGGCTATACCTGTAACTTCCCACGTCCTAATTGGGTATTACCTAAGAAGCAGTAAAAAGGTTGATCGTTGATCATAGGCAACCTAAAGGTTGTCCTACAGATACGTTGTCGGCTAAATCCGAGGGTAAAATAGATTTCGCATCGTCACTATGAACGGTCGCGGTCGGCAGCCTAAAGGGCGTAAAAGAAGCCTGAAGGTGAACCTACAACGGGGGCGAGTGATCTTCCTCGCTCCCACGCTCTGAGTGGGAACGCATGCGCCCTCCAGCTGTAGAGTACGGATTCCCACGCAAAGCATGGAAACGAGCCGTAGGTACATGTAGGGCAGGCTTTAGCCTGCCGGTAGCCTGAATGGCTACCCTACAGCAATGGCGTATTTTCAGCCCCTTCGCGTTGACCAAATCACACCAAGAACGCCCATACCAGAGTTAAGCATCTCAGACTTCGCTCCCAAACCAGCGCAGTAAAAGCCCTCTGCTATACGGGCCATTAAAATTCGTTGTAGATACCATCTCTCCAGATATGCCTCAAGCATGTGCTAAGCAGCTTGAGGTATATATTCTCGTTGATTCTTCACCACGCCAAAGCAGATCTGGAGCAGCTTTCTCATCGCGGCGCCCAAGGCCTGCATTTTGGTCTTTCCGGCACTGAGCAAGCGATGATACTGCGTGTGGATTGCCGGGTTATGCTGCGTGGCGACGATTGCGGCCATGTACAATTTGGCTCGGATGCGGGATGGCCCTTCCTTGCTTAAGCTGGAGCGACCGCGTTG
>NZ_CAXRBQ010000101.1:0-14713 GCF_964228735.1 Pontibacterium sp. | reverse complement strand
CCGGGTTAACCGCAACAAACTTGGCGCCACGCTCTTTCAGCTTTTTCAGGCCCAGTTTGATCGGGTTGGAGCTGTGGTCTTCCGCCACACCCCACATCATAAAGTATTTGGTGTTATCCCAGTCCGGATCACCGAACTCCCAGAACGCATGACCCATGGTGTATAGACCACCGGCCGCCATGTTTACAGAACAGAAACCACCGTGTGCAGCCCAGTTAATGGTACCGAACTGGCTAGCCCACATACCGGTCAGTGCCTGCATCTGGTCACGACCAGTGAAGTACGCCAGTTTTTTCGGGTCGGTTGCACGGATGTGACGCAGGCGCTTCTCCAGCATATCCAGCGCCTGATCCCAGGAGATCTCTTCAAATTCACCTGCACCACGCTCGGTACCTGGCTTACGCAGCAGTGGCTTGCTCAGCTTCGCTGGCGAGTACTGCTTCATAATGCCGGAGTTACCCTTGGCGCAGAGTACACCCTTGTTAATTGGATGGTTGGGGTTGCCCTGGATGAAACGGACCTTGTTGTCCTCTACTGTGACTTTGATGCCACAGCGACAGGCGCACATATAACAGGTCGTATATTTGGTCTCTTGGTTCGCACGATCTTCAAACTCAGGAAGACCAGACTGAACCGGGATTACATTGGCTTGGCTTGTCATATTTTTTATTATCCACCGTTGCGTTGGTGCCGTATCACCAACGCAGTTACTTAGTACCGCGAGGACACACGGTGTATCCGAAACCGCTGAGACGGCTTTGCGAATTTTTGGCTCTGGTATTCATCCTATGGGGGGCACTGGATCCAAACAACGACCAGAGAGAAGCGGCCTATGGGGCCAGCACCGGAACGGGTGGTACCAACGGTGAATTGGCCTAAACGGCGGATTTGGACTGGATCTATGACGTGGGAAAGATATTAAAAACACGACCTATTGTAGGGCAGGCTTCAGCCTGCCGGCAGCCTAAAGGCTGCCCTACATAAATAGAGACAGCATCTATCAAAAACAAAAAAGGCGCCCATAGAGAGCGCCTTTATAAAACCAGTTAATCCTTTATGACCAACCAGTTACAACCTTTACTTCAAGAAATTCCTCTAGACCCCAAACACCACCTTCACGACCATTACCGGACTGCTTGTAGCCACCAAATGGCGCGCCGGCACCCAGCATTTCACCGTTTATCTGTACCATGCCGGAACGCAGCTTACGGGAGATACGGTTTGCCTTATCGCCGTCCTGAGTTTGGACGTAGTTGGTCAAGCCGTAGAGGGTATCGTTGGCGATCTGCACCGCCTCCTCTTCGCTATCAAACGGGATTATGGACAGCACTGGCCCAAAGATCTCTTCGCGGGCGATGGTCATCTCGTTGTTCACACCGGCAAACACGGTTGGGCGTACGAAGTAACCTTTATCCAGACCTTCCGGTTTACCTAAACCACCGGCCACAAGCTCAGCACCTTCTTCGATACCTTTGGCAATCAGGTCCTGAATCTTGTTGTACTGCAGTTCAGATACCACAGGACCGATATGACGCCCTTCCAGAGATGCGATATCTACACTGGTCTTCTCCGCTACGTCTTTTGCGGTAGCCACCGCCTGATCGTAGATAGAACGTTCTACCAGCATACGCGTCGGTGCGTTACAGGACTGCCCGGTGTTGTTAAAGCAGTGGCGCACACCACGTACAACAGCTTTCTCATCTGCGTCAGCAAAAACGATATTGGCGCCCTTACCGCCGAGCTCCAGGCTCACACGCTTCACACTATCGGCTGCATTCTTGGAGATTGCCACACCGGCTCGGGTAGAACCGGTAAAGGAGATCATGTCTATATCCGGATGGCCTGACAGTTGGGAACCTACGCCCAAACCATCACCGTTCACCAGATTGAATACACCAGCCGGGAAGCCCGCATCGTCAATCATCTCGGCAAATAGCATCGAAGACAGCGGCGAAATTTCCGATGGTTTCAATACCATGGTGCACCCGGCTGCCAGCGCTGCAATCACTTTCAGCGCCACCTGGTTCATTGGCCAGTTCCACGGCGTGATCAGACCACACACACCGATTGGTTCGTAAATAATCTGGTTACCCGGTGCCTGCTCGCCCAGCGGACGCTCAAACTCAAACTCTTTCAGGGCACGCATCAGGTTCTTGATGTGACCTGCACCTGCGCCCAACTGCGCAGTTTTCGCCAGCGCCATTGGCGCACCCATCTCCATGGAGATTGCTTCCGCCATCTCGGTGCTACGGGCCTTGTAGTTGGCGTACAGTTTTTCGAGCAGCGCGTAGCGTTCCTCTTTGCTGGTCTGACTCCAGCCCTCAAACGCTGCTTTTGCTGCGGCAACCGCTGCGTTGGTATCCGCCTCTGATCCCAGAGAGATAACCGCACAAGGCTCCTCAGTAGACGGATCAATTACTTCCAAATCTTTTGGCTGTGCAGGCGCTACCCACTGACCATTAATATAAAACTCGCGCTTTTCCAGCATCCCTTTCGCCCTTTTTTTTTAGACATAACGAAACCATTGGCAGATAACTCTACCTAGGAACCTTCAAATGAGTTCGACACAAACTCTGGCTTTAAGGGCGATTCGAGATCAAGACAGCGTTTACAGGCATGCTGGTTGCACGGCGAAAATCGCTAACACAGAGATCGGATTGCCCTTAACGCCCCGTAGGGCGATTGCTAAAACAGCCTGCTGCTTTGTCTGGCAGCTTGGAAAGGACCAGTCATTCCACTGCGCTACCTTTCGTGCATCAGGCTGTTTTATCAACCGCAGAGAAAGTTTCGAACTCAATTGCAGGTTCCTTAAGTCTAAGTCATGGTTTTTACTTATAAAGCGGATCTACGACCAATAGGCAGGAAATTTATTCAGGTCGGCGCTTTTACTATGCGAGGGACGACGCAGGAATCAGATTCGTACGAATGCTGCGGCTTCTTCACGGGTGAAGAACTGACCCAGACGTACGAAGCCGGAGATAACAGAGCTACGAATTTCAGTTACATGACCAGACAGGTCTCGAGCAACCACCCAGCGATCAGGCAGGCTTTCAAGGGTATGGAACGGTGCCAACATACCGTTTTTAAAGCGGCACAATACGATATCGCCACTAATTTTATCCATAAACGCAGGTACGAAACCCATATGTGAATTGCCTTCACTCACGCCTGCAGTGCCGGCAAACTCAATGTTTTCCTGCTCGATACGTTGTAGCTTCATCTGAGTATTCATGACAATCACCTCTTCCAGGCCCTTGTTCCACTGCACTTGTCTGTGCTCTTTTCCGTCCTTCTATTAAAAACCTAAGCCACCTAACTGAAACCAGTCTGAAAATTCGGAAAATTTATTTTTTGGTTTGTTGACTATCGATACGCAGGGCTCATCTGCTGGATCACTGACATGCTTGCTTTGTGCCCTATTCCCCTGTTCGGCGAATCCTCATCCATACTCATAGGAACGGAGCTTTAAACGGAGCCGACCATGAGCAAAGCAGCCTTTAACTGGAGTGATCCGTTTGACCTCAATGGGCAACTCACCGAAGAGGAACGGATTATCCGGGACAGCACCCGCGAATACTGTCAGGAAAAACTGATGCCCCGTATCCTGGAGGCAAACCGTCACGAAACATTCGACCGGGAGATCATGGAGGAACTCGGTGCGCTCGGGCTATTGGGTGCTACCCTACCGGAGCGTTACGGCTGTGCCGGCAGCAATTATGTCTCATACGGTCTCATCGCACGGGAAGTGGAACGCGTGGATAGCAGCTATCGATCTGCGATGAGCGTGCAATCTTCGCTGGTGATGTATCCCATCTATACCTACGGAAGCGAAGCCCAACGCAAGAAATACCTGCCCAAACTCGCGTCCGGTGAGTGGATCGGCTGTTTTGGCTTAACCGAACCGGATGCGGGGTCTGATCCCGGTAGCATGCGCAGTCACGCCGAAGAAACCCCTAAAGGCTATCGGCTCAGCGGAAACAAAATGTGGATCACCAACAGTCCACTCGCAGATGTGATGGTGGTCTGGGCCAAGCTAGAAGGCGAGATTCGTGGCTTTATCCTGGAACGGGATATGCCCGGTCTTACCACGCCCAAGATCGAAGGAAAATTCAGCCTGCGTGCATCTATGACCGGCGAGATCGTGATGGACGAGGTGATCGTGCCGGAAGAAAACCTGCTGCCCAATGCCCACGGATTGAAAGGCCCAGTTGGCTGCCTGAACAAAGCACGCGTTGGTATCAGTTGGGGCGCCCTGGGGGCTGCGGAATTTTGCTGGCATGCTGCCCGCCAATACTGCCTGGACCGCAAACAGTTTGGCCGCCCTCTCGCAGCCAATCAACTGGTCCAGAAAAAGCTGGCCGATATGCAGACCGAGATTAGTCTCGGGCTACAAGGCTGCCTGCAGGCCGGAAGACTGATGGATCAGGACCACTGCGCGCCAGAACTGATCTCCTTACTGAAGCGCAACAACTGCGGTAAAGCGCTTGATATCGCGCGCGCTGCGCGTGATATGCACGGTGGCAACGGTATCGCCGATGAATTCCACGTCATCCGTCACATGATGAATCTGGAGGCAGTAAACACCTATGAGGGCACCCACGACATACACGCTCTGATTCTGGGGCGCGCACAGACCGATATCCAATCCTTCTTTTAAGCTGATCTGAATGGAGGCCATAGGATGCAAAACCGAGCCGAAGTAATCGATCAGAACTTTGTGAAGCGGGTCCTCGAAGGTGATCTGCCTGTTCTCTCCAGCCCACAAGATCTGAACACGTCCGGACTGAATGAAGAACAGCTAATCCAATTGTTCGAAAGCCAGCTACTGAGTCGCCATCTGGATCTGTGTTCACGCAAGTTACAGTCACGCGGCGAGTCGTTTTACACGATTGGCAGCGCCGGCCATGAGGGCAGCGCTGCCATTGCTGCTGCGTTTCGTCAGGATGATATGGCGTTCCTGCACTATCGCGATGCAGCCTTCCTGATCCAACGGGCGCGCCAAGCCGGTGGTGAAGATCCGGTCTGGGACATGCTGCTCTCGTTCACCACATCCAGCGAAGATCCTATCTCTGGCGGACGGCATAAAGTGCTCGGAAGCAAAACACTGTTTGTGCCACCTCAAACAAGCACCGTGGCCTCACACCTGCCAAAAGCCTTAGGCACCGCTTACAGTGTTCCGCTGGCAAAACGTCTGGATCTGGCATCAACACTGCCCTACGACAGCGTGGTTATCTGCTCCTTCGGTGATGCGTCCGCCAACCACAGTACAGCCCAAGGCGCCTTCAACGCAGCCTGTTGGGCCGCATTTCACAAGGTGCCATTACCTCTGGTGTTTGTCTGCGAGGACAACGGTATCGGCATTTCCACGCCAACACCCAGCGATTGGATTGAAACCGCTTTTCGTAACAAACCCGGCCTCCACTACCTCCAGTGTGACGGCCTGAACTTAATCGACACCTATCAAACCGCCTGTGAAGCACAGCGCCTCGCGCGTTGTCACCATCAACCGGTATTCCTCCATGTGCGTTGTATCCGCCTACTGGGCCACGCTGGCTCCGATGCGGAGATTGCATACCGCAGTCAGGAACAGATCGAAGCGACTGAAGCGCAGGACCCGCTGTTGCATTCAGCGCGCCTGCTGATTGATAACGAGGTACTGTCACCCGTACAGGTCGTTAGCCTTTATCAGGCGGCCGCAGCAGAAGTTACAGAAACCGCCGTACGTGCGATTCAACGGCCAAAACTCGGTTCTGCCGAAGAGGTGATGCGCTCCCTGATACCTCCACGCAGGTCCTGCTCAACACCAGCCTCGCCATCGTCCGACCAGCGTGAAGCTTTGTTCGAACGTGAACAGAAAAGCATGCAGGAACCGCAACACATGGCCCGCCTGATCAACTGGACCCTGACCGACCTGATGGCGCGCTACCCTGAGATCATCATGATGGGCGAGGATATCGGCCCCAAAGGCGGCGTGTACAACGTTACGAGCCAACTTTCCAAGAAGTTCGGCAACCATCGCGTGATCAACACACTGTTGGATGAGCAGAGTATCCTCGGCCTTGCCATCGGCAGCGCCCACAACGGCTTCTTGCCGATCCCGGAAATCCAGTTCCTGGCGTACGTTCATAACGCGGAAGATCAGATCCGTGGTGAAGCTGCGACCCTGAGTTTCTTTTCTAATGGCCAGTTCACCAACCCAATGGTCATTCGTATTGCCGGGCTTGGATACCAAAAGGGGTTTGGCGGTCACTTCCACAATGACAACAGCCTGAATGTATTCCGTGATATTCCCGGCCTAATTGTTGCGTGCCCAAGTAACGGGCGAGATGCGGTGGAGATGTTGCGTGAGTGCGTTCGCCTGGCCCGCGAGGAACAACGCGTGGTGGTGTTTATCGAACCGATCGCACTCTACATGACCCGAGATCTGCACGAACCGGATGATGGGCTCTGGTGTTTCAAATATGAGAGCCGCGAGCAGAGTTGTCCGATACCGCTCGGCCGCCTGGGACACCATGGTGACGGTACAGAGTTGGCAATCCTCAGCTACGGCAACGGTTATTATCTCAGCCGCCAAGCAGCGCAGGTACTGGAGCAGGTACACGGTATTAATCTGCGTGTGATTGACCTACGCTGGCTGGCGCCGCTGAACGAGACGGAGATCATTACCGCCGTTCGCGATTGCGACCGCTTGTTGATTGTTGACGAGTGCCGCCGCACCGGCTCCCTGAGCGAGCAGCTGGTGACGCTGATTCATGAGGAATTGGACAGCCCACCACCCATGAAGCGGATCTGTGCCGAAGACAGCTTTATCGCTCTCGGGCGTGCCGCCACAGCGACACTACCCTGTAAGGAACGCATTATCAGCACCGCGCTGGACTTTCTGACACCAGATCACCTGCGGGAGTAAGCGCGTTACAGCAAGCTGCGAGGCCGTTTCCTGGCGTACGTTTCACAGCTCTATAAACATAAAAAAGGCGCCAATGTGGCGCCTTTCTTTTTGACCTTCAAGCTACTGATCAGAACACAATGTTCATCATCACAATCAGCACAACCAGGAACAGCACAGTCATGATACCACCCGCTCGGATGAAGTCAGGTACACGGTAACCCGCAGGCCCCATGATCAATGCGTTTACCTGGTGCGTTGGGATCAGGAACGAGTTGGAGGTTGCCAGCGCAACGGTCAGTGCAAATACAGCCGGATCAGCACCGGCACCAATTGCGATGTTCACCGCCAACGGTACCAGCAGCACGGTCGCACCCACGTTGGACATTACCAGCGTAAAGAACGTTGCCAACACAGCCACGGCAGCCTGCAAACCCCAGATTGGCATACCTTCCAGCAGCGCCAGGGTCTGGTCTGCAATCCATGCCGCCGTTCCGGTACTTTCTACCGCCATCCCCAGCGGTATCAGACTCGCCAACAGGAACACCGTCTTCCAGCTTACCGCCTCGTACGCCTCATCAATGCTCAGTACACCACTCAGGATCATACCCATCGCCCCGGTCATCAGCGCTACGGACAGACGAATATCGGTGAACAGCACCATGGTCAGTGCGATAACAAAGAAACCCAGCGCCCAGTTAACCTTGTGCGGACGCAGTTCTTCTTTCGGGTAGTTCTGGGTAACCACAACGAAGTTACGGTCTCGTTCCAGTCGCGCCAGGGATTCCCAGGCGGTGTGGCAAACCAGTGTATCGCCCGGCTCAAAGTCGATCGCACGCACACCCTGCCCGGCACGGGAGGTATCACCGGAGCGGTGCAGCGCCATCAGCGACAGGCCGTATACGTTACGAAGGCGCAGCTCCAGTGCAGACTTACCGATCAACTGGGAGCCCGGTGGCACTACAATCTCAGCAATGCCTGCTTTAGAGGATGACAACGCTTCAGAGAAGGTTTCCAGATCCTTACGGCGTTCCAGTTTATAAGTGTCTGCAAATGCCTCCAGCGCTTCACATGCACCGATGACCGCCAGTACAGAGTTAGCTTCTACTGCGACGGTACGGTCCAGACCACCATTACCAATACGCTGCTTACCGGTTGCCAGCTGTACAGCGGTGATACGGATGCTGTTTGGATACTCGAAGTCTTCCAGCGTTTTGCCTACCAGTGGGCTTTCGGCCGGGACTTTCACTTCCATCAGCTCGCAGTCCAGACCATAGATCTCTTTAAAGTACTCCATGGTGTTGGTGCTGTTGGCGTCGTCACCTTTGGTGCTTGGCAGTACGAAACGACCGGCGATTACAAAATACAAAATACCGGTAATGACCAGACATATACCGACCGGCGTTACAGAGAACAGCGACCAGGTATCCATCTGCTGCTCAGCAGGCAGCGTCTGGTTGGAGGTCAGGATCAGGTCATTCAGCAGGATCAGCGGGCTGGAACCGATCATCGTCATGGTACCGCCGAGAATCGCACAGAAACCCATCGGCATCAGCAAACGTGACATCGGCAATCCGGTACGGCCAGAGATTCGGCTTACCACCGGTAGGAACAGTGCCGCAGCACCTACGTTCTGCATAAAGCAGGAGATGAAACCCACGGTGCTGGAGATGATTGGGATGATGCGGGTTTCGGTAGTACCACCCACTTTCAGAATCCAGTTCGCCACCTTGCCCATCAGGCCGGTCTTATCGAGACCTGCACCGATGATCATTACGGCAATAATGGAGATTACGGCGTTACTGGAGAAACCGTTAAATAGGTCGTTGTTGGATACCAGACCTTCGGTTAAGCCCATTACCGGTGCAAACAAACCGGTCAGGCCCAGCAACACCATGATGGTTGCAGCGGCAACATCGACACCTACGATCTCGAAGGCAAACAGGTAGATAGTCAGCAGCAGGATGCCGCTTACCCAAGCAATTTCGATGCTCGGTACAATCTGGGCAATGACGAGCCCGAGAACAAGAAAAATACCGCCTGCGATGAGCTGTTTCATAGGCAACTTTCTTGTTGGAGGTGAGGTAGTGCTTTGTAGGTCTGCTTCATTTTTATTGTGTGATGTGTCGGTCACAGACATCGCCTTCTCCAATATGAGCTTATTTCAGTGAAGGCGAGATCCCCCCGATCGTCCACCTGGCCACTAAAACAACAAATGGCCGATATGGGATTCTCGTTGAATCGATATAACGAAGTTTCGGCCCCTTATACCCATGCTATTTTCGGGGTCGATTTCCGACAACGACCAAACCGTTCTGACCTATGGGGCCAACCTGCTTGGGTCCAGATCTGGCCCCACTCGAAGGTCGAATCTGGTTCGTGACTGGTATAGGCCATTCACCTAGACTTCGGCGCATCGGTCAAAGCTCCGTCACGAGCCACCCGCCGACCGACATAATCATTTATTTTCAATCAGTTAAGACAGGCTTGCAATCCGTTGATGGAACTCACCACCCTATTGCCTTTTGTTGCCATTATTGCTTTTGCCACCTACGTTCAGACCGTGACCGGATTTGCGCTGGGTATGATCGTTATGGGCGCGGTAACCACATTCGATCTGGTACCGATCGCCTTTACCTCGGTCGTGATCAGCGCCGTGACGTTTGTGAATGGTTTGGTTGCCGTGAAAGGCAATGTGCAGGCACTGGATATTAAGCGCGTGATGTTTACCTGTGCGGGCATGTTCCCGGCCATTCTGGTGGGTCTGTTGCTGCTGGATTATATGAGCGCAGAGTTCAATCATGTTCTGCAACTGCTGCTGGGCGCGACGATTATCGGCGCAGGCCTGATGATCATGCTGAAGCCTGACCCATTGAAAGAGCCATCCTCTCCGATTGTGTTTGGCACATCCGGTACTGCTGCTGGCGTAATGGCGGGCCTGTTCAGCATGGCCGGCCCTCCGTTGGTGTATCTGTTCTACCGCCAGCCGTTCGAACTGAAGACGATTCGTCTCTGCCTGGTGAGCATTTTCCTGCTCAGCGCAGTGATGCGCACTGGCATGGTAGGTGCGCAAGGTGGACTGACAATGGAGATGGGGATCTTCTCGGTACTTTGCATTCCGATGGTGACGATCTTTACCTGGATCGGGAAGAAGTACCCGCCACCACTGAGCAATAACAACATGCGCCGCTTTGCGTTTTTCCTGCTGATCCTGATTGGTATCAGTTTGATTCTCAAAAACCTGTAGTTGCGTGAATACGTTGTAGCAGCCCGCTCTGAGGGCGACTGTTTATACCTCTCAGAATTGTCGCGGTCGGTGCCCGCTGCTACAGGTAATCAATAAGCGCCGCTTAGCAGTAAGATCTGGCCATAACGAAAGCGCGAAACTGGCTCAGTTGCTTCGTTTGTCCATCCCATACACTGGAACCAACAATAAGATACAACAGGATGACAGCTCTATGTCCGATATTAAGGTAGACCAGCCGGATATCATGATCTCCGTGCGCGACGTATTTGGTATCGATACCGATCTGAAAGTACCCGCGTTCAGCGAGCGCGACGACCATGTACCAGAGGTCGACACGGCGTATCAGTTTAACCCGGAAGTGACCATGGCCATCCTGGCTGGCTTCTGTCGCGATCGCCGCGTGATGGTTCAGGGTCTGCACGGTACCGGTAAATCTACCCATATCGAACAGGTCGCTGCACGCCTGAACTGGCCATGTGTACGTATCAACCTGGACGGTCACATCAGCCGTCTGGATCTGGTCGGTAAAGACACCATCGTTCTGCGCGATGGCAAACAGGTAACGGAGTTCCAGGAAGGTATCGTACCTTGGGCACTGCGCCGCCCGACTGCACTGATCTTTGATGAGTTCGATGCGGGTCGTCCTGACGTAATGTTTGTTATTCAGCGTATTCTGGAGCGTGACGGTAAGTTCACCCTGCTGGACCAGAACGAGGTGATCCACCCACACCCTCAGTTCCGCCTCTTCGCCACTTCCAACACCATCGGTCTGGGTAACAGCACCGGTCTGTACCACGGCACGCAGATGGTGAACCAGGCACAGATGGACCGCTGGAACATCGTGACCACCCTGAACTACCTGCCAACCGATGACGAAGTAAAGATCGTTCAGGCACGCGTACCAAGCCTCAACAACGACAAGGATGCCGAGCTGGTACGCTCCATGATTGCTGTGGCCGACATGACCCGCAACAGCTTTGCTGCGGGCGACATCTCCACGCTGATGTCTCCACGTACCGTGATCTCCTGGGCAGAGAACATCGAGATTTTCCGTGACCCAGCAATTGCCTTCCGCCTCTCCTTCCTCAACAAGTGTGATGAAGTGGAACGCCCAATGATTGCGGAGTTCTTCCAGCGTTGTTTTTATGAAGAGCTCAGCGAATCCTGGGCCCATCAGGCAGCTGGAGTAATGGCAGATGGCCAATAACAATCAACCCCGCCAGGAACGCCTGCAGCAGCAGGTTGAGGAGCTGTGTGGCGCGTCTATACGCGCCCTCTCCGGCGAGCGCCAGTTTGCCTACCGCGGTCGGCGTCCAGAGATCAACGGCCGCCCATCCGGTATCCGCGCGCCACACCTGAAGCCTGATCTGGCCAAGGACGACTTCACCTCGTTCCGTGGTGCCGCCGACGGTATTGCCCTGCGCCTGCAGCACAGCGATCGCGATCTACATCAGCAGATGATGCCGGAGTCTGCCGTAGGCCAGCTGTTGTTCGAACTGCTGGAACAACTGCGCGTAGAAACCCTGGTTGAAGACAAATACCCTGGCACCAAAAAGAACCTGGATTACCGCTACAAGGCGTGGTGTGCAGAGTTCTGTGCATCCAACATGACCGAAAACCACGTTGGCCTGCTCGTGTACACCGTGGCACAGGTGGTTTGGTCACGCCTGTCCGGGCAACCGGTGAATGAAGCCACTGAAGGTCTGATTGAGCCCCATCGCATGATGCTTGCACCGCACATCGGTGGTGCGCTGGTTGGCATGAAGCGTAACGTCGAAGATCAGGCTAAGTTCGGCGAAAGCGCCCACGAACTGATCCAGGTGATCGACGAACTGGTCACCCAACTGGACGACGCGGATGAAGATGACGGTACTGAATCCAAAGCAGATGAAGCGGTCCGCAATTTTGGCCTGATTCTCTACCCGGAGAATGACCAGAACGGTGAGATGCCGGGGCAATCTGCGCAAAGCCACCGTGAGCGTTACCGCGACCTGCTGGAAGCACTGGAAAGCTATCAGATCTATTCCACGGAGAATGACCGTGTTATCGAAGCTGAAAAGCTGGTATCCGAGTTTCTGCGTAAGAAACTGCGTGTGCAACTGGATGAGCTGATCCGAGGTCAGGGTGTTAACGTTCCGCGCCTTGCAAGGGATCTGGCGATGATCCTGTCGGCACCGGAACTTGATGGCTGGAACTTTGGTGAGGAAGAAGGTTACCTGGACGCACGTCGACTGAATAAACTGGTCACCTCCCCGGATTTCCGACAACTGTTCCGGAAAGAACGCTACCAACCGCATAACAACTGCATGGTGACCTTCCTGATGGACAACTCCGGTTCGATGAAGGAACACATCGGTCAAGTAGCGACCCTGATTGAGATCATGTGCCGTGCACTAGAGAAAGCCGGAGCGAGCACGGAGATTCTCGGGTTTACCACCCGCAACTGGCAAGGCGGCAAGTTGTTTAAGCGCTGGATCGGTGAAGGACGCAAGCCTAACCCAGGCCGCCTGACCTCCCTGGAACACATTGTGTACAAAGACGCTGATACGCCGATGCGTCATGCGCGGAAAAACATCAGCGCGATGCTGAAGCCGGATATCTTCAAGGAAGGTATCGATGGTGAAGCACTGCTTTGGGCCGCTGACCGTATGACCGGACGCTCTGAAGAGCGACGCATATTGATTGTGCTGTCTGATGGATGTCCGATGGAAACGGCCACCAACCAGGCGAACGAACAAGACTACCTCGACAACCACCTGAAGCAGGTTGCTTCCATGCTGGAAGCGCGCGGTGATATCGAGCTGTATGCGCTTGGCTTTGGTCTCGACCTCAGCCCGTACTACCGTCATAACCTGGCATTGGATCTGCCTGAAACCCTGGAAAACAGCGTTTTCAAAGAGATCCTTAAGATGCTGGCGCGTCGACGCTAATTGCCCCTACAACCACCCGGCCGCATGCGCTGGGTGGTATCAGTCACTCTAGTCAGAGTGAGGCACAACACCGTCCCTGCACGCGGCTAAGAGCTGTGTTGCTAACTGATCATCGTTGATCGCTCTGGAAATCGCCATCCCACCGACCAACAGTACCGCCTTACGTAACGCATCGCCCTGGTCGGCTTCGCAAGCCTCACTCTCTTTAATCAGTCCCGCAAAGCCTTTAAATATCTGGGTGTAGGTGTCACGCACCTCTTGATTCCGCTGCCCTATGTCAGTAATCAGCAAAGCCAATGGACAGTTGATTATCTCCCCTTGTCTGTGCGCTTCGCTAAGATAACCTTGAACGACCCGTTCAATATCAAAGCGATCATCCATTTGCGTAAGCGCTTGGGCGTGCGCACAGCGTGCCGCAGTCGCTATGGATTCTGCATAAAGTTCAGCTTTGGAGGAGAAATGGGAATAAAACGCCCCGCGGGTGAGTCCCGCATCGGCCATAACTTCGTTGATCCCTACATGATCAAATCCCTGTTGAGTAAACAACTTGGCTGCGCTGGCAAGGATGCGTTGGCGAGTCTGTTTTTTCTGTTCAGGACTCCAGGGCATAGGCGTTTCTCTCCATCAAAACCGTATGTTTTCATCTTACCCATATCCGACAATATGTTCTTTAACATATTGTCGTTCTGGCTAGCATGATAAGTACCCCCACACACAAAAGGATCTGTAATCATGTCAGCTCAAGTTCATATTCTCGGACCTGCGTTCAGCAGCTTCGTACGTTCAGTAATGTTCTGCTGCGAAGAGAAAGGCATCAGTTACGAAACCAAGTTCGAGATTGACGGGCAATCGCTCAGCCTCAATGACGATACACACCTGCAGTACCACCCGTTCGGAAAGATTCCTGCCCTGATTCATGGTGAGCGAACGCTGTTTGAGACGGCCACGATCTGCAGGTACCTGGATGCAACGTTTGATGGCCCTGCCCTGCAACCGGACGATGTATATCAGCGGGCCAAGGTGGATGAATGGGCAGCGGCCTTGTCGAGTTATGTTGATAAGGCGATCGTACGCCAATACTTGTTGGAGTTTGCCTTTCCCAAAGGCCCTGACGGTAAGGTACGGATGGATAAGGTGACTGAAGCGGAACCGGAGGTTGTCAGAATGCTTGGTATTGTCGAGAAACAGCTGGGAGATAATGACTTTATCTGCGGTAGTGAATACACCTACGCCGATGCCATATTAACGCCGATGCTGGATTACCTGGCGGGGACGCCTAACGTGAGCAAATTGATGCCAGAAAACTCAACTTTAATGAACTACGTACTGCGTATGCGTGAACGTTCGTCAGGCGCAAAAATACTGACCTCAATCAACTAATTTTCCTACGCGTCTGATGATTGATGTTTCGAGCATCAGACGCATACTCCAGCATCGGAAATCTGGACCCAAAAAACACCCCAAAAACATCGCTAACTGGCACCATAATAAATATTATACCTTTATATATCAATCAGTTAATCTGGCACCATTAAATGTCTTTTTTTGGCCCTAACTGGTCCCAAGGTATACCCCTAGTATTGCCGCCGAAAGCCGCTTACCAACCACCATTTTCGTCCCGGGTGGACCTCGTTTAGTAAGCCGCAATCA
>NZ_CAXRBQ010000100.1:0-25000 GCF_964228735.1 Pontibacterium sp. | reverse complement strand
CCGATCCCATCCCGAACTCGGAAGTGAAACGCCTTAGCGCCGATGGTAGTGTGGGGATTCCCCATGTGAGAGTAGGTCATCGCCAAGCACCTATTTAGAGAAAACCCAGCTCATTGAGCTGGGTTTTTTCGTTTCTGCCCGGGCGAAAATCCGGCGTACTGATTACATCCTGTGACCGGATCTACCCGTAGGTTGGTCATCGCTTTGCGATGCCCAACACTTTTCCCTATATGCATGAACCGACGTCTTTATACTTCAAGTCTCAGGCTGTTGGGCAACGCTGCGCGTTGGCCAACCTACTGGAATGAAACCAGCGGATAAAAGGTGGGCTTTACCGGCTCTGTTAAGCTTCCCTTCAAATCTACATGCTACTATTTCCACTTAACGGTAATGCCCCAGGCTATGCCGATATCTGTAGGTTGGTCATCGCTTTAGCGATGCCCAATATCTCCCTGTATTCATGAACCGGCATCTTCGTACTTCAAACCTCGGGCTGTTGAGCAATGTTGTGGTTTGGTCAGCCTGTAAGTTTGACGGTCTTGTGTAGTGTCTCTTTCGTTTGGTTAACGGCAAGGTGATACCAGGTGCCACATCAAGTGGCAGCCATGCATCAGTGCCAGGTAGGAAAGCTCAATGTTTTGCTTGGTCTGTAGTTGTTTGGTCTGTGGGTAATTCGGCTGTCAAATGAGTTTTTCTGTGTGTAAATGTTATTAAGAGGGATTGGTATTAATAGAGTGAAGGGTTTTACTAAAAAAAATAGTAGTTTTTATTTTTTTAGGATGGCTTTGCGGAGTTTTGGGAGAATTGAAAAAGAGAATACCTAATTCAGTTTTTGTTAATTCTATTGATGTATGACGATCCGTCTGTAATTGAATAGATATATATTAATGAATGGTGCGGTTTAAATGGAAAACCGAGAGCAGGGCTTTTATTTATTGTAGCCTTAGTTTAATGAATGACTGTTATGCTTGCCGCGCGTGGTGAAGCGTAGGTTGTGCACGTCTTAACCGCTTGATTCGGTTTGATGATCGTTCTACGATAGCATCCGTTTATATTTTTATAATAGGCGTAGTGTGAATTTCGTAAGTTGATTTGATTTACGAAAGGTTTGAATACGCCAATAAAAAACACTAATTACAAGAATCTATCGGGTTTAGAAGGAGTCTGCTTCGGACTCACTGGAGGGAATGTGAGAAATTACTCTAAGGTGCTGTTGACTGGTGTAGTCGCTACAGCTCTGGTGGCATGCAGTACTAATTCGTCTACACATGATTCTGAGCATGGATCTCGCGCTCACGATCATGAAATGAGTGGTGAGCATGACTACTTTAAATCCGATCAGCCAATGGAGCTGAAAGGTACGCTTTTCGATCGTTACCTTCACGAAGGCTACGCGAAGCTGGCTAAAAAGGAAGACTACGAACACGATTTTGATGACGTAGAGAAGTTCCAGAACCGTTCTCTGCGTGCAGCTGAAGGCCAGCTGGTATCCCCTGAAGAGTTGTCTGCGCGTAACCTGCCAGAGTATTCAGTCGATGAGCTGTCTTCTGCGCGTGCGCGCCTGGAAGATGCCTTCTATGCTGGTGCTTCCCTGAAAATGCCTGAAACCGCAGCACGCGCCCAGGTGATGTTTGACTGCTGGATGGAACAGCAGGAAGAGAACATCCAGCAGCACGATATTGATGAGTGTAAAAACGGTTTCATGGCAGCAATGGCAGAGCTGGAAAGCAAACCAAAAACTACTCAGCCAACCGGTCCTTCTTACACCCATAGTCATGACCATGAGCATACCCACGGTCCAGGCTCTTGTGTGGATCACACCCACGAAGTGGCACAGCCTGCTGTAGCGGCTTGCCCAAGTCCAGCCAAACATGCATCCCCAGAGCTGGCATACCGTGGCCCATACATTATCTTCTTTGAGCTGGATCGTGCTGATATCACATCTGACGCTCAGCGTATTCTGGACACCGTTGTCGCTGATGCGCGTGACATGAAACCGCGCCGCGTGGTTTTGACCGCTCATACCGATACTTCAGGTACACGTAGCCACAACGAAGCGTTGTCCCAGCGTCGCGCCCAGGCTGCTGCCCGAGTATTGCGCGCTGAAGGTGTAGAAGTTTCTGAAATTCGTGCGTCTCACTACGGAGAGTCCAGACCACGTATTAATACCAAGGATGGCGTGCGTCATGCCGGAAACCGTCGCGTCGAAATCGATTTCGAATGGTAATTGACTGACGTAGTTTGTTATTAGATGAGTGGTGTTAAGCGATTGGTCGAATAAATAAACACTTGTTTATTTATTACGATGTTGTTTAATAACCACTCACATTTTGTGTTGCTAATTTGCGGCATATAACCCGCTGTTTTTATAACAAATGATCTGCGGGGAGAAGGTCCTGGCTAAAGGTCATGGATAGTTACCGGGCGCACGGCCTGGTATGGAATTACGACGTGAAGTGCTGCATACCGGAGAGGTTTCGACCAATGATCTGCTCGACAGATAATAAGTTTAAGAAGGCTTTAAAGTGGATGACAGGCCCAGCGCTGCTGTTGCTGTTGTCTGGCTGTTACGTGCCACACGAAGCGGCAACGATTGAAGACAGCAAGCAGGTCTATAAGCAGGACCCACTACCTTACTATGATGCTGATTACCGTCTCTCTCCCGGGGATCGTATCGAAGTAACCTACCACGTCGATATTGAGCAGAAAGACCGTTACGAGATCGCCATCGGTGACCAGATCCGTATCGAGTTCTACCACTATCCTCAGATGGACCGTACATTGAATGTTCGCCCTGACGGTCGTGTAACCGTTCCTTATAAAGGTGACATCATGGCAGCCGGCCGTACACCGATGGAACTCTCCGCTGCGGTGAACGAACTGTACTCCGATTTCCTGACAATGCCGCAGAGCACCGTTTCCCTGATCCGTTACGGCGCCAAGATTCGTGAGCTGAAAGAAGCGATTCGTACAGCACCGCGTGGTCAGAGCCGTGAAGCTGTTGTTCAGTCTGACGGTACCGTGAATCTGCCTCTGCTGCCATCTCTCCGTATCGCCGGTATGTCCATTAACCAGGCGACTGAAGAGATCAACAAGGCTTACGGAAAGTCTGTTCAGGGCATGTTTACCTCTGCCGCTATTCTTGAAGCGACGGGTAACCGCGTATACGTATTTGGCGCAGTGCAGCGTCCAGGCTACTACCAGCTGAGTGGTCCTACTTCAGTGCTTCAGGCTGTGGGCCTGGCGGGTGGTTTTGCAGACTTTGGTGAAGCGGGTTCTACGCTGCTGATATCGCGTGATGAGTTCAACCGTCCGGTTGGTCGTCTGGTCGATCTGGCTTCAGTACTGTCCACAGGCAACTCCGGTCAGGATTATTTCGTTCGCCAGTCTGATGTGGTGTTTGTCCCAACAACGCCTCTGGGACGTGCAGCGCTCGTAGGCGATGCAATCCGTCGAATGATCCCGGTAAACTTGGGCTTCACATATACGCTGGACGATACAGTCGATATCGTTGGTCCGAACTAATAATTCAGGCGAATACGCATTTTTGGGGTGATAATCAGTTATGGATAGTAGTACGAGCAACCGTAGAGAAGGCGACAATAAGTTGACCTTCCGCGATATCGTCGCAATCTTCTTCTATACCAAGCGTGTCTTTGTATTCACCTTTATTGGTGTGATCATAGGCGCTCTGTTGCTGGCATTTTTGAGTCCGTCTACCTACACCGCGAAAGCGCGTTTGTTGGTGAAACCTCGCATCGAGAAACCAGTCGTTTTCGATGAAGGTGCCGATTCCCGATTTAACGTTGTGGATAACGTTTCAGACCAAACGCTGAACACTGTGGTACACCTTTTCAACTCTGCTGACGTCCTGAAAGAAGTTGTGAAAATGCACAACCTGGCGCCGATGGATGACGAGTCTGCAGTACTGGAAGCTGTATCTGACCTGCGTAAGCAGTTCCGTGCAGAGCCGCTTGCAACCTCCAACATCGTTGAGATCATCTATCAGGCACCGGATGCTGAACAGGCACGTGATCAGCTGAACACACTGCTGGATGCTTATATCGACTACTACATCGAAGTAAACCAGGGCCTTAAAGGCAGCCTTGAGTTCTTTGATGAGCAGGTGGCGATGTTCCGCGAGCGTTATATTCAGCTGAGCAATGAGCTGGCAGCGGCACGTAAGAACCTGAATCTTGCTAATCCGAACCTGCAGGCCGATAACATGCTGGCGGTGGTGCGTAACCTGGAGACACGTAAGGCAGAGATTGCTAGTCAGCTTAAAGCGTCTCAGCAGCGCGTTAACTTCCTGCAAGGTGCTTACGATAAGGTTGGTACTAATGGATACGTTGGTCTGACATCCGAGCTGCGTCAGAACTACCCAGCCCTGGTAGAGATGGAACGTTCTCTGGCACAGCTGATTATCAACAAGAAGACTGCTGAGAGTAACTTCCAGCCAGGTTCCAAGCCCGTAGCCGACGCTGTCGCACAGTACAACAACATGCGTGCACAGATCCGCGGATACATCCGAGAAGTAATCGACAAACTGCAGTTGGATGGTCAGTCCGGTGCAGAAGAGATCCGATCTCTGGAAGATAGTATCGCTCAGGCACAGGCTAACGTAGGTCAGTTGAGTGCAGACACTGTGATCCTGCAGCGCATCGAATTTGAACGCGACGTTGCTGAGAAGAACTACCGCCTGTATGAAGACAAGCGAGAAGCTGCGCGAATCAGTGAAGAGAAAAACCGCTCTCAGTTTGCAAACGTAACTGTAGCAAACCGTCCGCTGACTCCTAATGCGCCGTCGTTCCCTAATATTCCGCTGATCCTGATCCTGGCTATCCCGGTAGCGATCTTGTTGGCGCTGGTTGCTTGTATTCTGTCCTACTCAAGTGATCAATCTCTGCGTTCTCCGGCAGATGTACAGACACGTACCCGTCTGCGCCTGCTTGGCACCCTAGACGCCGTTTAATCATTGGGGAGAAAGACAATGGGTAAGATTTTTGAAGCAATGTACGGCGCTGACGGTGAGTCAGTCGAGCACGACAACGGATCTTCCAGTCAGCAGGTTGTGGAAGAGCGCGTGGAAAACAATGTCCGTCGCTATCCGGATAACCTGATCCTGCCGCTGGGGCGTACCTTCGACGGTAATGCTAAGTGGCGCCGTGATATGCGTAAGGTAACCATCAACCTGATGGTGCAGGCTGACCCGGAAGAGGTGGGCGGTAAGTCGGTGATGTTCTCCGGAATGTCCCGTGGTGTTGGTACCACTACCGTAACCTCTCAGGTTGCAAAGATCCTGGCTGCAGAGTATCCACGTCACCGCGTGCTTATTTTGGATGTACGCGATTCCGGCTCCAGCGCTGATGCGATGACATTGGACCGCGCCATGATGGAAGGCTTCCGCGCTGACGAGATCCTTGCAGGCTGTGAAGGTGAAGGCATCTTCCGTATGCTGGTCTCCTCCAGTGATGACCAGGGCCGTAGTGCAATGATCTCCCATCACGTGCGTGAGTTTATCGCCAAAGCACGTGACGAGTTCGACTGGGTGCTGCTGGATATGCCGCAGCAGGGTTCCACACCGCTGGCCGATTCCATCGGGCGTGTTGTTGATGGTGTAGCGATCGTTGCAAACACCGGTGTAACCCGTGTGCCTGCAATCAATGCAGTAGAGGAAGATATGGACCAACTGGGTATCAAACTGCTCGGTGTAATCCTGAACTTCCGTAAGTACCCAATCCCATCCTGGTTGCTTAAATTCCTGTAAGTGGGCCTTGTAGGCCCCTTGTTTTGCAGCGCCCTATATGAGCCGGGACATATATGTCGGATACAACCAATAAATCCTCGTCGATGCTGTTACCGCTGAGCTTTGGTTTGCTCGGCGGGGCGTTGTTTGTATTGTCTCTAGGCCATCTGCCCTTCAAGTGGACATTCTTTATCCTCCTCGCCGTGATGGGCGTGGGGGGACTGTTCTTAATGAACATTCTTCGGTTCCAGACCCGCCAGATGATGCTGATGATGGCGGTGTTCCTGATGCCAATTCTGTACGACATCAACTTCCTGTACGTCGATGACCCACCGTTCTACGTCCATGCAAACGGATTTGGCGTTGCGATCACCGACGTACTGTTCGGTATGTTGATCATCGCATGGGCAAGTGAAAGCTTGTTCGGCCGTAATAACGGCCTGCCGTCTGATCCTGTGCCGACCCACTGGAAGTTTGCGATGACAGGACTGTTCCTGATCAACTTCCTTTCTGCGCTTTCAACGCCGGAACCATTCTATGCGTTCAGTATGTTGTGGCAGCAGGTTAAGGCGTATTTCATCCTGGTTTACCTGATCAAGAACGTTAAACACTTCGATACCGTTAAGCGCCTGGGTTATGTGATTGTGGGTGTTTTGGCGGTTCAGGCGATCATGGTGTTTGAGCAGAAGTTCGTGGGTGCGATCTTTACCGAGTCTCTGCTGGGGCAACGTACAACCTGGCAGAACGAAGGTGGTCCACTACGTTTCTCCGGCAGTCTGGGGCAGCCAAACGCCTTGGCGATGTTTATGAACCAGCTAATGCTGATCGGCATCTTCGTGGGACTTGCTGAAAAGCATCTTCTGCGGAAGCTTATTATTCTCGGTTTTGTCGGCATGGCTATTATGGCCGAGGTCTTCACGGCGTCCCGTGGTGGCTGGACCGGCCTGGCTATCTCCCTGGTTGTTTGTATGGTGATGTGGCGAGTGCGGCGCGGACAGGGTCTTGTCACCAGTATCAGCTTGGTTGCCCTGCTGGGTACACTGATGTTCTCGCTGTTGTTTGCGGGATCGCAGGACTTCCGAAACCGTCTGACCCAGGATGACCGCGGTACTGCAGACGTACGAGCGCCGTTGATGGACGTTGCAGAGAACATGATTGCTGACAATCCATTAACCGGTGTGGGTCTTAACCATTACACCTACTACATGGCGGAATATGACCGCACTTTCGATGCGATCACTGCCAACTTCGATGCGCCGGTACACAACATCTTTATGTTGATTGCGGGCGAGATCGGTATTCCGGGTGCAATGTTTGTAGTGGCGATGATGCTGTTCACGCTGTATCGCTCATACAAGCTGTTTTTCAGGTCGGAAGGGACAATCTCTGCGATCTCCCTTGGTGCGTTTGGTGGTCTGCTGTCCTTTATGATTCACAGTATGGTGGACCCAACCTCTATCTACTCCGAGTACCCGTTCTGGGTGCTCTCCGGACTTGTCATTGCGATGGATCGGATCCACCGCAGGCAACAGGCCGCGCTTGCCAATAGCTCGACTCACAGCGTCGAAACCAATCCGAACACCACAGCGTAATTGCCAGGGGGTATTGTGGCAGCTGACACCCACACTCAGAGGACGATTCAGGGTGCTAATTGGAATATGATGCGGGTAATAGTCCAGACTGTCGTCAGTCTGGGCGTTACCATCGTGGTGGCCAGGATATTGCCACCCGAAGACTTCGGCCTGTTGGCAACCGCAATGATCTTTATCGGGCTTGCCGAGATCATCTCTACCATGGGGATGGGAGCTGCAGTTGTCCAACGTAAGAATCTCGACGAAGAGGCTATCCGCACAGCAAATACCCTCTCGGTATTGATCGGTGTTGGTCTGATGGTCAGCCTGATCCTTATCGCCTATCCGGTCGCGGCGTTTTTTAACGATGAGCGAATCGAGCCGATCCTGCAACTACTGTCCGTTAGTTTGTTTGTGTCTGCACTGTCAACTGTGAGCCGTGGACTTATCGTGCGGCGTATGGACTTCAGGCGATTGTTCTGGATCGACTCCGCCGGTCACGTCATTGGGTATGCCGGGGTGGTGATTACCATGGCTGTGATGGATTACGGCGTGTGGAGTTTGGTGATGGGTACGATCGCAACCACAGTGTTGGGTTCCATCCTGTCATTTGTCTACGAACCGTTTCGTATGAGCTTCCACCCAGAGAAAAGCCGGTTAAAGGAGCTGCTCTCATTTGGCGGCGGTGTTAGCGTCAGCGGCATTGTGGGGTATTTTGCCCGCAACGTGGATTTTTTCATAATTGGTAAGTTCCTCGATCAGATGCTGCTGGGTCTTTATAGCCGCGCCTATCATCTGGTGAACCTGCCTCTGGCAAAAATTGCCAGCACGCTGACAAATGTCATGTTTTCCTCATACTCTGAAGTGCAAGACGACCCGGAGCGGTTACGCCGGGTGTATTTCCGCGTAGTATCTGTCACCGCGCTTATGGCGTTCCCTGTTTTTGTTGGCATGTTGGTATCCGGGAAGTACATCATCACCGGTATGTACGGTGATAACTGGATTGATGCCGTACCCGCGTTTCAGGTGCTCTGCCTGATGGGGTTGATTCGACTGGTGCTGATCCTGACCGGGCCGGTGATCCAGGCAATGGGACAGGTGCACGCTGAGATGCGCCGTCAGATTGTCTTTTTTGTAGTGCTCACACTGGCATGCCTTGTGGCGGTGCCTGAAGGTATCGCAGCCGTTGGTTTTGCCGTAGTCGGTGCAACACTCTGGCTGTATCTGGCGAATGCTGGGCTGGCTATCAAACTGCTGCAAACCTCCTGGGGCGCATTCTTTAAAGTTCAGATACCCGGTTATCTGCTTGCGGGCTTTGTTGGCTTGGTTGATGGGCTGGTGCTTTATCTGCTGGAGGGGAGAATCGCCTCAGCGGAAATTATGTTGATTATCTTGATGATGAGTTCCGGTCTTGCCTACCTGATTGGCTTCTTCGGTTTGCCTGCTTCCTGGATGGGGGGCGTACCAGAGTGGGTGCTGGAAAAATACAGTCATCGATTACCCGCAGTACTGCGACAATGGGCACAGAAGCGTGCATGTGCAGGTGTTGAATAAAGGAAATGGACGTGACGGAAAAAGCAATGAAACGCGTGGTGTATGCCCATTATCAGAAGTTTGAACGCGATGGGTCATATGTGCACGTAACCAAGTTCTCGGAAGAATTTGGCGGTATTTGCGATGAAAAAGGAATAGATTTTACCGTAATGGCCCCACCCCTGGTGACAGGCGTGCCCGGCCACAAAACGTCCTTTGTCGACCGTCTGAAGTCGCGCCTGGCGCGTTTTTATATCTCTGATATCAAAGCGTTTCTGGTACAGGTGAAACGTATGCTGGCGGAACGCCGTCAGTTGAAAGAGTTGAAACCTGATCTGGTATTAACCCGCTTTGACTACAACACCTTCTCCATTATCTGGGCCTGCCGTTCCCTGAACATTCCGGTGGTTGTAGAGATCAACTCGCCGGATCACGAAGAGCGTGAGGCTGAGTATCTGCGTGTCCCGGGGGCTGAACACTTCTTCAGCTCTACCCGTGCGCTATCACTGTGTGACGGTGGTTTTGCAGTGAGTAACGTGCTTGCGGATGAGTACCGGGTTAAATCGACCCAAGGGCTACCGATCCACTCTATTCCGAATGGTGTGACGATCGAGCAGTTTGACCCTCAGCTATCGGGTACACCTGTTCGTGAACAGTTTGGTATTGTTGAAGATGAGGTTGTGATCGGTTTTGTTGGTAGCTTCGCACCCTGGCACCGCATGGATATGCTGTTTGATAGCTTCTCCTATCTGGTAAAAGCGGGTTACAACGTACGTTTGTTGCTGGTCGGCCAGGTCAAGCCGGAGTCTGAGGAGAGCGTGAAGCGCGCCAACCAACCGGATATCAAAGATCGGGTTACATTTGCAGGGTTTGTACCAAGCAACGAAATCGACAAATACCTGGCAGCTATGGATATCACCGTGCTACAGAACTCCGCCTACTACTGTTCGCCACTGAAGATGTTTGAATATATGGCAATGGAAACTGCAGTGCTGGCACTGGCAACAGATCCGGTGAAAGAGATGCTGGAGGATGGCGAGGAAGGCTTGTTGTTTCCGCCGGGGGATGGCGAGGCGATGACTCAGGCGCTGACTCGTCTGGTGCAGGATAAAGACCTGCGTGAAAGACTGGGTAAAGCGGCCCGCGCACGCATGGCGAAGGAGTTTACCTGGCGCCACAATGCGGAAAAAGTATATGACCTTTTGGATGAGGTCTACCAAAAATCGGATAAGGTGCCGCGTTACTGATTGATGGTATAGTGTACAGCTAAAGCTGCATATAACGCGTTATAAATTGATTCGGGTGACGAACATGCAACTCAGTATCAAACCAGTTATCAAGTCGCTGCTTGGTGTGTGTCTTGTTCTTATGGCGGCACTGAGTGCCAACGTGTATGCCGACAAGAAGTTTGCGAACCTGACCGGATTTGCAGGCGAACAAAACGGTAACCTGCCGGATTTTAATGAAGACCCTATTGATGAGCAGGGTTGGGATGTATTTGAAGACCCGTTTGGTCCACTTGTGGCGCGTGAAACACCGTATTATCAGAACGATAGCCGAGATATCGGACCAGGTGAGGTGTTTATTAAGGCGTGGGAGTACGATCCACCTAATGCACTGATCGTCAGGGTTTTTGATCAGCGTGACCTGCTGTTAACAGGTTCCCAGATCGATGTAAGGGTTGAGGCAGGTTATTACGACGACAATAAAAACCTGATGGTGGAAACCCGTCGTATCGTACGCGATATTCCTATCAAACCAGGTGAAAACTACATCACACTCTATTTTCCGGTAGAGCGCACCCATATCGTTCACGCCCGTGTAATTAATGTACGTAACCAGGGACCAATTAAATTGATCGACTGATACCTTTTAATAAGGGCTGCGTGATGCAGCCCTTTGTATATCAGTGGTCTGTTGTACCGTTTATTGTAGTTCCCTGGCAGAAATTATGTGCAGATCAATACATTGTTAATTGAACAGTTGTCCTGTACCAAATCTCGCAATATTGTCATACCACATCTGTTAAAGTCAGCCTTGTTAAATATCAGTACCTTCAGGGAACGTTATTAATGGCGAAGAAGCGCGTTATATTTCTTAACTCGATATTTCCCGTATTGAGTGAAACCTTTCTCTTTAGTCAGTACACCAAAATGCTGGATGAAGGTATGGCTATGGATCTGGTGTCCAGCCATAAGCCTGATCCTTCACAGGTGCATCCTGGTATGGAGACTGTGCAAAAACAGGTGGATTACCTCTGCGATGCCAGTAAGGGAGAGATTGTTGCCGCGCATCTTCACTGTTTAATGCGCTACCCGCTGGGATACCTGCGCTCATTAGCCGGCCTGTTCTCTGTGGAGGAGAAGTCGTTCACGACCCTGAAGCATCTTTCCGGCGCTGCACTGACGCTGCAGCGCTATGCAGATTGTTCTGACCCGCGTTGGGTGCATTCCCACTTTACCTACGGGGCTACGTCGATTGCGATGTGGATTAAGCGGATTTCAGGATTGCCATTTTCCCTGACTCTGCACGGATCTGATCTGACCTTTGATAATCCACCCGACCTGGAAACCAAGCTGAAAGAGGCGGATCTGGTCGTGTGTATATCCCAGTACAACGTCGATTACGTAAAGGAACATTTTCCAACGGTCGCGGCTGATAAACTTGTTGTGTTGCCGTTGGGCGTAGCGCCGCTTGAGCAAGCACCACAAGCGAAACACTATGATGGCAGTCGACCGCTGCGTATCCTGAGCGTAGGGCGTCTATCCACCCAAAAGGCCCAGGAATATCTGGTGCGAGCCTGTGCACAACTGCGCGACAAAGGGTTGGCATTTGAATGTCAGTTGGTGGGTGAAGGTCCACAACGCGAATTTCTGGAGCAGGAGATTCAACGGCTGAATCTGGAAGGTCAGGTTAAGCTGCTTGGGGTGCGCTACCACAGTGACGTGCTCGAGATGTACAAAGAGGCGGATCTCTTTGTAATGTCCAGTGTTGCTGAGGGGATGCCGATTGTTCTGATGGAAGCGATGCAGGCGGGAGTGCCGGTGCTTTCGACTTCGATCTCCGGAATACCTGAATTATTGGACTACGGCATGGCAGGAATTCTGGTGCCGCCGGGCAGCGAAAATGCGTTGGCTGAATCGATGGAAGCGGTGATCAAAGGAGAGATCGACCTGGATGATCTGCGCCAGCATGCGATTGAACACATCGCCAACAATTTTGATCAAGGTAAGAACGCGGTTCGTTTCCAGCAGTTGCTGGAGCAGTGCTGCGCAGCTGAAGAGAAGGTAGTAAGCAGTGTCACTAACTGAAAAACCTCAGTATGAAGAAGAGTGGCTGAACGGGGTTCGCTATCACGTTGTACGTCGTCAGGATATCTTCGACAGCATCCGCTGGGCAGCAGAGAATGACGAAGGTGGGAACATCATGAACGTGAATATTCATGCGATGAACCTGGCGTATGAAGACCCTTCCTTCCGCAATATTCTCAACCACGCTGACATGGTGTTTGTTGACGGTGCCGGTGTGAAACTTGGTTGCAAGATGGCGCGCCTCAGCGTTGGGCAGCGCCTGACACCGGCGGATTGGCTCGAAGAGATGTTCGAGATGTGTTCCCGCGAGCAGTGGCCGATTTTCCTCTTGGGTGATATTGATGAGATGGGAGAGCGCTTCGAGAAAGCGATGGCCGAACGTTACCCGGATTGTCCGTTTGCAGGTCGTCATCACGGTTTCTTTGACCGTGAGGGTGAAGAGAACGATAAGGTCATTGAGATGATCAACAACAGCGGGGCCAAAGTGATCCTTGTCGGCATGAGTATGCCGATCCAGGAAAAATGGATCTGGGATAACCGTGATAAGCTCAAGCCGCCTGTGCGGCTGGCAACGGGCGCATTTCATCGTATCTTTACCGGGGATATTGACCGTGCCCCGAAGTGGGTGACCGATAACGGTTTTGAGTGGCTCTACCGACTCATGATGCAACCCCATACCTGGAAACGCTACATTCTCGGTAACCCGCTGTTTATGTTACGGGTCGCCTGGCATCATATACTGGGTTTCCGCTTTAAAGAGCGTACCTGAAGGCAGTAGCCTGACGCTGAAACGTACGTTAGTATCTTCTGGTTAATCGATTCAGGAATAGAGAGCTGTCCCATGTACGAGGAGTTTTACGGATTAAGCCGGCGCCCGTTCGAAAATACTCCCAATCCGGAATTTTTCTTTGCCAGTAAACAGCATCGCGAAGGTCTCGCGGCGCTGATTTACGGTATTAAGCAATCAAAAGGGTTTATGCTGGTGACCGGTGAAGTGGGATCCGGTAAAACCTTTTTGATCCAGTCGTTGAAATACGAACTGGAAGAAGAAAATCATATTATCCTCGAGGTGGCCACTCCCTGGATCACGCCTGAAGAACTGTTTGCGGAGTTGCCGGAAAAGCTGGGCATGGATATGGATGCTGAGTGGGGTTCACTGGTGTTCCAGGCCAAGCTGAAAGAGGAACTGGAACGCCTGCACGAACAGGGGCGCCGTGTACTGGTTATTCTTGATGAAGCGCAGCAGCTTCCTGAGCGAACCCTCGAAGGCATCCGCCTACTCTCCAATTTCGAAAACGAAGATGCCAAGCTGATCCAGATTATCTTTCTGGGACAGAACGAGCTGAACGATATTCTGGGGCGCTACTCCATGCGTCAGATTCGTCAGCGCATTACCCTGAGCCGTTCGCTGGGCTATTTCAACGAGATCGAGACTCGGCGTTATATTGAGCACCGCCTGGCAGTGTCCGGCTGTGATAAGCCTGTATTTGATGACGACGCGCTGTCTCTGATATTCCGTACTTCCCACGGCTCGCCGCGTCTGATTAACCTGATCTGTGATAACTGTCTGATCACCGGTTACGCTCATTTCTCCCGTCAGATCGATGCGAATATTGTACGTGAGGTGCTGGCCGACCTGCCTCCGGTGCATCAGGAAAACATGAGCAACCATGAGCAGGCTGCGGATGAGCAACCGCTGCAGGTAATTCAGTCAGAGCCACTGAAAGAACCGCTGCCCGAAATAGCCCCGACGGATATTACCAAGCCACGTCCGACGCCTGTGTTTACCAATCCTGTCGATGAACCGCTACCGGTACCAGTACAGCCTCAGGCAGAGCCGGTGCCAACACCGGTAGCCGCAACCGTGAGTGGTACCTCACCGTTTGCTGCCGAAAGCGAGTACGATTCCTTTGCAGAGGACGAGTACCGGCCTCACAAACAAGAGAGGCCAGGAGTATTCCGGCGATATGGGTTATGGATGGTGCTGATCGCGACGGTTGTAGTGAGCTGGTATGCCGCCCGATGGTACGAAACCCGAGAGCGGGACGAGGTTGCGATACGCAATACCACAACGCCGACGGCGGCTGAGCCAACCGTATCCAGCAGCCCTCAGGTAACACCGCTTGCGGCACAACCGGAAACTGCAAAGCGCGAGCTGACCTGGGATGATGATCCGGTGATCGCATCTGTGGATGGCAACCCCGTGGCCGAGACTGTGTCGCAGCCAGTGGAGGTGGTGCAACCACTCGAAACGTCGTCCGTGGTAGAAACCTCATTAACTGTGCCTGCTGATACCGCCGATCAGGAGCCCGTGGCGGAGGTGCCGGTACAGCACACGCAATCTGCACTTGAACGTTACTCTGTCGGCACCAAGGGGGATGATGGACTCAGCCTGTTTGAGCGCCTGCGCCGGGAGGCCAATGTTGCAGATGTGCGTAGTACGCCATATGACACCGGGCCAGAGCCGGTATCGCAACCAGCATTCGTGACTGAAAATGTTGAACCAAAAGCAGCGGCCGAGACCAAAGTGACCCTGAGCACTGAGTCGGACGCAGTGGATTCTGCGCGTGCGGTTACAGAAGTACCGTATAAACCGGTTGAGACTGTTGCAAAAACCGATGATGGCCGTGCGCTGATTGGTGTGCCCGAAGGTGTGGTTACGTCGGCTAAGCGTGCGAAACGCTACGAATCCGGCAGCGCGATTCCGTATCCATTTGAGAATCTGGCCAGCCTGCTAAAACAACCCGTGCCGCTTACCGTGGGTGAAACGATCAGTGAGAAGGCGCGTGCTAAATATTCCACCTGGAACGACACCGTGCAGGATATGGTGAGGGCGGTGAATCCGTCTATTCGCAACCTGAACCGGGTATACGCCAAGGCAGTTAACCTGCCGGATGTAAGCCGGGAGAATCTGCTGGTGAACGACGAATCCCGCGGCTGGTTTGCCTATGCCGGCACCGTGACCAGTCGCCTGAAAGCGAATCATCTGTATGAATCGTTTGTGGCGCTGGGTGAGCCTGCCGATATGGAAGTAACGAACAATGGTGAAAGACGCATTTACCGGGTGTACATAGGGCCGTATGATAGTCGCGAGGCGGCACTACTTAAGCTGGGGAATATTAACTTTACTCATATGCCGTATCTTAAATAAGCACGTTGTTGCTAGGGAAAGAGGTTTCGTGTTGGGGGAGAGGCTCCGGGACGAGACCTTTTTTGTATGGGAAATAAGGTGACTACTAAAAATAATAGGTTTTTTCAGAATCTGTTATTTAATTCAGAGATTTATTTTTAGAAAGCTTTGTTTAATTCGTTTTTCCGATAGGCAAAGATTAAAGATTTTTAATAATTATCAGTTCCCAGGGATGGGAAACTAACAAAATACTGACATGGCGCATGTCGGTATGTAGCGCAAAATGGATAATGCACCCCGGAAAACAGTAGTGTACTTATGGCGGGTTTCTCTAAAAAATATATTCTGAAATATTTGAGAAACCGACACCCTGTATAACGGGCGCATATTTATTTTGCCTTGATCTGATTGGCAATTTTAAAAAGGAATTCGAACGTTGTTGGAAGCTGTTTCACTGACACTTGGCTGGGTATTTCTGCTGATTGCAGCGATCCCGGTGTTGTACTTCGCGCTGGTGACGGTTGCTGCGTTGTGGCCGGAAAAAGCACGCTCATCGGATACCCAGAAGCTGAAGTTTGCAGTTGTTATCCCGGCTCATAACGAAAGCCTGCTGATCAGCGAGACTGTGCGTGCCGCGCTGAGCCAGAACTACGACGCCGACAACTACAAAGTTGTGGTGATTGCTGACAACTGTACCGACGATACGGCAGAAAAAGCCCGTAACGAGGGGGCGCATGTGATCGAACGTACCGGCCCTCCCGGTAAAGGTCAGGCCTTGTTCCATGCTTTCACCGGCCTGTTGGAGGAACAGTGGGATGCCTTCCTGATCGTGGATGCCGACTCCCTGATGCACAAAGACGCGCTGAAAGTGCTGGACGAAGAGATGAGCAACGGCGCCAAGGTGGTTCAGCTGCGTTATGCTATCCGTAACCCGGAAGATTCTATCCGCACCCGTGCGCTGGAGCTGGGTATGGCATCGTTTAATGCGCTGCGCCCGAAAGGCCGCACGGCACTGGGTATGTCCTCCGGTATCTTTGGCAACGGCTTCTGTATCTCCCGCGAAGCCCTGGAAAATGTACCGTACCTAGCCCACTCCATCGTGGAAGATATCGAGTACCACATCCATCTGCTGCTGAAAGGCTACCGTACTGTATTTACGGACCGTGCCTGTGTGTATGCAGAGATGCCAACCTCCGTGGAAGCCTCCAAAACCCAGCGTATTCGTTGGGAGCGTGGTCGCTGGATTACGATCAAGAGTTATGCCGGTCAGCTGTTCCGTAACAGCATGAACGGTGACAAGTTCTCCCTCGACGGCCTCAGTGACGTACTGACACCACCAGCCACCCTGATCATCTATCCACTACTGGGTGCTGCTTTGTTTGGCGATACCACCGTGCGTGTGCTGGCTTTGTTGTTGTTCCTGACCATCGGATTGCATTACCTGATTGCGAGTATCCGTTATGGCAGTGTGAAGGGGCTGTTCCGTATCGCTGTGTTTGTGCCTTGGTACCTGGTGTGGAAAACCTGGGTGTTTGCGGTGTCCATGATCAAAGAACGTAACCTGGGCTGGAACCGCACCGAGCGGGATTAAAATCTGTTTTTCAGTTTGTAAGCATCGTGAGTTTGGGTGGCCGGAGTGGCCACTGAGTATCAGTGAAGTGGCCCTTTCATATGGACGTGAAAGCGCTGAATCGAACCCTGTTTGACAAGAAGTCTGACCAACAATGAGTTATTCAAAGCACAAGTTAATCCTGCAGGCGTATCGTATTTCCGACCTGCTGGCGTTTATTATTGCGGGTTTAATCGCTGCCTGGATTGCCGGTATTTCCAATCACCATTCAGGTATATGGGAGATTCTCTCCATCCGTTTCACGCTGGTTAACCTTGCGGGTTACCTGGTGCTGGCGCTGCTGTGGTTGGTGGTATTCGACCGTATCAAGCTGTACTCCCCGATGAAACCCAAGCAGACGCTGTTGGAAGAAGCGGTCATTATCGGTTGGGCGACCGGGATCGCGACCGGTATCTACGCGCTGGTGAGCTTCTTTTTTGAGATCAGCCTGTTCACTCACATCTTTCTGCTCAGCTTCTGGGTGTTCAGTACTGCACTGACGCTGGTTCTGCGTAAAGGCCTGCGCATGTTGCTGAAAAAAGTGCACCTGGGTGACAACAACGAACGCCGCATTATGGTGATCGGGACCAACGAAGCTGCGCGTAACTACGTGGAACTGATCAAGTCCAACCGCGAGATGGGCTTTAACTTCGTGGGTTACATCAGCAACACGCGTCCCGAATCCGTGCCGGAAAGTGAGTACCTGGGCGCCGAAAGCGACTTCAAGTGCATTTTTGATAACACGGTTGTGGATGAGGTGGTGATCACGCTGCCGATTCACGATTTCACCACTGAAGTGGAAGAGCTGATCGACTACGCATCCGCACATGGCATTCTGGTGCGCCTGCCGATGTCCCAGCTGTTTGGCAGCATGTTCGGCAACCACGTATTCCGGCTGCGTACCGAAATTGTCAGCCGTTCACCGGAAAGCGCCTCTTCTGACCTGGTGCTGTCGTCCGGTCATCATATGGGCTGGGAATACATCGCAAAACGCGCATTTGATTTCTGTGCTGCGTCCGTTTTGTTGATTTTGGCTTCGCCGTTGATGATCGGTGCGGCCTTGGCGATCAAGTTCACTTCCAAGGGGGACATTCTCTTTGTGCAGGACCGTTACGGTTACAATGGCCGTGTGTTCCGCCTCTACAAATTCCGTACCATGATCCAGAACGCGGATGAACTGCAGGAAGCGCTGCGTAAGCAGAACGAACGTGCAGGTGCCGCTTTCAAGATCAAGGACGACCCGCGTGTAACCAATGTGGGTAAATTTCTGCGTAAGAGCAGCATCGACGAACTGCCGCAGCTGCTTAACGTAATTAAAGGTGAGATGAGCCTGGTGGGGCCGCGTCCTCTGCCGCTGGCAGATTATGAGCGCTTCCAGGAGGTCTCTCACATGCGCCGTCTGAGTGTATTGCCCGGTATCACTTGTACCTGGCAGGCCGGTGGGCGCGACAACGTGACGTTTGACGAGTGGATGGAACTCGATATGGCCTATATCGATAACTGGAGCCTGCTCAACGACTTCATGATCCTGTTGAAAACAGTTCCGGCAGTATTGTTTGGACGTGGTGCCTCTTAATACACGGATGTATGTTAGTCAGTATTATTGGACGAGTTAGATGAAAAATTCCCAGCGTAAAAAAGTATTGGTAACCGGTGGTGCGGGCTTTCTGGGTTCTCACCTGTGTAAACGTCTGGTTGCCGAAGGTAACGATGTTCTCTGTGTCGATAACCTGTTCACCGGCACCAAAGACAATATTCTGGAGCTGATGGGTAACCCACACTTCGAATTTATGCGTCACGACGTGACATTCCCGTTGTACGTGGAAGTGGATGAGATCTACAACCTGGCGTGTCCGGCATCTCCGGTTCACTACCAGTACGATCCGATCCAGACCACCAAAACCAGCGTCCACGGTGCGATCAACATGCTGGGCCTGGCGCGTCGTGTACGTGCGCGTATCTTCCAGGCGTCCACCAGTGAGGTATACGGCGACCCGCAGGTACACCCGCAGCGTGAAGATTACTGGGGCCACGTAAACCCGGCCGGTATCCGCTCCTGCTACGACGAAGGCAAGCGATGTGCCGAAACCTTGTTCTTCGATTACCACCGCCAACTGGGCCTGGATATCAAAGTCGGTCGTATCTTCAACACCTACGGTCCCAACATGCACCCGGCAGACGGCCGTGTGGTATCCAACTTCATCGTACAGGCACTGAGCAACAAGCCGATCACCATCTACGGCGACGGTTCTCAGACCCGCTCTTTCTGTTACGTGGATGACCTGATCGAAGCGTTCGTTCGTCTGATGGGTACTCCGGAAGGCTTTACCGGCCCTGTAAACATGGGTAACCCGGGTGAGTTCACCATCCGTGAGCTGGCGGAGAAAGTGGTTGAGCTGACCGGCTCCTCCTCCGAGCTGATCTTCGAAGACCTGCCAAGCGACGACCCGATGCAGCGCTGCCCGGATATCTCTTTGGCGAAGAAAGAGATGGACTGGGAGCCGAAGGTAATGCTGGAAGAGGGACTGAAGAAAACGATCCCGTATTTCGACGAACTGCTGACCAGTGGCAAATACGTGATGCCAGAGTAAGCAACCGTATAGAGGACATACGGTCCTTGTACTGACAATGCCGGAGCTGAGCCTCCGGCATTTTTGTTTCTGTTCGCCAACGATCGCATAAGAACACTGCCTCCATGGCGTGGGTTTGGTAAGGTAAAGGGAGATACTTCCCCCCATCGGGGGCCCGGGACATGATCTATGCAGAATATTGCGACCATCACCTTTCACTACGATCCGATCGAAGACCGGATTCTGCTGGTGGGAAACTTCAACAATAATCAGCCGCGTTGTGATTTCTGGCTGACCCGCAACATTACCCTGAAGCTGCTCGGTGCACTGAGCGCTCTGGTACAAAAGACGTCCAGCCATATCGCATCGGCTCCCAGCGAACATCAGTCCGGTCTGGCTCAGTTTGAGCATGAACAGGCACAGATGAACATGCAGCTGCAGCCAGAGCCACAACTGCGTAAGAAGGGCGCGCCGGGGTTGCTCTTCAAGGTCGATGTGAGCCATCAGGGGCAACGTTACCAGGTGAGGTTCTATGAGCATGGCAATGATGAGGCGATTGCCCAGGCTCAGCTGACCCACAGTGAGCTGCATCAGGTGTTGTCGTTGCTGCATCGCGGTGCGCTGGAGCTGGATTGGGGGGTGGATAAGCACCTGTTCGATCCGCAGACACCGGCTTCGGCACTACAGTAGGCGAGAAAGAAGCGAGCTGGTATAGTGCCCGCCTTGTAAACAACAGGTGGGTTATGAGTACAGAATCCTATCAGCACCGCCGCCCGTTCCTGGCGCGCGGCTCAAAGATCATTCGCTGTGACGAGTGCCAGATGCCGGCGCAGGTATGTATCTGTGATTACCGTGTTAATGCCCAGGCACAGGCCCGCTTCTGGCTGCTGACCCACCCGAAAGAGTTCTACAAACCCACCAATACCGGGCGCCTGATTGTGGATACGATCCGCAATTCCGAAACCTTTGCCTGGAGCCGGACCGAACCCAGCGAGCAGTTCCTCAGCCAGCTGAACGATCCGGGTTTTGATCCCTACATCGTATTCCCGGAAGGGGAGGCGTATCAGGACCGGATGGTCGAGTTTGAGCATAAGCCGGGACGCGAGCCGGTGTTTATCATTCTGGATGGCACCTGGCGTCAGGCACGGCGTATCTTCCGCCAGAGCGAGTATCTGCAGCATGTGCCGGTGATCCAGCCGAACACCCAGCGCAAGACACGTTACAACCTGCGCAAGCCCAACGAGGATCACCACCTGTGTACTGCGGAAGTCGCCGCAGTCATGCTGGAACAGATGGGGGACAGCAAGTCGGCCGCGTTACTGGATGCCTACTTCGATGTGTTCAATGCCCACTATTACGCAGCGCGCCGCAGTCGAATGATTGAAGGTGTTGATGAGGCGAAGGCGCTGTTGGAACAGGCGATCAACCACGCAGCGCCTGCAGCTGCCGATCATGAAGCCTGCTCAGAGTAAGCAGGGCACTTACAGCACCCAGTAACGCCAGAAACATATCGGACTGGGTGTCCCAGACATATCCCTGGGTGCCCAGGAAGCTATCTGCCGCCTGTTCGCTCAGCAAGGCGACCCACCATTCGATCAGCTCATAAAAGGCGCTGAAGGCCAGGCAGAAGCAGCAGATAAAGAAATCCCGCCAGTAGCGGCCGTTGATAACGGCCATGCGAATCAGAATCTCCCGCGCAATCATCGCCGGGATAAAGCCCTGAGCAAAGTGACCTACCTTGTCGTAATTGTTCCGCCCTTCGGTCCACTCTGCCCACTGTTCAAACAGGGGGACATCGGCGTAGGTGTAATGCCCACCGATCATCAGGATGATGGCGTGCAACAGGATCAGCAGGTACACCAGCGGTGTCAGCGGGTGATGTTTAAAGGTCAGGGCCAGGATTACCAAGCCAAGTGCTGCAGGTGCAACTTCCAGTGCCCAGGTGAGGGTATCCGCCGGATTAATAGCGGACCAGGCAAACACGGCCAGGTAGAGGCCGAGCCAGCTCAGGCTTCTGGGGTGGCTGATTGGATAACGGGCACGCATGGTATCTGGCTGCCTTTTACAGGATGAGTAACCATATAAGATGCATCAAAATCACCACAAAGGTAAGTTGCAGCCGTAACTTTTGGTACCAGACCGTCGTGATGATTGCGCGGTCATGCCGCCACCAGGCGAAGTAGCTGACACTGAGCATCAGCAGCGCCCACCGATCAGGGAGTAGCAGTGCTGCCCACGCTGCCAGGCTGGGTAACATGCAGATACAAAGTGCCCGCGTCACATTGTTGTTACCCTCTTGCATCAGTACACCCCAGTGGATGCCGCCGAGAAATGAGAGGATCACGGCGCTGTAAGCAAGGAACGCGGGTAAGCTGTATGGCTGATCAGGAATGGCTACACCTGCGGTCAGTGCAATAAATGGTATTAACCCGGCATAACCCAAGACTCGCGCAGCTTTTTCCACGGCTCTCTCCCTACTGTCGGTTTCTTCTCTGTACGGGGGATAAGCACAACAAGATCAAGTACTTTTACCTCTGTTTAGGTGATTCTCTGGTGATTTTTGGGTGGCGGAGACGCCCGTTTTGAGGCCTTGCAGACCCTTGCAAACAGGGGGGCATCTCTCTAGCATCCTGAGTAAATCCCCGGCACAGAAAGGCACACCCGAGCGTTTTTATGGATAAAGAAGTACGCGTTGCACACCCGACCATCCACTCCATTCAATACCTGCGCGCGGCCGCAGCGCTGATGGTGGTTTTTCATCACCTGATTATCCAGATCGATGTATACGAAGCGGTGCTGCACTCGATCAGTGTGGGCGCTGCCGGGGTTGATGTGTTCTTTGTGATCAGCGGCTTTGTGATCTGGTTTGTGACCTATGGGAAGGAGGTCAGTGCCGGAGAGTTTTTTGCCAAGCGCGTCATCCGTGTAGTGCCAATCTATTGGCTGATTACCCTGGTGATCGCCACCGCAGCGACCGCTGCGCCACACCTGTTTAAATCGACCCAGTTCGAATTTGCCCAGCTGGTTCAGTCGTTGCTCTTTATTCCGCACTACAGCCTGGGGCTGCCGGGCAATGTCTACCCGATTCTGGTGCCGGGCTGGACCCTGAACTATGAGATGTTCTTCTACCTGGTGTTTGGTTTGCTGCTGGTGGCCCCCCGTCAGATTCCGATGATTCTGTTGTCAGCCTTCAGCGTGCTGGTGGTATTGGGATTTGTCTTTGAGCCGCAGAACGCACTTCTGCAAACCTACACCAGTGGCCTGCTACTGGAGTTTGTTGCCGGGGTGTTTATTGCCAAAGCCTACACAGACGGCAAACTGAAGCAGTTACCATCAGTGCTGGGTGTCGTGTTGCTGATTGCCGGCGCCGCGGGGCTGTTAGCGACAGCACAGGTGAACCCGTTTGGTCCGCTGCGCGCGCTGTACTGGGGTGTGCCGGGCATGATGATGGTGCTGGGGGCGGTGATTATCGAAGTGAATGGCAGCGTATTGAAATCCCGGGTATTGCATCTGTTGGGGGATGCATCCTACTCCATCTATCTGACCCATATTCTGGCGCTGGGTGTGTACCGTGTGATCTGGTCCAAGCTGGTGACACCGGAAGCAACCGCCGGGCAGATGATTACGTTTATTGTGGGTGGTTTGCTGGTGACCGTTATAGGTGGGATTGTTTTCCACTTTGTGGTGGAGAAACCGGTCACCCGGTTCCTGCAGAAAAGTCTGTTGAAGCGGAAACCAACCGTTGTCACAGGTGGAGCATCGGCTTGATCCTGATACTACATGGATCTCACTAAAAAGAGCGGGCAGGTCCCGCTCTTTTTATATCTGTGCGTATTGGCGTTAGTTAGTTCACTTCCAGCATAAAGGTGACCGGTCCGTCATTCAGCAGGCTGACCTTCATATCCGCGCCAAAGCGTCCGCTGGCCACCGGATTGTGGATGGTAGACGCTTGCTCGACAAAGTAATCGTACAGCTCTTCGCCCAGGGCAGGGGATGCGCCGGAGGAGAAACTCGGACGTAAGCCTTTGTCGGTATCCGCCACCAGAGTGAACTGGGAGACAACCAGCAGCCCGCCGTTGATTTGTTGTACATTCAGGTTCATCTTGCCCTCCTCATCAGAGAAGATGCGGTAACCGAGAATCTTCTTCAGCAGCTTGTCGGCCTTGGCGCGGTCATCGGTTTTCTCAACACCCAGCAGTACCAGAATCCCCTGGTCAATGGCACCGGTGCATTCACCGTCAACAGTCACAGACGCATGGCTTACACGTTGGATCAGGGCTTTCATGATGGACAGGGCTCCGCTGGCTGAAAAAGGCGCATTGTAGCGGGATTCAGCCGGCGGAACATCCCTGTTTCTGGCCAGGTGGTGTTGTCAGGCCAGGGAGCGGGCAAAGTTGTCGGTGGCGGCGACCAGGTTGTCGGTAATACCCGGTTCAAATGCCGAATGACCGGCATCACGTACGATATGCAGTTCGGCTTGGGGCAGCTTCTGTTGCAGGGCAAAGGCCTGCTCGATCGGGCAGACCATATCGTAGCGGCCGTGCACAATGACGGTCGGGATATGCTGGATGCGATCGGTGTTGTCCAGCAGCTGGTTCTCTTCCATAAAGGCGTGGTTGATAAAGTAATGCGCCTCAATGCGCGCCATCGCCAGTGCTACATGCGGATCGGCAAAGTGGTCGACCATATCACCGTTCGGATCTAGCGTTGAGCAGCGGCCTTCCCAGACCGACCAGGCTTTGGCGGCTGACATGCGGGCGATCTCGTTGTCCGAGGTGAGCAGGTCGTAGTAGGCACTGAGCATGTCCCCGCGTTTCGCTTCCGGGATCACTTTCTCATACTCCTGCCAATAGTCCGGGAAGACGACGCTGGCACCGCGCTGGTAGAACCACTGCACATCCTGCTGGCGGCAGAGGAAGATACCCCGCAGGATCATGCCAGAGACCCGTTCCGGATGGGTCTGGGCGTACAGCAGGCTGAGGGTAGAACCCCAGGAACCACCAAACAGCAGCCACTGGTCGATCTTCAGCTTGGTGCGGATCGCTTCCATATCGGCCACCAGTGCCTGGGAGTGGTTGTCGGTCAGCTCGGCGTGGGGCAGGGAGCGGCCACAGCCGCGCTGGTCGAACAGGATGATCCGGTATTTTTCAGGATCGAAGAAGCTGCGGTGGGCAGGAGAGGTGCCGCCACCCGGACCACCGTGAACAAACAGCACCGGAATACCGTGTGCGTTACCGCTCTCCTCCACATAGAGGGTGTGGCGTTCGTCAACGGCAATCATATGTTCGGCGTAGGGGTGGATGTCGGGATACAGCTTACGCATGGGCTCTCCTTGGAATCGTCTAGCTCAAGTATAGGCTGCGCCCCGGGCACAAAAAAGGCAACCGATTGGTCACTGCTGTCCCATAGTTTTTGATCATAAAGGGATCCTCAGTTGAGGATCCCTTTTTTGCTTATCTGGTGGCTCTGGATTTAATAGCTCAACCAGTGGTTTTCGCTCAAATAAACTCACCTGAAGTACCCGCATGAT
>NZ_CAXRBQ010000099.1:0-38852 GCF_964228735.1 Pontibacterium sp. | reverse complement strand
CTTGTTCTTTTAACATCAGACCAATAAAACAAAGCTCCGGTAAAAATACCAGAGCTTTGTCAGCAGTCTGAAGCCGATGGTTTCCCCATCGGCCTTTTGAGTATTACTAGCGATAGCTTAACCGGCTTTTGCCATCTCGGCTTCCGGCTGTGGCAGCTCCGGCAGGTCGTCGACAACCACCGCCAGGTTGTCCTGCATCAGGTCACGGGCTTTCTCGACTTCGCCCAAGTGACGCAGCAGGCGGCTCAGCTCGGCCAGGGTTTCCTGGCTAGGCTGGATAGCGAAGCTCTGCTCGAAGTAGCTCAGCGCCTGGCCCCACACCTGGTTGCGCAGGGAGAGGCGGCCCAGGGTCAGCAGCAGGTCCGGGCTGTCCGGGTGGTTCTTAACCCAGCCCTGTGCCACTTTCAGCTGTTTCTTCAGGTCCTGACCGACGATGCGGCCGTACAGATTCACCAGCTCTTCGTTCCACTGCTTGGCGATCATCTCGCGCAGCACCTGCTCAGCTTTCGGCTCAGCGTTGATGGAGATCAGCAGCTCGATGTAGCGGCGGATCAGGGCCGGTTCACCACTCAGATTCTGTGGCAGTTTCTGCCATGCCTGATCCAGCACGCTGTGGCGGCTTGCATTGTCGGTTTCAACCGGCAGCTGCTCCAGGCTGTGGTTCAGCAGGTTCATGTAAGTCTGACGTTCCAGCGCGACCAGCTTGTCATCACGCACCGCCTGGGACTTCTTCAGTTCCGGCAGCAGCTTGGCGATCGCATCCCAGTCCTGCAGGTTGGCGTAGACGTCTTTCAGCAGACGCATCACATAGGTGTTTTTTGGTGCCAGCTTGCGCAGCTTCAGCAGGTTAGCCAGGCAAGGCTCCAGCTGACCACGGGCCAGTTGGATCTGTGCCTGGGTGATACCCACTGCCACTTCAGCCTGCGGTGTCGCCACACGGGCTTTCTGCAGCAGCTCGTCGGCGGCCTTGTCGTCACCCTGTTCGTGTGCAGCACGGGCTGCAGCCAGGTAGTTGATCAGCGGTACTTCAGAACGCTCAGCGGCCTGGCCCAGCTGACGCTGTGCCTTCACCCAGTTACCTTCGGACAGGGCCATCAGGCCTTTCAGGGTCTTGCGCTGGGACACACTGTGGTTGCGACGGTCGCGCCAGTTACGCAGGCGTTGTACCGGCATCATGGCGTTGGTCAGGATGTTCAGCAGCCAGTGCGCCAGCAGGAACCCCAGCACGCCGATTACCAGCATAACCCAGAGGCTGGTTTCGATGGTGGTCTGGTTGAACGCGATCAGGACATAGCCTGGATCCTGCACCATGAGTTGGCCGATCCATGCCCCTGCGGCAAGAAGGACCAGTAGCAGAACAAAGAGCTTCTTCATGCTTTAGCCCCCTCTTCCTTCAGCTTGGCCATGCGCTTCAGGTAAGCCTTTAGCTCACGCAGGGAACCGGAGATGTCCGGTACTTCCGGAGACACCTGTACCGCTTTCAGCTCTTCCAGGCCGCGTACGATGGACTGGGTGGTGGCGTCTTTCTTGTCGAAGAATTCGCCTGCCCATTCCTGAGCTTTTGCCAGGCTGTTGTCGTAAGCGCCCTGTTCGCGCTGCAGCAGTGCCATCTGAGCCTGTTCCAGCATCAGGTTCAGGTTCTGTTTCAGGTAGAAGGTCTCTTTTGGTGACAGCAAAGGTTCGATCTTCTCGTCACGCTGCTGAATGACCACCAGAGAGCTCAGCTTATCCAGCGCCTTGTTCCAGTTCTCTTTGATACCCGCAGTCCAGCTTTCGCTGACAGTATCCGGGGTGATCTCTTTCAGCAGTTCAGGCAGCTCACGCTTGTCGGCGATCGGGATCAGGCGCAGGTTGTCTACCTGGTCATTCATGGCGCCCAGCTTCAGGAAGACACCTTCGGTATCTACAACCGGTACGGCTTCCAGCGCGGCAATATCCGCTGCAACCGCTTTACGCACCTCGTAGATGGTGACGTCGTCGGTCTCTTTCAGCAGTTTATCTGCGGATTTCAGCAGGGTCAGGGCACCGTCGGAGGTTTTCTCCATCAGTACGCGCTGGTTCGCCAGACGTAGCAGGTATTCAACTTCAGCCAGCAGCCATTCGGTGCTGGTGTCCTGCTGCTTGGCGTTGATCTGTTCCATGCTGCGGGTCAGGCGCAGGTGCAGCTCTTCCACGCCGATCTTGTCGGCAGCGGCCTGAGTGCGCACGTCTTCCAGGCGACGGCCCAGATCGGCAATCGCACGATTGGTTTCGTTGCTGTTGGCTTTCAGGTTGTTCTGTACTTCCTGTGCCATGCTGTTACGCAGCTGCTGGTTGGCCTGAGTCTGTTGCAGGGTCAGCCAGTACAGGTAACCGGAGGCACCCAGTGCGGCAATGGATAGCGCGAGGGCCACTTTGCCCGGCCAGGTTGCACCCTGCTTCTGCTCTTTACTTTCCTCGGCTGCCGGAGTTACCGCGTCGGCAGTTGTTTCGCTGTCAGCTGCTTCGGCGCTGGCCGCTTCAGCTGGGGTGGCCTCTTCCTTGGCATCTACTTCTTTAGCGTCGGTAGCAGAGGTCTCAGCTGAGTCTACAGTCTCTTTATCGGAGTCTTTCACCAGTTCACCTTCAATAACATCGTTGTCTGGAGTGTTATCTTGCTGCTGATTCTTATCTTTTTCGCTCATTTGTCGCTTTCCGCATCGGTTGCAGGCAGCAGGGCGTTGATCATCGCCTGATCGTCCGCACCTGCAGCAGTCGTAATCCTTTTAAATCCGGCCAGTCTGGCTTGCTGCGCAATCCGCTCACTGGGCACAACCAGTGGGCAGTTGAGCAGGTTTGTCAGAGCAAACTGCTGCCGGCTGCCTGGGGCAAGCAGTAGCAGGTTATCCAAACCTTCACCGCTGGTGACCAGCAACGCATCGGGACGCTGCTGGTGCAAAGTTTCCTCTATATCGCTGTCACTGTACACAGGACAGACGCGTTGATACAGGTCGGCATAGTCGACCTGGGCGCCACGCTCGCGCAGTGTATCGGCCAGTTTCTCCCGGCCGCCCTGGCCGCGCACGATCAGCACGCGTTGGTCTCTGACCTGTTGCAGGGCCGGAGATTCCAACAGGGCTTCCGAATCGTAACCCAACGGGTTGCTTTCGGCATCTATACCATAGTCCGCCAATACTGCCGCCGTTTTCCTGCCGATGGCCAGCCAGTTGACCTTGATAGGTAGTTGGGGCCAGTAGTCGTCGATCAATTCTGCACCAAAACGGGCAGCGTTGGCGCTGATAAATATCACGTGCTGATAAAGATCGAGATCGAGAATGCGACCTTTGGCATGATGAAATTCGACGGCGGGGGAGGAGAAGGGGCGGATCTCAAGCAGCGGCAGGGCAACGGGTGTGGCGCCGAGCGCGCTCAGCCCGTTGATCTGCTTAGCTGCCTGGTGAGCAGGGCGGGTGACCAGCACCCGTTTGCCCTGCAGTGTAGTTGGGTGGAGCGTGTCAGTCATTGTTGTCGCTGTAGACTGCTTTCAGTATTTCTTCTGCACCGGCTTCCAGCAGGCGTTCAGCCAGTTCAATACCCAGTGCTTCGCAATTCTCAGGAGAACCGGTGATCTCGTCACGCAGCACCTTGCTGCCGTCCGGACGGGCAACCAGGCCACGCAGGAAAAGTTCGGAGTTGTCATCGTTCAGCACTGCGTAGCAGCCGATTGGTACCTGGCAGCCTCCCTCCAGACGACGGTTCATGGCTCGCTCGGCCAGTACACGCCAAGCGGTTTCCTGGTGGTGCAGCGGCTGCAGCAGTTCGATGGTTTCGGCGTCGTCTATACGGCACTCGATACCCACCGCACCCTGCCCGCCTGCTGGTAGGCTGTCTTCCGGGGTGATTTCGTGGGCGATGCGATCGGCCAGTTCCAAACGCAGCAGACCGGCGGTAGCCAGAATGATGGCGTCATAGTCACCGGCGTCCAGTTTGCCCAGACGGGTCTGCACGTTACCACGCAGCCACTTGATCTCCAGGTCCGGGCGGCGCTCGCGCAGCTGTGCTTCACGACGTAGGGAGGAGGTGCCCACGACTGCACCGGCTGGCAGGTCGTCCAGGTGTTTGTAGGTGTTGGAGACAAAGGCGTCGGTTGGACGCTCACGCGGACAGATCACGCTGAGGCCCAGACCCGCCGGGAACTCCATCGGTACGTCTTTCATCGAGTGCACGGCTATGTCGGCACGGTCTTCCAGCAGGGCAGTTTCCAGCTCTTTTACAAACAGGCCTTTACCGCCCACTTTCGCCAGTGGGGTATCCAGGATCTTGTCGCCGCGCGATACCATCGGCACCAGCTCTACAGTCAGGTCCGGGTGGTGTTTCTCAAGTTCCGCTTTGACGTATTCCGCCTGCCAGAGAGCCAGCAGACTTTTTCGGGTGGCGATTCGGAGGGTTTTGCTCATCTTCAGATCCTGTTAAACCCACAGACGGGTTGTGGAAAACTTTCTGTTGGCCCGATTGTAACAGATAGAGAGAGGGGCGATGAGGGCTAAGCATGATATAATGTGCGGCAAATTTTTTAGTCGGCAGCCGCTCTGAGCTGGAGCAAGGCTGCAAGATTTGAGGTTTACCGCATGAGTGAGAAAACTAACCAGCAGTGGGGTGGTCGTTTTAACGAGCCAACCGATGCTTTTGTTGCCCGTTTTACCGCGTCCGTAGAGTTCGACCAGCGTATGTATCTGCAGGATATCCGCGGTTCCATCGCCCATGCGAAGATGCTGACGAAAGCCGGAGTCCTGACCGAGGAAGAGCGCGACGATATCATCCGTGGTCTGGGCGAGATCCGCATCGAGATCGAACGCGGTGAGTTCGAATGGTCCGTGGCACTGGAAGACGTGCACATGAACATCGAAGCGGCGCTGACCAAGAAGATCGGTATCACCGGTAAGAAACTGCATACCGGCCGTTCCCGTAACGACCAGGTCGCGACCGACATTCGTCTCTACCTGCGTGACGAGATCGACCTGATCCTGTCAGAAATGACCCGCCTGCAGCAGGGCCTGCTGGGTATCGCCAACCGCGAAGCCGACACCATCATGCCGGGCTTCACCCATCTGCAGACTGCACAGCCGGTTACCTTTGGTCACCACCTGATGGCATGGTTCGAGATGCTGAGCCGTGACTACGGCCGTTTCGAAGATTGCCGTGAGCGTGCCAACATCATGCCACTGGGTGCTGCAGCACTGGCGGGTACGACCTACCCGATCGAACGTGATATGACCTGCGAGCTGCTGGAGTTCAGCGCACCGGCGGAAAACTCCCTGGATGCCGTATCCGACCGTGACTTCGCGATCGAATTCTGTGCCGCGTCCAGCATCCTGCTGATGCACCTGACTCGTATGTCTGAAGAGCTGGTACTGTGGACCTCCGCCCAGTTCGACTTCATCAACCTGCCAGACCGCTTCTGCACCGGTTCCTCCATCATGCCGCAGAAGAAAAACCCGGACGTGCCGGAGCTGGTACGTGGTAAGTCCGGCCGTGTTTACGGTCACCTGATGAGCCTGCTGACCCTGATGAAGTCTCAGCCGCTGGCGTACAACAAGGACAACCAGGAAGACAAAGAGCCGCTGTTCGACGCGATCGACACCGTTAAAGGTTGTCTGCGTGCGTTTGCCGACATGGTGCCGGCGCTGGAGTCCAAGAAAGAGAACATGCGCGAAGCTGCACTGCGTGGTTTCTCCACTGCGACCGACCTGGCCGACTACCTGGTGCGCAAGGGTGTGCCGTTCCGTGATGCACACGAGATCGTGGGTAAATCCGTAGCCTACGGTATCGAAGAGGGTAAAGACCTGGGTGAGATGACCCTGGACGAGCTGGCACAGTTCTCCGACGTAATCACCACGGATGTATTCGACGTACTGACCCTGGAAGGTTCCGTAGCCGCACGTAACCACATCGGTGGTACCGCGCCGGATCAGGTGCGTGCTGCTGTAGTACGTGGCGAGAAGAAGCTGGCTGAACGCCAGGCGTAATCACCGCATCTTACTGACTGCAACGGGGTGGCCATCGGTCACCCCGTTTTTGTTTGTCCCTACCTGTCAGCGGTACTTTCTCCTTTCTTCATCTGCTAGCCTTAGGGCTTCTACCTGTTATTGCCCGTTTTTGCCGGAGTCTTCCTGTTATGGCCGAACACCTCGCGATCTTTGACGCATACCCTCGCTGGCGCCTGATCAACGAACCGATCTCGGATGATCCGTTGGTCGGTTTGCAGCGGGATACGGCGTTGCTGAAAGAGGTGGCGGCAGGCAAGCGTGGCGCCACGGCCCGTATCTGGGAGAACCCGCATAGTCTGGTGGTGACCCGCCGCGAGACCCGTTTCCCCACCTTCAAGGATGCGCAGGATCAGCTGGGTGCAGAGGGCTGGCCAGTGCTGGTACGGGAGAGCGGCGGTACCGCTGTGCCACACGAAGCGGGAATTGTGCATTTCAGCCTGATGTTCCTGCAAGACAAGTTGTTCCAGTTCAGTATGGATACGGTCTACGAAGCACTGTGCGAACCACTGCAGATGGCGCTAACATCGCTGGGACTGGAATCCGGTTACGGAGAGGTAAAAGGCTCCTACTGTGACGGCAAGTACAACCTGGTGGTGGACGGTCTGAAGATTACCGGCACGGCACAGCGGATTATCGGCGCGAAGAAATCCGAGGATGGTGTGCAGCGCTCGGCGGTATTGGCGCAGTCGATGCTGATGGTGGAGAGCGATCCGATTGCTGGTACCGACGTGGTGAACCGTTTCTACCAACTGGCAGGCAGTGATCGGGTGTTTGATCCGCTGGTGTCCACCAGTGTGCAGCAGCGCATGGGTGAGCGTGCGGCGGATATGGCACCGGGCGAGCTGACCGTGCTGGTGCGTGAACGTCTGGCTGAGGCGTTTACCCAACTCACCACGGCGGAATAACCCCCGACTGTTTCTCCGACTGCCAGGCTCGAAGCCTGCAGTTCTGGCAACGATTCTGATTTTGAGAATGTTTGCTTCTTTATAATTCGTTTGTTGTGAGGTGTTGGCCGTTCTAGTCTGGACAGCACCTGAATTACAGACGAGAGCCCAATCATGTCTCAGGCAATGGATCGCTACAAAGTGCTGGCGGCGGGTGTGCTATGCATGATCGTCACCATCGGTATTGCCCGTTTCTCTTACACCTCTTTGCTGCCGATTATGCAGGCGGAAACCTGGCTGGATGATGCCGCCGGGGGCTGGCTGGCCGCGTTTAACTATATGGGCTACATGGCCGGGGCGCTGCTGGCGGCCTCGGTGAGCAGTTTGCGGACCAAGGACCGCCTGTACCGCCTCTATCTGGTATTGGCAGTGGTGACCACGTTTGCCATGGCCTACACCGACAACATGATGCTCTGGGCGATCCTGCGTTTTATCTCCGGAATCAGCAGCTCAGGGGGGATGTTGATCGCCTCCGGTCTGATCCTCAACTGGCTGATCCGTCACCACTACCGGGGTGAGCTGGGTATCCACTTTGCCGGGGCAGGGCTAGGCATTATCTTCGCCGCAGCGGTGGTGGAGGTGCTGGTGCATCTGGCGCAGAGCTGGAATCTGCAATGGCTCTGGTTTGCCCTGTTTGCGCTGGTGTTGAGCATTCCTGCCTGGTTGTGGATGCCGCAGCCGGATACCCGCCCGGTGACGGTGGGGGGCGATCAACTGGTGGACCGTCCGCCAAGCCGCTTGTTTATGTCGATCATGCTGATCGCTTATTTCTGTGCCGGCTACGGTTACGTGATCAGCGCCACCTTTATCGTGGATATCGTGGAGGGGCAGGAGCCACTCAAAGGGCTGGGGCAGTGGGTGTTCATGCTGATTGGCCTGGCGGTGATGCCCGCAGCGATTATCTGGGACCGGATCGCCCGTGCGCTGGGTTACCTGCGGGCACTGATGCTGGCGTACGGTATCCAGGTGATCGGCATTGTGCTGCCCGCGCTGACCGATACGGTGGCTGGGGCGCTGCTTAGTGCACTGTTCTACGGTGGGACCTTTATTGGTTGCGTCAGCCTGGTGTTGACCATGGCGGGGCGTTTCTACCCGACCAAACCAGCCAAGCTGATGGGCAAGATGACCCTGGCATATGGTGTGGCGCAGATTGTCGCTCCGGCACTGACCGGCATGTTGGCGCGGGAGAATGGCAACTACGATCTGGGGTTGTTCCTGGCCGGGGGCTTTATCGCCTTTGGCACGGTGTTGATCGGAGTGCTGTATCAGCTGGAAAAACGTGAGCAGAACCTAGTGGAGCAGCCGGCGTAATCACCAAGCTGAATCAAAACAGCAGACACAAAAAAGCCGCATCGGGTAACCCATGCGGCTTTTCTATTAACTGACTGCAGAATCAGTTGTTGAGGGTGATATCCACCATCAGGTCGCTGGCGATGCCTTCCAGTGCGTCCTGCAGATCGTCCAGATCGGCGTCGGCAGATGCAGACAGGTCAGCGCTGGCTTTGAACAGCAACTCGGCAGACATGGAGCCGGAAACCAGCTCGGTGCTGAGGCGCTCAACATTGATCTGGCGCTTAGCCAGAGCCTGGGAAATTTCGCGAACGATGCCAGGCTTGTCGTGACCAACCAGCTCCAGGGTAAAGCTCTGACCTGCTTCCTGTGCGGCGTCGGCAGAACGCTCAACAACCACTTTCAGACCGCATTGTGCTTCCAGCTTGTCCAGTGCTGCGGTGAGGGCTTCTGCCTGCTCGGCAGGGACTTCAGTGATCAGGATGCCGGCAAATTTGCCAGCCAGACGGGACATGCCGGACTCGAGCCAGTTGCCCTGATGATCGGCAATGGTTTGTGCTAGCAGTTCAACCAAACCTGGTTTGTCCGGACCGATGACGGTAAGTACCAATGATGTCATCATGAGTGTGCTCCTGTGTTATGTCGGCCGTTGTCCCCACGGGCCTTTTTGGTAATTGTTTTCGGAACCTTCGAATAAGTCGTGTAGGCACTCTGGCGTTCGGGATGGTTCACAATCAAGGAAGGGCTGCGCAACAATATCTGGATATTGGAAGCAGCCATGACACCGAGTGTGGATCATCCCGAACGCCCCGCAGGGCAAGACCTGCAAACTGCATCTGCGGTGTTGCTGTTCTTGCCAAGGGCTACGGCCATTCACTGCGAACAGCGCCTTGCATCTGCAGCTTGCAGGTCTTGCAGAGCACTAACAGGACTTTTTCGCAGGTTCCCTAGCACTATAACACTCCCGCGCCGCAACAGAAGTGCCCTTAGAAAATTTCTGATGAGAATCTTTTTTCAGATCCGCCGGGCTGATGATATGCAGTCATACGGACGCATTTGCCGGTCTGTCCACCTGCACAGGCACTGAAAAAACAAGGAGAAGGATTTGGTTGAGATCATTCAGGCCCTCTGGCCGGTGTTTGCGCTGATCATGCTGGGTTATCTGGCCCGTCGCGCGGATTTTCCTGGCGCGGCATTCTGGCCATTATTGGAGCGGTTGGTCTACTTCGTGTTGTTCCCTGTATTGCTGGTGGACCGGTTGGCGCAGGCAGATATGCGTGGGGTGCAGCTGGAGTGGGTGCTATTGGCGGTTTTGTTGCTGGTGGCAGTAGGCAGTGTGCTCTGTTACCTCGTCCGCCCCCGGCTAAAGCTATCCGGGCCTGAGTTTACCTCCCTGTATCAGGGTGGGGTGCGCTTTAACACCTATCTGGGCTTGGCGGCCACGGCCGCACTGCTGGGAGATCAGGCGATGGCCTATGCCGCGGTGATTATTGCGTTGCTTATCCCCACTCTGAATGTTACCTGTGTGCTGGTGTTCTCACTGCATACCGGTGGGCGCTTCCAACCCGGCAGGCTTATGAAGAATCTGCTGGTGAATCCACTGATCATCGCCTGTTTGTTGGGCTTGCTGTTGAACCTGTCGGGCATCGGACTGCCCCCGCCGGTGGCGTCGGTGACTGAGCTGCTCAGTCGTACGGCACTGCCGTTGGGATTGCTGGCGGTTGGCGCTGGCCTGAGTTTTAAGGTGTTGCTGGACAGTCGTTTGGCCATGCTGACCTCGGCCGGGATCAAATTGGTGCTGATGCCCCTCGTTGGCTGGGGGATTGCGCTGCTGTTGGGATTCGAGCCGTTGCTGATGCAGGTGTTTGTACTGTTTGCGGCTCTGCCAACGGCAACATCTGCCTATATTCTGGCCCGCCAACTAGGTGGGGATCATGCTGCGATGGCGGCCATGATTACCGGGCAGACGTTGATATCTGTCATCACTTTGCCGATTGCGCTGCAAATTGCGTTGAACTTTTCAGGATAGTGCTGTCACATAGCCATCGACTTGATGGCATGATCGAAGCAGTTGTTAAACTTTATCTGAATCTGGTCGATAAAATTCTTGAATAGGAAGGGAAAAGGGGTTGAATGTTTCGGTTATGTTGGCACAATGCTGCCAGCTATCCAAAACTCCCGATTAAAACCTTTGTTTGACTGCATTACTGGAAAGTAGAGAACGATGAAGAAAGGCCCAGATTTAGTAGCAGTACTGGTTTTGTTTTTTGTTGTAGGAACCCTGATGACCGGCATCTCCCACGCAGTTGATATGCCGTCGATTGTTGGCACAGTGGCCGGTAACTAAGACCGGCCTCACCAGCAACCTGTTACCGGGTATCACTCCCCCATGTAACAGTCTTCGTCAGTGATAATCCCCGCCAGTGGAATGTCCCAGCTTTCCACCGGTAAGCGCTCCACGCGCTGCAGCTCATGCGCCAGGCCGACCAGTTTCGGGCCCTGGATGTTCTGTCTCCGGCTTTTGAAACTGAAGGTCCGGTCATAATAACCACCCCCCATCCCCATGCGATTACCATCCGCGTCAAAGGCAACCAGCGGCAGCAGTACCATGTCCAGCGCCCAAGGCGGACGACGTGGTGATTTCAGCAGCGGCGGCTCTTCGATGTTGTAGATGTTGCGCACCAGCTTGGTGGAGCGGTCGAACGGCACAAACCAGAGGCGGTTGTGCAGGATCGGGTGCAGTACCGGCAGGTAGGTTTTTTTCCCCATCTTCCAGCAGCTTTCCAGCAGTGGACGTGGATCGATCTCGCCATCATTGGGTAGGTAGAGTGCAATATGGCGGGCACGGATAAATTCCGGGCGACGACAGATCTGCGCATGCAGTCGCTTGGCGGCTTTGATTTGCTGCGGTTTGGTAAGTGCGCGCCGTTTGCGGCGGATCTCCTGGCGGAGTTGCTGACGTGGATTCATAGGGTGTGGTGAGAGGGCTCCCCGGGGTGCCGGTGCGGTACTGGCCCTGAACCCGAAGGTTCAAGGTGGCGGCTTAAGAAACATATTAGGCTTTCCGCAAATCGGACATGCACATCAATGCTTACGTTAAGCCTCCGGAGGTGTGCTTATCGGCTCGAGGGACGTTACCAACTGTCGAACACCTCAGGGAGTTAGTCTCATTATACTCGTCTGGATTTGTAAGTCAGGTCTTGAAATAAAACTTTGTTGTGCTAGGCATCGCCTCTAACTGATTGTAATTAGGCGATTTTTTGTGCAATTGAAATCTTTTCAATCAGTCTCTTCCGGTTCGCGGCGTTTAGCACTGCCCAGAGCGTTGTCGATCTTCAGGCACAATTGCTGCACATCCGCATTCAGATCGCCGGACTGTTCACGACGCTCTTTGATCAGCTCGTGGCTGATGTTCAGCGCAGCCATTACTGCAATCCGCTCCAGGCCGATCAGTTTGCCGGTGCGACGAATATCCGCCATCTTCTCATCCAGATAACGGGCGGCGGCTTCCAGCTCAGCGCGGGCTTCCGGCGGGCAGTTGACGGTAAACTCTTTTTCCAGCAGTCGGATCGATACCGTTTGAGGTTCCTGGCTCATGCACTTTGCTCCAATGCTTTAAGGCGCTGAATCATCGCTTCAACTTTCTGGCGTGTCTGGTCGTTCAGCTGGATCAGCTGCATACGCTCCTGCTTCAGCTCCTGTTCCTGCTGGCGCAAGCGCTGATTATCCTGCTCCAGACGCTCGCAATAGGCGAGAAGCTGATCAATTTTCTGTTCCAGTATAGTTAAATGCTGTGCGCTCATCGTATTTCCCGGACTGCCCGGGCCTTTTATGCGGCCCAATCTGACGGACTATAAAGACCCCCCGCCGGAGGGTCAATGCCGGTCCGTGGCTCCGGGGGGTAAGGGAACCTGCAAATAAGTCCGAGACTTTCTCTGCGGTCGATAAAACAGCTTATACCCAGAGGACACACTGATGCGCCAAAGAAAGGCCGTGCAGTGGAATAACGAGTCCTTTCCAAACTGTCTGACAAAGTAGAAAGCTGTTTTTGCGCCCGTCCTTAGGGCTATTCAGAGGCGCTTCGGACTTGTTCGCAGTTACCGAAGTGCTAGGATTAGCACAGAATCGTTAATCCCCCGTGTCGTGGGGCCACTTCAATCCTGGTTTTTAAGTCCAATATTCATGTCATCTGAAACTCATGCTCAGCCGGAACTGCCGGATTTTGATCTGATCGCTAATCTGATGGTCGCCGAAGGCGTACACGTTGTATCTCCGTCCGAACTGCACGGCCTATTCAGCGGCCACCTGGCCGCGGGTGCACGTCTGGAGCCAGCGGTCCTGCTGCAGGGCGCGTGCGACCTGATGGATATCGAAGCGCTCAAACATGAAAACAGTAAGGTTCTGCTGCTGGATCTGTATCAGCAGTCGCTGGCGATGCTGGAAGCACCGGAGCTGATCTTCGAACTCTGTGTGGCAGATGAGGATCAGAGCCTGGCGCAGCGTGCCGAATCGCTGGGGCAGTGGTGTCAGGGATTCCTGAGCGGCTTTGGCCTGTACGGTAAGCACACCGACAAAACGCTGTCCCGCGAAGCGAAAGAAGCACTGGCCGATCTCAACCAGATCGCCCAGGTTGTCGCGGGCGTGGAAGAGGATGACGGCAGCGAAAACGACCTGATGGAAGTGGAAGAGTATGTTCGTATGGTGGTGTTGATGCTGTTTGCCGAGTGCAACAAGGCAGAACCACCCGCCGATAACAACAGCCCCCAGACTACAGTGCACTGATTATGAAAAGCCTGCTCGCTCAGTCCGTCTTTGCCGAACGACGTCAGCGCCTGATGGCGCAGATGAAGCCGCACAGCATTGCGATCATTCCGTCCGCACAACTGGCGCCGCGTAACCGCGATGTGGATTATGCCTTCCGTCAGGACAGTGATTTCTACTACCTGACCGGTTTTGATGAGCCGGATGCGGTGATGGTGCTGATCCCGGGCCGGGAAGAGGGCGAGTATGTGGTTTTCTGCCAGGATCGCGATCCCGAGATGGAGATCTGGCACGGTTACCGAGCCGGTCCCGAAGGGCTGAAGAGTGAGTACTGCGCTGACCAGGCACATCCCAACGGTTTGATCGATAACGAGATGCCCTCCCTGCTGGATGGTTGCGAGCGTATCTATTACGCCATCGGATGTGACGAGAGTCTGGATGCGCAGGTGCGTGGCTGGCTGAACGCAATCCGTGCTCATGCCCGTCAGGGTGCGGTACCACCTACCGAGATGGTGATGCTGGATCATCTGCTGCACGAGATGCGTCTGTTCAAGTCTGAAGACGAAGCCGAACTGATGCGTCAGGCCGGTGAGATCTCCGCGCAGGGCCACGTACGGGCGATGCAGGTGTGCAAGCCGGGCATGACTGAATACCAACTGGAAGCGGAGATCACCCATCACTTTGCGGTGAATCGCTGCCGCCAGGCCGCGTATCCCTCCATTGTAGGTGGCGGCGACAACGCCTGCGTGCTGCACTACACCGAAAATGCCGAGGTGCTGAACGACGGCGACCTGGTGCTGATCGACGCCGGTTGCGAGCTGGATTATTACGCCGGTGATATCACCCGTACCTTCCCGGTGAACGGTAAATTCAGCGAGGAGCAGAAAGCCCTGTACCAGCTGGTGTTGGATACCCAGGAAGCCTGTATCGAGCTGGTTAAGCCGGGTACCCCGTGGAACGAGGTGCATGACCTGTCGGTAGAGATCATCACCCGTGGCCTGGTGGAGCTGGGCCTGCTGAAAGGGGATGTGGAAGAGCTGGTTGAGAACGGCGCCTACCGCGAATTCTATATGCACCGGGTTGGCCACTGGTTGGGCATGGATGTGCATGATGTGGGTGACTACAAGGTGGACGGCAAATGGCGTCTGCTGGAACCGGGCATGGTGATGACTGTGGAGCCGGGCATCTATGTCTCTCCGTTTAATGACAAGGTTGAGGAGCGCTGGCGTGGTATCGGCATCCGCATCGAGGACGACGTGCTGGTGACAGAGGCGGGGCATGAAGTCCTGACCGCGTCTGTACCGAAGCGGGTCGATGAGATCGAAGCGTTGATGGCGGGTTGAGCCGGTTTAAAGATGAAACAGCATTACGACATTGTGATTGTAGGTGGCGGTATGGTCGGCGCGAGCCTGGCCTGTGCACTGCTGCCCGCCAGTGAAAAGCTGGATCTGAATATCGCCGTGATCGAAGCCTTCCCCCTGCCGGAAGCAAACGATCTGGTTTACCAGCCAAGTTACGACTCCCGCGCGACCGCGCTGGCCTACGGTGCCCGCACCATCTACGAACTGATGGGTATCTGGGATACGTTGCGCCAGCACCTGAGCCCGATCGAACATATCCACGTCTCTGACCGGGGCCGTTTCGGTGCCACCCGTCTGCATGCCGAAGATGAGCATGTGGCTGCGCTGGGGTATGTGGTGGAGAACCACTGGCTGGGCCGTGTCCTGTTGGACCGCCTGCAGCAACCGGATGCCGGTCGAGTCGACTTTATCTGTCCGGCAGAAGTGACCGATATTGTGCCGGGCGCTGAACAGATGGGGCTGAGCGTCAAGCTTGATGAGCAGGTACACGACCTGACCGCGGAGCTGGTGGTGATGGCCGACGGTGGCCGCTCCGAGCTGCGCGAGCGCATGGGGATCGGTTATACACAGGAGGCCTACGGTCAGCACGCGGTGATCGCCAATATCAGCCCGGACCGCCCCCACGAAGGGATCGCCTACGAGCGTTTTACCGACTCCGGTCCCATGGCGCTGTTGCCGTTGGAAGATGAGGGTGGTCGACACCGCTGTGGTCTGGTCTGGACTGTGCCGGATGAGATGGCGGACGAGATCCTGGGGCTGGACGATGCTGAATTTATCGAGCGGGTGCACGAGCGCTTTGGCTATCGTGCCGGCTGTTTTGTGCACGTGGGTGAGCGTCATGCCTATCCGCTGAAACTGTCGATTGCCGATGAGCAGGTACGTGCCGGCCTGGCGGTGCTGGGCAACGCGGCGCACGCATTGCATCCAATTGCCGGACAGGGCTACAACCTGGCGCTACGTGGTGTAGTGGCGCTGGCCGATCAGATCATCAGCGCCCGTAAACAGGGTATCTCGGTGGGTGATCTGGGTGTGCTGCAGACGTTTTATGAGCAGCAGCGCTATGACCAGCAGCGTACTATCGGTCTCAGTGACCGGGTGATGAAGTTGTTCTCCAACAACAATCCGCTGTTCGCCTTTGGTCGCGACCTGGGGCTGCAGATGCTGGATGTGTGTCCACCGGCGAAAACCGTATTTGCCCGTGGTGCGATGGGGCTGGATATACCCGCGCCGGATCTGAAGTAAACGAATAAACCGAATATTGAGTGAAGAGTAAGTGATGAGCGCAGCAGAACAGGTGGATATCGTCATTGTAGGCGCAGGGATGGTCGGTGTGACACTTGCCACGGCCCTCGCACCCTCAGGGCTTAATATCTGGTTGCTGGAGCAGCGTGACGGCGATCCTGCCGGGTATCCGGACGTGGTACGCATGCAGCAGGCGCAGGGATACGACCCGCGTGTCAGCGCGCTGACCTGCGCATCACAGCAGATCCTTGCCTCGGTCGGGGCCTGGTCCAAAATGCAGGACTACCGCGTCTGCCCTTACACCCATATGGACGTATGGGACGGTGAAGGTACCGGTCATATCCATTTCTCCGCCAACGAACTGCACGAACCTTGTTTGGGCCACATTGTTGAGAACCGCGTCACCCTGGCGGCGCTGTACGAAGCGATGGTTGAGTGTGACAACCTGCACTTCCAGTCCGGTGTGGCGGTGAAGCAGCTGTCCGAGCCGGATATGGCGGCAGGTGGTCAACGTACGCTGGAGCTAAGCGACGGCCGTAAAGTGCAGGCCCCACTGGTGGTTGCGGCGGACGGTGCATTGTCCCGCACCCGGCAGATGGCGGCGATTCCGATGATGGAGTGGGACTACGGCCACCATGCCATCGTCACCACCATCCGCACTGAAAACTCCCATGAAGCTACGGCGTGGCAGCGTTTCACCGAGGATGGCCCGCTGGCGATCCTGCCACTGCACGCCGATGACGATGACCACACCAGTTCCATTGTCTGGTCCACCTCGCCGGATCACGCCAAAGCACTGATGGAGCTGGATGACGAGGCCTTTTGTGGCGAGCTGGCGCGCACCTTCGAACACCGCCTGGGCGCGGTGGAGTGGGTGGATAGCCGTCATGTGTTCCCGCTCCGGCAGCGTCATGCCAAGTACTACGTGCGCGACGGCTTTGCCGCCATCGGTGATGCGGCGCATACCATCCATCCGCTGGCCGGGCAGGGAGTAAACCTGGGGCTGCTGGATGCAGCCGCGTTGGCCGAAGTGCTGCTGGATGCCGCTGAGCGTGGTGAAGCCTATGGCAGCGAAACCGTGTTGCGTCGTTTCCAGCGTGCCCGTCAGAGCGACAACCTGCAGATGTCGGCGGCAATGGAGGGCTTTAAGCGCCTGTTCAACAGCGAGCAGCCAGCCCTGCGCCTGATGCGCAACATGGGCATGAACCTGTTGGATAAGGTTGGCCCGGTGAAAAACCATATCGTGATGGATGCGATGGGCTTGCGGGGTAATTTGCCACGTCTTGCTCAGCGACCAATCCGCACCTGATCCAGTCTGCTATTCGGGCGAGGGGGAAATGCCGCAAACCCTCGCCAATCCTGGCCTCTAAAGCCCGTCATCTGAGACAATTGTCTACCCCGGTTACGCGATCAAAGATTGATCTGATCGCCAAATGCCGATAAATTGTCATCCCTTTTCTTTTTGTTTTTGCGACAGCTGTTCGGGTCGCCCAGTGTATACAGAATAAGAGTTTCGTTATGGGCAATAAAACCGCGCTTCACCAGGCACATGTGGATATGGGTGCCAAAGTTGTTGATTTCGGTGGCTGGGATATGCCACTTCACTATGGCTCGCAGATGGAGGAACACAACACCGTTCGAACTGCTGCGGGTATGTTTGATGTGTCCCATATGACGGTCGTGGATGTGACCGGTGCAGATGCCAAAGAGTATCTGCGTTATCTGCTGGCCAACGATGTGGCCAAGCTGCAGGAGAAAGGCAAAGCGCTGTACTCCGGCATGCTGAACGAAGACGGCGGCGTGAAGGACGATCTGATCGTTTACCTGATGACCGATCCGGGTGTATCCAGCGAATGGTTCCGTGTCGTGGTAAACTGCGCCACCCGTAAGAAAGACCTGGACTGGATGGCAGAGCAGAAAGCCAAGTTTGACGATGTAGCGCTGACCGAACAGCCGGAACTGGCGATGGTCGCGGTGCAGGGGCCAAAAGCCCTGGAGCTGGCGAAAGTGGCGGTGAATGAATCCCGCGCTAAACTGATCGACAGTCTCAGTGTTTTTCAGGGGGTTGAGTCTGAGGGCTGGTTTATCGCCCGCACCGGTTACACCGGTGAAGACGGCCTGGAAGTGATGGTACCGGAAGATGAGGTCGCCGATTTCTGGCAGGCGCTGTCCGATGCCGGTGTCGAGCCGTGTGGCCTGGGCGCGCGTGATACCCTGCGTCTGGAAGCGGGTATGAACCTGTACGGCAATGAGATGGATGAAAGTATCAATCCGTTGCAGGCAAACATGGCCTGGACCATCGCCTGGGAACCGGAGACCCGTGACTTTATCGGTCGCAGCGCGCTGGAAGCGGCCAAGCAGGCCGGAATCGAGCAGAAGCTGGTAGGGCTGGTGCTGGAAGGGCGTGGTGTGCTGCGGGCGCACCAGAAAGTAATTATCGACGGTGTGGGTGAAGGTGAAATTACCAGCGGTAGTTTCTCGCCGACACTGGGGCATTCGGTTGCGATGGCGCGTGTACCTGCCGCCACCGGTGACAGTGCCGATGTAGAGATGCGTGGCAAACGGGTGCCGGTGAAAGTCGGTCGCCCGGTGTTCGTACGAAACGGCAAGAAAGTCTTTTCTTAAAATTGAGCGTAGGGGACGCTGGAATGAGTAACAATCCATCCGATCTGAAATATGTAGCGAGTCACGAGTGGATCCGCGTTGAGGGTGATGGCACCGTAACTATCGGTGTAACCGATCACGCACAGGAACTGCTGGGTGATGTTGTGTTTGTTGAGCTGCCGGAAGTCGGCGCTGAGCTGGCAAATGGTGATGATGCGGGTGTAGTGGAGTCTGTAAAGGCCGCTTCCGATATCTACGCGCCACTGTCCGGTGAAGTTGTGGCAGTGAACGAAGAGCTGGAAGATGCACCAGAGACCGTGAACAGCGATCCTTACGGTGACGGCTGGTTCTTCAAGCTGAAGCTGACCGACGAATCAGAGCTGGAAAGCCTGCTGAGCGCGGACGCGTACGCAGAGCACTGCGAATCTGAATCCTGATTGAACGTAGCGTATCTGTGGATGCGCTGATCTACCTATCCCGGCAGCGGGCCTGCCAGCTGGATTTTCGTTTTTGAGCCGAGAATTCACTGGTTTGCTCCTGAGCCGGGATTGTTGTTTAAGCCGGACGGAAATTGATGTCACTGCAAACCCTTAAACTTCGCGACGGCGCTGACCGTCGTCTCCGGGGTGGTCACCTCTGGATCTACTCGAATGAAGTGGATACCGCGGCCACGCCGCTGAAAAACTTCGCGGCAGGCGAACAGGTGGTTGTGGAAAACAACCGCGGTAAAGCGTTGGGTATCGCCTACTTAAACCCGAACACCCTGATCTGCGGTCGTATCGTCAGCCGTGATCTGAAACACGTGCTGGACCGTTCCCTGCTGGTGCACCGGCTGAACGTGGCGCTCTCCCTGCGTGAAGCCTGCTTTGACGCACCGTGCTATCGCCTGGTGTACGGCGACAGTGACGGCCTGCCGGGCCTGGTGATCGACCGTTTCTACGATACCTTCGTGGTACAGGTCTCTACCGCCGGTATGGAAGCGGTGCTGGAGGACATTATCGATGCGCTGCACAAGGTGTTCCGCCCGAAAGCGATCCTGCTGCGTAACGACGGCAAGATGCGTGATATGGAAGGCCTGGAGACCTACACGGAGATCGTTCACGGTGAGCTGCCGGACCTGTGCCCGCTGGAAGAGAACGGTGTACAGCTGCTGGCGCCGTTGCAGAAAGGCCAGAAGACCGGTTGGTTCTACGACCACCGCGCCAACCGTGCCGAGATGCAGAAGCATGTGAAAGGTAAGCGTGTGCTGGACCTGTTCAGCTACGTGGGTGGCTGGGGTGCACAGGCGCTGGCAGCCGGTGCCGAGCAGGTGGTGTGTGTGGATGCGTCCCACTACGCGCTGGAAGTGGCTGCCGAGAACGCCCGTATCAACGGGGCGGAAGAGCGCTTCGAGGGTTACCACGGCGATGCCTTTGATATCTGTAAGGGCATGATCGCCGAGAAGGAGCGCTTTGACGTGGTCATCGTGGATCCGCCGGCGTTTATCGCCAAGAAAAAGGATATCCGCAACGGCGAACGTGCCTACTCCCGTATGAACAACTTTGCCATGCGCCTGCTGAACAAGGGTGGTGTGCTGGTCTCCGCGTCCTGCTCTATGCACCTGGAGTACAGCCGCCTGATGGACATTATCCGTTCCAACAGCCGCGAACTGGACCGCAGTGCACAGGTATTCCATCAGGGCCACCAGGGTGCCGATCACCCGCTGCACCCGGCAATTCCGGAAACCGACTACCTGAAAGCCTACTTCGCACGCATCCTGCCAGCGAGCTGAGGAGACCACCATGAAATACAACACGCTGGGCAATACGGATATTAACGTCAGCCTGATCTGCCTGGGCACCATGACCTACGGCAGCGATCACAGCGAGGCTGAAGCCCACGAGCAGATGGATTACGCCCTGGCGCAGGGGGTGAACTTCTTTGACGGAGCGGAGATGTATCCGATCCCGACCTCGCCTGAGTATCAGGGGCGTAATGAAGAGATCATCGGTAGCTGGCTTAAAAAGCGTGGCAACCGGGATCAGGTGGTTGTGGCAACCAAAGTGGCGGCCCCCGCGGATATGGTGAGTTACCTGCGTCCGAATATGGCGCTGGATCGCAAGAATATCCGTGAAGCGGTAACCGGCAGCCTCAAGCGTTTGCAGACCGATTACATCGATCTTTACCAATTGCACTGGCCGGAGTGTGCCACCAACTTCTTTGGCCAACTCAACTATGTGCACAAGCCGGAGCACGACGGTACGCCGATCCTGGAAACCCTTGAAGCGCTGGCGGAGCTGGTGGACGAGGGCTTGGTGCGTCACATCGGCCTCTCCAACGAGAGTGCCTGGGGCACCATGAAGTTCCTGCAGCTGGCAGAACAGCACCAGTTGCCGAAAGTGGTGTCGGTGCAGAACCCGTACAACTTTCTCAACCGCACGTCGGAAGTGGGGCTGGCTGAGGTGCTGCACCGGGAGAATGTCTCTCTGTTGCCATACTCGCCGCTGGCCTTTGGTGTACTGAGCGGTAAATACATCGGTGGCGCCCGTCCAGACGGTGCCCGTATCACCAAGTACCCGATGTACGGCCGCTACTTCACCGAGCAGGGGCAGAAAGCGGTCGAGGCCTACACTGCCCTGGCGCAGAAACACGGTATCGATCCATGCACTATGGCACTGGCCTGGGTGAACAGCCGTCCGTTTGTGGGCTCCAATATCATTGGCGCCAGCAATATGGATCAGCTGAAAGCCAATATCGCCTCGGCGGAGGTAGCGCTCTCTGATGAGTTGCTGGCCGAGATCGAAGCGATCAACGTGCTGTATCCAAATCCGTGCCCTTAAGCAGAGTGGCAGGCTGTGGATAAAATGAACCCCGCTTTATAGCGGGGTTTGTTTTTGGGGCAGGGTGAGGGGTATCGGGTTTAGCTACGGCGCATCTCGCGATCAAACTGGAACTTGCGGGAAGTGACGTAACCTTCCATCTTGCGCAATTTCTCGTCCACCCGGCGCATGCGCTCGCTGATATCTTGCACCTGACCGGTTGGGGTCGGGCCGTAGCTGAACAGGGCGTCTTTCAGGTTATGGGGTGTTTCGCCCTGGCGGCCGTATCCGTGTCGCTGACTGTGATGTTGTTCGCGGTAGCACTCATGGTGCGTGTGCGACTGTGATTCGCTGCGGCTTGCCTGTGGACGTTTGGCCAGCATCACGACACCTGCGATGTACAGCAGGATGGCGAAGCTACCGGTGAACAGGAACAGGGTAATGAACCCCAGGCGAACCAGCCAGCTTGGCATGTTGATGTTGTCGGCGATGCCGCCGCAGACGCCCGCCAACCAGCGGTCGTCGCGACTGCGATAAAGGTCCATGCCGTAGCCACTGTATTTGCGTGAAAACATGGTTAGCTCCTTGTTGAATCCTGATATCGATGGCCGGATTCGGTTTCGCGCCACTGGGGATGTTCCGCATCCAGTATGGTTTCCAGTGTGCCGATACGTTCTTCCAGCCGTTCTACCTGGGCCAGCGCACTGGTCAGGGTGTGACGATCATCGTCGGACAATCCTTTTGCTGACCGTGACTTGCTGACGTAGTGCAACACCAGCCAGAGCGGGGCTACGAGCCCCATAAAAATCACGGTTGGGACGAAGAAGAACAGGATGCTAGACATCACTCTTTACCTTTCTGGTCGCTATCCATCTGAGCTTTCAGTTTAGCCAGTGCTTCGTCGAGTTTCTCGTCGCGCTCCAGATCGGCGATCTCTTCGGCCAGATCCTTGGTACCCAGGTCGTAACTCTCCACTTCGGCTTCCATGTCGTCCATCTTGCGTTCGTAACGCTCAAACTTCTCAAACGCTGCATTCAGTTTGTCGCGGCTGAAGCGGCGGCGGATCTCCAGGCGGGAGCGGGTGGTCTGCTCACGTGCCAGCAGGGCTTTCTGTTTCGCCTTGGCGTCATCCAGTTTGCGCTGCAACTGACCAATCTCGTCGTTCAGTTCAGCCAGCTGTTCGTCTACCAGCAGCATCTCGTTGTGGGCCAGTTCCAGGGTTTCCTGGATGCTGGACTGTTCAGCCAGGGCTGCGCGTGCCAGATCTTCGCGGCCTTTGCTCAGCGCCAGTTTTGCCTTGCCTTCCCACTCCTCGGCGTCACGCTGCAGGTTACCGATACGGCGCTCCAGAGTTTTGCGGTCGGCGATGACGCGGGCGGAGGTTGTGCGTACTTCTACCAGTGTGTCTTCCATCTCCTGAATCATCATCCGGATCATTTTTTCCGGATCTTCTGCGCGATCCAGCAGAGAAGTGATGTTGGCGTTCACGATGTCCTGAAAACGGGAAAAGATACCCATGATCATCTCCTTTTAATCGACTCAAGGTCGGTTGTTGGCTTTCCCGGTATATTGCGATTGCTGTGCCAAAAATGGGTTTATCGCTGCACCTTGCTGTTTTAAAAGAGATTTATTGGGCTTTGCTGGAAAATGACAGGCGCAGAAAATATGGCTAATATGTCTATTAAATAGTCTATTAAGCTAAGCAATAGTCAGAATGGATCATTCAAAACGCCAGTCACTGGTGGGTGGCTCCCCGTTGTTGATGGATGTGATCGACCAGGTCTCCAGTCTGGCGCCGCTGAGCAAGCCGGTGCTGATTCTGGGAGAGCGTGGTACCGGTAAGGAATTGATTGCTGAGCGCCTGCACTTCCTGTCGCGGCGTTGGGATGAGACCTTCCTTAAGCTCAACTGTGCGGCGATGAGTGAAAGCCTGCTGGAGAGCGAGCTGTTCGGTCATGAGGCGGGGGCATTCACCGGTGCAACCAAACGTCATCTGGGACGTTTTGAGCGGGCCGACGGCGGTACACTGTTTCTTGATGAGCTGGCGACCTGCTCCCTACGGGTGCAGGAGAAATTGCTGCGGGTGATCGAATACGGCGAATTCGAGCGTCTGGGCGGGCAGCAGACCATTAGGGTGGATGTGCGCCTGATTGCCGCCACCAACGAGGATATTCCGCGCCTGGCCGAGCGGGGTCAGTTCCGCGCCGACCTGCTCGACCGTCTCGCTTTTGATGTGGTGAATTTGCCGCCGCTGCGTTACCGCAAGGACGATATCCCGGAATTGGCAGAACACTTTGCCCTCGGGATGTGTCGGGAACTGGGGCGGGCTTACTTCCCCGGTTTCAGCGAGGAAGCATTGGCGCAGCTGGAGGCCTACGATTGGCCGGGTAATATCCGTGAACTGAAGAACGTGGTGGAGCGCAGTGTCTACCGCAGTGGTGATCACGAGGAGCCGGTTGATTCAGTGTTGATCAACCCCTTCCATGCCCCGTGGCGGGATGCCGAGGTATCACAGGAGCAGCCAGGGGAATCGACAGCAGCTGCGGAGCCTGTTGCAAAGACATCATTGGATATATCGCACCTGACAAGCCTGCCGGAGCGTATGCGCGCACTGGAAAAGCAGGCGCTGGAGCAGGCGCTGGGCGAGAACCATTTCAATCAGAGCCAGACAGCAGATGCCCTGGGGCTGACCTACCACCAGCTGCGCAGTTACCTGCGTAAACATGAGATGTTGCCGTTGAAGAGGTATCTGGCGGCTATGGATGAGGTGTAGCGCCAGCGGATGTGGATAAAAAAGCCGACAAGAACGTCGGCTTTTTGTGGATATGTGTCAGGGCGTACGGGTGGGTTATCTCACCGCCCAGTCCGGCACGCTCAGCAGGTCGATACCCCACAACATTGGCAGGACGTAGGCGATGCAGAGGGTGATGGCGACCACACCAACCAGGTTCACCCAGAAGCCCGCCTTGGCCATCTGTAGAATGCTGACGTAACCGGATCCATACACCACGGCGTTGGGGGGGGTTGCCACCGGCAGCATAAAGGCGAAGGAGGCTGCGACGGCGGCGGAGAACATGGTGCCAAACGGGTGCACACCCATGGTGCCTGCCACGGCAGCCATCACCGGAATCAACAAAGTAGCAGTAGCGGTGTTGGAGGTGATCTCGGTGAGGAACAGAGTCAGCAGCACCACCACGCCGATAAACAGGGTCAGGTCCATACCGCTGAGCAGGCTCAGCTGGCCACCGATCCACTCGGTCAGGCCGCTGGTGGAAAAACCTTGGGCCAGTGCCAAGCCGCCACCGAACAGCAGGATTACACCCCATGGCAGTTTCACCGCGGATTCCCAGTCCAGCAGGAAAACACCCTTCTTCAGGTTAACCGGCGTAATGAACAGCAGTAGGGCACCGATGATGGCGATAGTGGCGTCATGGATCATCGGAGGTTTGATAAAACCGCGGGCGATCCAGGCCGCTGCCGTCAGCAGGAAGATCAGCAGCACCAACTTCTCGGCTTTGCTCATCGCACCCAGTTCATTCAGCTGACGCTCGACCATCTCTTCGCCACCCGGCAGGGTTTTCAGGCCGGACGGGTAGACCACTTTAACCAACAGGAACCAGGCGATGCCCAGCATCACCACGGCCAGCGGTACACCAAAACTCATCCACTGAGCAAAACCGATGGAGTAACCGTAGAGGTTCTCGGTCATACCGGCCAGTACGGTATTGGGTGGCGTACCGATTAGGGTGCCGACACCACCGATGGAGGCGGCAAAGGCGATACCCAGCATCAGCGAGATACCAAACTTGAAGTGCATCGGGCGGATATCCACCCCGTCGACCGGTTGTTCACGCAGGTCATCAGCGGCCTGATGGATGATGGCCAGGCCAATCGGTACCATCATCATGGTGGTGGCGGTGTTGCTCACCCACATGGAGAGGAAGGCGGTGGCGATCATAAAACCCAGGACGATGCGATCCGGTCCGGTACCAACCAGGCGGATGGTGTGCAGGGCCACGCGTTTATGCAGGTTCCAGCGTTCCATGGCGATGGCGATCAGGAAACCACCCATAAACAGAAAGATCAGGTGGTTGGCGTAGGACGGTGTGGCCTGGGCGGATTTCATCACACCCAGCATCGGGTAGAGTGCCACCGGCAGCAGAGAGGTGGCCGGGATCGGGATCGCTTCGGTGATCCACCAAGTGGCCATCAGAGCGGCGATGGCAGCGACTTTCAGAGCTTCGGGTTTCATGCCCTCGGGTAAAGGCAGGGATAGTATCAGTAGGAACAGGGCGGGTCCTAATGCCAGTCCTACGCGCTGGCGCATGCTGTACATAACGGTAACTCTTTGCTTGTTGTTGAAAATAAGCGTTACCTACAGCATAGAACGTGCCATGGCCTGTATGTGGCGAGTAAAGGCGATAATCGCGCGGAAATTGGTTAAATGCTGCGCGAAATCGGGTTGAGGATTGGCGGGAAATCACCCTTTCTGATGGATAAATGGGTGATCTGCCGCCCATTGGTGGTAGCGAACTAAACAGTATTAGAGCACTAGTAACATCTCTAGACGGGAGTGACTGAAGGCCTCTAGCAGTGCATCCACCTGGGCGCGTTTAAGGTAATCCTCGGGGATAAGCAGGGTATTTGTGGCGCGCAGCGCCACCGCTTGCTGCAGTGTCTGCAGATCATCACCCAGCGGGATAATCTCGGCAGGTAACTCAAAACGGGCAGATAGGTTCTGAAGCTCCAACGTATCCGGTACAAACACCAGCAGGCGCTTATAACCCCGTCGCAGCAGGCTGTTGGCCAGTGAGATGGCGTGCTCCCCTGTTGGGCTGTCGACATAGACCAGATACAGGGTGTCGCGTGGCGGCCGGCGTGCACTCGGAATGCGAATCATCAGTGTGGCTGGGCTTAGCCATAACACATCACCGCCACCGCAGCGTCGGAGTAACTGCTGCCTGGAATCCTGATGCAGCATAAAACTGCCGCGCAGGTGGGTGGTTTGCAGGGTTTGCTTAAAGGCATGTTCCAGCTGGCGGGCCAGCGAGCGCAAACTGCGATCAACCTGTTGCGGTGACAATTGCCGCTCGCGGCTGGATTTAAACTCAACCTCTCGACAGAACGGCAGCCCGGCAACCTCGCGCAGATACCCGCTTTCACTGAACATCAGATGCAGTTCGGCGTCCTGCTCCAGGGCCAGGTCAACGGCCGATTCCAGGGCCTCGTTGACCGGGCTGCCCGGGTCCAGAGCCAGTAAAATCCGATGTGTCTTGGTTTTAGTCACGCTTGTTGGCCTCTTCCTCCTGGCGCGATTCCAGCAGCTCGCGCTTGAGGTCACCAAAATGCTCCAACTGGTTCATCACCCGGGCATTAAAGCTGTCGTCGGGGTAGACCCCCTCTGGATCACTGACGCCTGCGGCTATGCCGGTAAACAGTGTGATCGCATCATCCAGCGTATCGAGCGGGTAGATGGCAAACTGCCCGGCAGCGCAGGCTTTGCGAACCTCTTCGCGCAGCATCAGGTGGCGCACATTGCTGGCAGGAATGGCCACGCCGTGGCTGCCATCCAGACCGCGGGCCTTGCAGATATCAAAGAAACCCTCGATCTTCTCGTTCACGCCGCCAATCGCCTGGACCTGGCCCAGCTGATTGAGTGAGCCTGTCACCGCCAGGGTTTGTTTGAGCGGAATGCGGGTGATGGCTGAGAGCAGCGACAGCATTTCTGCCACCGAGGCAGAGTCGCCCTCTATGCCACCGTATGATTGCTCGAACACCAGCGTGGCCGAAAGGGCCAGCGGCGCATTGCGGGCATAACGGGATGCCAGTAGTGCGCTGATGATCATGACCGCCTTACTGTGAATATCGCCGCCCATATCGCTTTCGCGCTCGATATCGAGAATCTTGCCGTTACCCAGGCGGGCAGTGGCGGTGATACGGGAAGGGCGACCGAAGTAGAAGTCGCCCAGTTGCACCACTGAGAGCCCGTTGATCTGCGCGATCTGGCTGCCCTGAGTGGTGATCTTCAGGGTCTCTTCGCTGATCAGTTCCTGAATGAGCTGCTGATAGCGGCTGCTGTGCCATAACCAGCGATCCAGCGCGGCTGTGACATGTTTGCGTTCGATCAGGTCGCTGTTTGTCTGGCGCGCTTCGTGATCGGCACGGTGGATCAGGTCGATCAGCCGGGCCATGTGCAGCGAGAGCTTGTGGCTGTGCTCCATACGGCGGGCGCTAAATTCAATGATCTGGGCAACACCTCCCGGTGCCAGAGGTAACAGGTCCGCTTCGCGTCCCAAGGAGGCGATGATGCGGGCGTAATGCTGGCAGGCTTCCGGGCTGCGGTCGATGCTGTCTTCCATATCGGCCTGCACTTTGAATAGCAGGCCGAAGTCGGGGTCGTACTCCTTGAGCAGGTGGTAGAGTAAGCGGTTTCCGCACAGGATTACCTTGGCGTTGGTGGGGATGGGCTCCGGTTCCAGGGAGATGGTGCTGGAGAGGCTGAGCATCTCGTGGACCGACTCGATACGGATCTCACCTGACTTCAGGGCGCGCTTCAGGGCGGGCCAGCTGAAGCCTGTGGAGAGTAGGTGGAAAGCATCGATGATCAGGAAGCCGCCGTTCGCCTTATGCAGCGCCCCGGGCTGGATCAGTGTGAAGTTGGTCAGCAGGGTGCCGAACTGAGAGATATGTTCGATACGCCCGATCAGGTTCTGCAGGTTGGGTTGGTCCAGATAGACCACCGGGGCGCGGCTGGTCTCGCTGTTATCCACCAGGACATTCACCTTGTAGCGGTTGAACTGAGTGGAGCTGGCCTGTGGCGGCGAGGCGTTATCTTCGTCGGACTTGGTCATAAAGTCGGAAGCGTTACTCTCAATATCGCTTTGTACGCTGTCCAGATAGAGATCGACGCCGGGATGTTCCTGATAGCGTGATTTCAAATAATCTATTGCCGGTTCGACCGCTTGCTGAATAAAGCTGCGGTTGAGTTCTTTTACGCGTGCGACACTCTCCTCCTGCCAGTTGTTTAAGGTGCGCACGCTGGCTTTTAGCTTGTCATTGATCAGGTCGATGCTGGCTTTCATCTCCGCCTGTTCTTGCTCGGTGAGCGCGTTGAACTCCTTGGTCGTGATCAGCTTGCCGTCGCGCATGGGGGCTATGGTGTAACCGGTGGCGGTACGCATCAGGGTGAGCTTGCGTTCCTGAGCTTCGCGGCCCAGATCGCTGAACAGCTGTTCTTCGCGTTCGTGGTATTCCTCCTGCAGTTCATTCACCCGACGATGGTATTCGTCGCTCTGCAGTGTGGCGGGCAGCGTAACCAGCAAGCGCTCCACCAGGTCGGTCATATCCCGCTGTAGCTGCCGGCCGATGCCTGGTTGCAGGCGCAGCACACGAGGCTTGCTTGGGGTGTCGAAGTTGTTGATATAACACCAGTCGAACACTGCGCTATTGTCCTTGGGGTATTGCTCAAGAATCCCCTTGACCAGGGACAGTTTGCCGATGCCGGTTGGACCGGTTACGTAGAGGTTGTAACCCGGGCTGGGCATATCAACGGCAAAGCGGATGGCGTCCTTGGCGCGCTCCTGGCCTAGATGGTTCGGCAGCGGTTCCAGCTCCGTGGTGGAGCTAAACGTGAATGTGGATTCATCACAGGCTGTGTAGAGCGCGTGGCTGGCAAGTGGCTTTATATCCATCAGTGCTGGACTCCTGCGGCAACCGGTGAGTGGACAGGCGTACTGTTGAGTATAGCTAGGGGGATCTAAGCGTGAGTCAGAAGGGGCGGGGAAATAAAAAGGGGTTCAGGCAGGGCAGGGCCTGCCTGAGGAAGAGGCTTAGCGCAGGTCGAGGATCTGCCAGTCGCTCTTTTTGGCGCGGTTTTCCAGCAGTTCGTCCGGGTTAACGGCAACCGGTGTGTTCACCAGCTCCAGCAGCGGCAGGTCGTTGTGGGAGTCGCTGTAGAAGTAGCTGCCATCCAGCGTGTGGCCGGTCTCTGCCAGCCAGGCGTGCAGGCGCTCTACCTTGCCGTGCTGGAAGCATGGTGTGCCTTCCACGTGGCCGGTGTAGGCACCGTCCTTCATCTCCGGCTCGGTGGCCAGGATCGCGTCTACGCCCAGGCGGTCGGCGATCGGCTGGGTGACGAAACGGTTGGTGGCGGTGATGATCAGCAGGAAGTCACCCTGGTCGCGGTGTTTCTGCAGCAGGGCTTCGGCTTTTGGCAGCATGATCGGTTCGATCATCTCCTGCATAAACTCCTCATGCCATACGCTCAGCTGCGCGATTTCGTTCTGTGCCAGCGGCAGCAGGGCAAAGTTCAGGTACTCATGGATATCCAGACCACCGCTTTTATACTGTTCATAAAAGTAGTCGTTTGCACGACGGTAGGCATCGGTATCAACGATCCCTTTTTTACACAGGAACTCGCCCCAGGCGTGATCGCTGTCGCCGCCAATAAGGGTGTTGTCCAGATCAAAGATAGCCAGGCTCAAGTGGGAGTCTCCCTGTCAGATTGCTGGTGGCCGGAAATTTCCGATGTTATAGGGTGATTTTACAGGCTGCTCCGGGTGGTAGTAAGGGGGGTGAACAGTTGATTTGCCGACCACAAAAGAATTGTGGAACAATAGGTTGAAAAAGTTTTAGGAAAAAATACGTGATCGATTCAGATGGGTTTAGACCGAATGTCGGTATCATTCTGGCTAACTCGCTGGGTCAGGTTCTCTGGGCAAGGCGTATTGGTCAAGACGCCTGGCAGTTTCCACAAGGTGGTATCAACGAAGATGAGTCGCCGGAAGAGGCGATGTTTCGTGAACTTAAAGAGGAAATAGGTCTCACACCCACAGACGTTGAGATTGTCGCGGTAACCCGAGGTTGGCTTCGTTACCGTTTGCCCAAGCGCATGATTCGGCGCAACTCGCATCCGATATGTATTGGACAGAAACAGAAGTGGTTTCTGCTGCGGATGCTTACAGATGATAAAGCGGTGACGATTGATACGAGCGAGTCACCGGAGTTCGATGACTGGCAGTGGGTCAGCTATTGGTATCCACTGGGCCAGGTTGTCTCGTTTAAACGCGAGGTATATCGAAAGGCGATGCGCGAGCTGTCGCCAAAAATGTCACGGATGATCGTATAAGAATTATAAATATATAAAAAACTGGGAGGCTGGTGGATGCTGGAAGTGTTGCGCAAGATAGTGCAGGAGGTTAGTACTGCTCCGGATTTGGAGTCGGTGCTGGATCTGATTGTACGGCGTATTCAGCGTGCCATGCGGACCCAGGTGTGCTCGGTCTATCTATACGACGATGAAGCCGAGCGCTACAGCCTGATGGCCACCCAGGGATTGAACCCCGATGCAGTGGGTAAAGTCAGCCTGGCTTCTTCCGAAGGTATCGTCAGCGTGGTTGGCCAGCGTGCTGAGCCGATCAACCTGGAAGATGCCTCCCTCCACCCCCGTTATACCTACCTGAAAGACACCGGCGAAGAGCAGTTTCACGCGTTTCTGGGTGTGCCGATTATTCACCACCGTGATGTACTGGGTGTGCTGGTTGTGCAGCAGAAGGAGGTTCGTCGCTTCGATGAGAGCGAGGAAGCCTTCCTGGTTACGTTGTCCGCACAGTTGGCGGGTGTGATCGCTCACGCGGAAGCGACCGGGCTGATCAAGCCACAGGAAGGTAAGAGCGAAAACGAGCGTCGCTTCGAAGGTATCGCCGGTGCACCGGGTGTCGCAGTGGGACATATCGTGGTAATTGCGCCGCCTGCTGATCTGGCGGCGGTGCCGGATAAAGTCGCCAACGATATCGACAAAGAGATCCAGAGGTTCGAGGAGGCGCTGGCGTCCGTACGACGCGATATCAAGGTGGTCGGCCGTAGTCTGTCCAAACGCTTGCGCGCGGAAGAGCAGGCGCTGTTTGATGTCTATCTGCGCATGCTGGATGACAACGCCCTGGCGGGCGAGATTATCGAGCAGATCCGAGGCGGCCAATGGGCGCAGGGGGCGCTGCGTAACGTGGTGATGGAGCACGTGAAACAGTTCTCCATGATGGATGATCCCTACCTGCGTGAACGTGCTACCGATATTAAAGACTTGGGTCGTCGCGTGCTGGCCTATATGCAGGAATCCGGTCCGGCGGAGATCGAGTTTCCGGAAGACACGATCCTGGTGGCCGACGAACTCACCCCGGCGATGCTGGGTGAGGTGCCGTCCGACAAGTTGATGGGTTTGGTCTCCGTACACGGTTCCGGTAACTCACACGCGGCAATTCTGGCCCGTTCCATGGGTATCCCAACCATTATGGGTGCGCTCGACCTGCCGTACACCCGCCTGCATAGCCGGGATGCAATCATTGATGGTTACTCCGGCCGTGTCTATATCGATCCGTCCGAAGACCTGCGTGTTGCCTACCTCGATATCGTGCGTGGCGAGCAGGAGATGGCGGCCGAGCTGGCAACCCTGAAAGAGATGCCTGCAGAAACCCGGGATGGTTTCCGTATGCCGCTGTGGGTAAACACCGGGCTGGTGGCGGACGTGGCTCGCGCACTGGAGCGTGGTGCCGAGGGGATCGGTCTGTACCGTACCGAAATCCCGTTTATGATCCGTGACTTCTTCCCCAGTGAGCAGGAGCAGCTGCAGACTTACCGGCGACAGCTGGAAGCGTTCCACCCACGGCCGGTAACCATGCGTACCCTGGATATCGGCGGGGACAAGGCGCTGCCGTACTTCCCGATCGAAGAGGAAAACCCGTTCCTGGGCTGGCGTGGTATTCGTGTCACCCTGGATCACCCGGAGATTTTCCTGGTGCAGGTGCGTGCGATGCTGCGTGCCGGCGAAGGTCTGGGTAACCTGCGCATTATGTTGCCGATGGTGACCAGTGTGCATGAGGTGGATGAGGCAAACCGCCAGATCGACCGTGCACTGTCCGAGTTGCGTGACGAAGGCTACCAGATCGACCGCCCGCAGGTGGGGGTGATGGTTGAGGTGCCGGCGGCGGTGTATCAGGTGCGCCGTTTTGCCCGTCGTGTCGATTTTATCTCGGTGGGTTCCAATGACCTGACCCAGTACCTGCTGGCGGTGGATCGCAACAACCCGCGTGTGGCGGGCTTGTATGTGTCCTACCATCCGGCGGTGCTGCGTGCGCTGGAATACATTGCCCGTGAGGCGCATAAAGAAAGTGTGCCGGTATCGATCTGTGGTGAGATGGCAGCCGATCCGGGTGGAGCTCTGCTGCTGATGGGCATGGGCTATGACGTGTTGTCGATGAACGCCACCAACATTCCGAAGGTGAAGTCCGCGATCCGTAACGTCACCAAGGTGGAAGCCGATGAGCTGCTACAGCAGGTGATGGGCATGGACGATGCTGACAAGATTCACCAGCTGCTGCGCCGTCGCCTGCGCGAACTGGGTCTGTCGCAGCTGACCCGCCCGGTTATCCCGGATTAATTCTCTTCCCGGTCTGCAGCGCCTATGGCGGGTAGCTGCAGGTCAAATTCCTGAACGTCCGTATTGCCCTCAACGTCAAAGGTCTGCTCGCGCAGGTAGGTGTTGCCGTCCGGTTTCTGCATCAGCAGCGTAATCGCACGGGTACCGTAATGCTCCGATTGAATAAAACAGGACGAGAGCATGCGTTCCCATTCCAAGCTGATGCCTGTATCGGGCAGGTGTTCGTCCCGGGCCTGTGCGCGATCCTGCATCAGGGCCAGCATGGCGTCGCGGTTGGGTTCGCGCTCTGCCAGCAGCTGGCGTAATCCCTCTCTTACCTTCGTGACCTTCGGCCAGGATGTGTCCAGCAGTGCATTGGAGAGGCCGTAGACTCCTGGGCTGATCGCCGTGGCTGAGTCGGCGTGCCGATTGCTCAGGTAGTGCAGTCCGGTTTCATCACCCAGCAGCAGGTTGAAGGCGCCATACGCCTGTTGTTCGGGCTCCAGGCCGGTGAGGTACTCGGCTGCCGACTGGGAACCGCGGAGGAAGTGGCGGGTCAGATCACCCCGGGAGCGCAGGCTGTCGCGTTTGTCTCGGCCGTTGCGGTGGTTAGTGACGGTGGCAAAACGTCCGCTCTGGTTCAGGCCCAGCCAGGTGCCGCCCTGTTCGAGATCGCGTCCGGCCAGGATCTGGGGGGCGTCCGGCCAGTGGTGTATGGCCTGGCTGGGGCGCTGGAAGAACTCGTCCCGGTTGGCCAGCAGGATCAGGGAATACTCTGGATGGCTGTTGTAGGCGAAGGTGATCAGGCACATGTTGTCATTTCAATAACCAGGGTGGACCGCTAATATAGGCGCTTCCCAACGGGCGGAGCAAGCCGCGGCTGTTGATGTGGGCAGCACGGAGCGGCGTAAAACAAAGGATTTACCCTATGATCTTAACCCTATTGATGTACCTGGTGCTGGGAGCGGTTGCCGGAGTGGTAGCCGGATTGTTTGGTATCGGTGGTGGCCTGCTGATTGTGCCGGTGCTGATCTTCAGCTTTTCTGCCCAGGGGATGTCCCCGGATGTGCTGACCCATGCCGCCGTGGCGACATCGCTGGCAACCATTGTGGTGACCTCCATCAGTTCGGTGCGGGCGCACCACAAGCGCGGGGCTGTACGTTGGGATCTGTTTAAGCCGATCAGTCTGGGTATTTTGCTGGGTGCATTTCTTGGTGTGAAGATCGCTGGCATGATGCCGGGCTCAATCCTGCAGATGGTATTTGGTGTATTTGCACTCTGTGTGGCGGTGCAGATGGCGTTTGGTCTGAAACCGTCTGCCGGGGATGAACCGCCCGCTGCTAGCACGCTGGGTATTGGTGGTACCTTTATCGGCTCGCTGTCTGCCATCTTTGGTATCGGTGGTGGCACACTGACAGTGCCGTTCCTGACCTGGAAGCAGGTGCAGATGCAACAGGCGGTGGCGACCTCGGCGGCTTGTGGTTTGCCGATTGCCCTGATGGGCGCGATGACCAATGTCTGGGAAGGCTGGGGTCATGCCCAGACGGATGAGTGGAGTCTGGGTTATGTCTATCTGCCGGCCTTTGCCGGGATTGTCATCACCAGCTCATTGTTTGCCAAGTTTGGTGCCCGTCTGGCGCACAGTCTGCCTGCGCCAACGCTGAAACGTTATTTTGCTGTCTTCCTGCTCTGTGTTGGCAGCTATCTGATCGGAAAGAACCTGTTCTGAGGAATCACTATGTGGGTGCATGATATTGATCCGGTGTTATTGGATGTAGGGCCGCTGAAGGTTCACTGGTACGGCGTGATGTATCTAGTGGGCTTTGCTGCTGCCTGGTGGCTGGGTTGTGTCCGCGCCCGCAAACCGGGCTCCGGCTGGACCGAAGAGCAGGTGTCCGACCTGGTGTTCTGGGGGGCGATGGGTGTCGTGCTCGGCGGTCGCTTTGGTTATGTGTTGTTTTACAACTTCGATCAGTTTCTGGCGGATCCGCTGTGGTTGTTTGCGGTGTGGGAGGGCGGCATGTCCTTCCACGGTGGCCTGCTGGGTGTGATTTTCGTGCTCTGGCTGTGGGGGCGTAAGCACAACAAGTCGCTGCTGGAGATGGGCGATTTTGTAGCGCCGCTAATCCCGATCGGTCTGGGCGCAGGGCGTGTGGGTAACTTTATCGGCGGTGAGCTGTGGGGCCGTGCTACCGATCTGCCGTGGGGGGTTGTCTTTCCGCGTACCGCGGACGGGTTGGCCCGTCATCCTTCCCAGCTATATGAATTTGCACTTGAGGGTGTGCTGCTCTTTATTATTCTTTGGTGGTATTCCAGCCAGCCGCGCCCACGGATGGCGGTGTCTGGTCTATTCTTGATGCTTTATGGCCTGTTCCGTAGCCTGGTAGAGCTGGTGCGCGAGCCGGACAGTCACTTGGGGTTCCTGGCGTTTGATTGGCTGACGATGGGGCAGCTATTGTCGGTGCCTATGATCCTGATCGGGGCAGGGATGATTGGTGTGGCGTACGCTCGCAGTGTAGAATCGGCAAATAAGTAATCTTTTATATAAGAGAAGGGCGAGATCGATAATGCAGCAGTACCTGGATCTGATGCGGGATATTTTGGAAAACGGCACCGATAAAGGGGACAGAACCGGTACCGGAACCCGCTCCGTGTTTGGTCGTCAGCTGCGCTTTGATCTGTCGGAAGGTTTTCCGCTGCTGACCACCAAAAAGGTCCACCTCAAGTCGATCATCTATGAGCTACTGTGGTTCCTGGACGGTAATACCGACAACAACTGGCTGAAAGAGCGCGGTGTGTCGATCTGGGATGAGTGGGCGCTGGAAGACGGCGACCTCGGCCCGGTATACGGTAAGCAGTGGCGTTCGTGGCAGTGTCCGGATGGCAGCACCATCGACCAGATTAGCCAGGTGGTGGAGCAGATCAAGAAAACCCCGAATTCGCGCCGTCTGATTGTCAGTGGCTGGAACCCGGCCGACCTGCCGGATGAAACCGTCAGCCCGCAAGACAATGTCCGTAACGGTAAGGCCGCACTGCCGCCGTGTCATACTCTGTTCCAGTTTTATGTGCTCGACGGCAAATTAAGCTGTCAGCTCTACCAACGCAGTGCCGACTACGTGCTGGGTGTCCCTTTTAACATCGCCTCCTACGCATTGCTGACGCACATGATCGCGCAGCAGTGTGACCTGGATGTCGGTGACTTTGTCCACACCTTTGGTGATGCGCATCTGTATCAGGACCACATCAACGATCCAGCCATCGTGCAGGAACAGCTTTCCCGTACGCCGCGGAAGAAGCCGAAGCTGGTGATTAAGCGCAAGCCAGAGAGTCTGTTTGACTATCAGTTCGAAGATTTTGAAGTAGTTGATTATGACCCGTATCCGGCGATTCGGGCTGCAGTATCAATTTGAGGAAAGAACATGAGGCTGGCAATCATTGTCGCTCAGGCGGAAAACCGGGTCATCGGCATCAACAACAAGTTGCCATGGCATCTGCCTGAAGATCTGCGTTACTTCAAGCAGGTTACGATGTCGAAACCTATCATCATGGGGCGTAAGACCTATGAGTCGATCGGGCGACCTTTGCCGGGCCGTACCAATATTGTGATCTCCAGGCAGGAGGGCTACGCACCTGAGGGTGTCAAAGTGGTGCCGAGTCTGGAGGCTGCAATAGAGCTGGCAGAAAGCATCTGTGTGATTGATGGCGCGGAAGAAGCGATGGTGATCGGTGGTGCTCAGATCTATGAGCAGGCGCTGACCCGTGCTGACCGGCTGTATCTGACGCAGGTTCATGCCAGTGTGGAGGGTGATGCCTGGTTCCCGGCATTCGCGATGGAAGAGTGGCGCGAGGTCGGGCGCGAGGACTTCACGGCAATGGAACCAAACCCCTACGATTACAGTTTTATCGTGTTGGACCGGGTGTAACGAAGGATAAAGTAGTATGGCGATCCGTTCGTTGTTGTCTATCCTGGCTGACGGACGCTTTCACTCCGGGCGAGAGCTCGGAGAGGTGTTGGGCGTAAGCCGCAGTGCCATATGGAAGCAAATCCGCAAGCTGGAAGAGTTCGGCTTGGAAATTTATAGCGTCAAGGGACGTGGTTACCGGGTGCCGGGCGGGCTGGACCTGCTGGACCTGGATCAGATCGAAGCAGCACTTGAGCCATCGGTGCGTTCGAAGCTGAAAACCATCGAGCTTGACCTCTCTATCCCATCGACCAATTTGCGGGCGTCGCAGAAGAGCCAGGCAGCTGATTGCCACGGCCACCTGTTTGTCGCCGAGCAGCAAACCGACGGCCGGGGTCGTCGTGGTCGTCAATGGGAGAGCCCTTTTGGGCGTAATCTCTATTTCTCACTGGTTTGGCGCTTTGATAGCGGCGCGGCTGCACTGGAAGGTTTGAGTCTTCTGGTGGGGCTGAGTCTGGTTAAGGCGATACAGAAGCTGGGCGCAGATGATGTGCAGCTGAAGTGGCCAAACGACCTGTTGTGGCAGGAGCGCAAGCTGGCCGGTATCTTGCTGGAGATGACCGGTGATGCCTCGGGTGAGTGTCAGGTGGTGATTGGCGTGGGTATTAATGTAGCCATGCCAATCGACTATGCCGCTGCGATCGACCAGCCTTGGGTTGATCTGCAGACCGCAATGGGGCGCAAGGTGTCACGCAATGCGCTGCTGGCGGCGGTGCTCGATGAGCTGGTGCCTGCGCTGGAGCAGTTCGCCATTGATGGTTTTGCGCCGTTGGTGGATCAGTGGCACCAGTGGCATGCCTACCAGGACGAACCGGTAAATCTGTTTGTCGGCCAGAATACGCTGGAAGGTGTATGTCGTGGCGTGGATAGCAGTGGTGCGCTGTTGCTGGAAACAGCAGAGGGATTACGCCGTTTTCACGGTGGTGAAGTGAGCGTCAGACGCACAAGATGATCCTTGATATCGATGTGGGCAATACCCTGCTGAAGTGGCGAACCGTCGAGGCGGGCGTGGTGCAGGACCGCGGCCGTTGCCCGACCAAAGAGCTTACGACAGCAATGCCTGCACAGTGGCCCGCTCAGGTTGAGCGGGTCCGTATATCAAATGTGGCAGGTCCAGTCGTGGCCAGCCTTCTCCTTGCCTACTGCGAAGCGCGCTGGAACTGTCAGCCCGAATTTGCAGTGACCCGTCACCAGGCAGCCGGTGTCACCAACAGCTACAGTGACCCGTCCCGTATGGGGGTGGATCGTTGGCTGGCGATGCTGGCGGCCTTTAATGACAGTAACGGTGCCTGCTGTGTCGTTGACTGTGGTAGTGCCATCACAGTGGACTATGTGGAACAGGATGGGCAGCACCGGGGTGGTTTTATCATTCCGGGTTTGCGCCTGATGTCGGAAAGTCTGCAGCGTAATACCGCTGAAGTGCTGGTCGATCGTTCGATCGAGCAGTTTAAGACTGCGCCGGGTCAGCATACTTCTGCTGCCGTCGCTCACGGTATTAATTTCGCCTTTCAGGCACTGCAGGAAAAGATCACCCGTGAACTGGATGGTGATTCCCTGGATGCGCTCTATATCACGGGCGGTGACGGTGTGCTGTTTCATCAGTTGGCCGGGGTGGGGCAATTGCATCCCGATCTGGTGATGGAAGGCTTGCACTGGTCGCTGGGTTAGTTCGGTCTGCAGCTTTACCTTATATAGTTGTTAATCGAAGCGTATATAGTAGCTATGAAGCGCTGAGTGTGCTGAGTCTTGTTTGAAAATTACCCAATAAAAACAAAGTGCTAAGCAAAAACCAGCGGATTTGAAAAAAAAATTAAAAAAAGTTGGGAATAGGGGTTGCGTCCCAAAAGGGCTGTGGGTAATATACGCGCCACTTCGACGCTGAGCCGGTATAGCTCAGTTGGTAGAGCAACTGACTTGTAATCAGTAGGTCCCGAGTTCGACTCTGGGTGCCGGCACCATTCAGCAGCGAAGTTTTGGTAAGGTGGGGTTCCCGAGTGGCCAAAGGGATCAGACTGTAAATCTGACGCGCAAGCTTCGGTGGTTCGAATCCACCTCCCACCACCATTCAGCTTGATCTAATGCGGGTATGGTATAGTGGCTATTACCTCAGCCTTCCAAGCTGAAGAGGCGGGTTCGATTCCCGCTACCCGCTCCAGCTGGAGTATGAGTTGTGCTCATGTAGCTCAGGGGTAGAGCACACCCTTGGTAAGGGTGAGGTCGGCGGTTCAAATCCGCCCATGAGCTCCAGTTTTGATGATGAAGGGCAGATATAGCAATATATCTGCCCTTTGTTATATTTGATTTTCGAAACTTATCGCTAGTGGATTGTACTGATGGCTAAAGAACAATTTGAACGCTCCAAGCCGCACGTTAACGTTGGTACTATCGGCCACGTTGACCACGGCAAAACTACACTGACTGCTGCCCTGACTCGCGTATGTGCGGAAGTTTTCGGCGGTGAAATGAAAGCGTTCG